>JBHJOJ010000261.1:0-11294 GCA_050329835.1 Kineosporiaceae bacterium | reverse complement strand
GGGCGCCGCCGCCGGGCGGCCCGCCCACGCCAGGAGCTCCGGGTCGGGGTCACCGCGGCGCCAGAGCTCCGCCCCGTCGGCCCCGAGCTCGACGAGCAGGGACGGGACCCGGTCCAGCTCGTCCCGGCCGACCACGGTCAGGCCCGGGGCGGCCGCGGCCAGCGTCTCCAGGAGCTGCCCCCGCCACCTGGTCCGGGCGGTCACGGTGGCCGCCGCCTCCAGCGCGAGCACGAGGTGGCCGTTGAGGAACCCGGCGACCAGGGCGACGAGGAGCAGGAGCGAGAGCTGGGTGAGCCGGTCCTGCAGGAGGCGCACCGGGTCGGAGCTCGCGTCGACGGGGCCCAGCGGCGGCAGCGACCCCAGCCGCACGGCGGCGACCACGAGCCAGGCCACGGCCAGGGCGCGCAGGCCCGAGCGCAGGCCCACCGACAGCAGCGGCAGCAGGAGCAGGACCCACCCGGCCTCGCCGACGGCGATCGCCGCGGCCGAGGCCGCGGCGACCTCCACGGCGCCCAGGAAGCCGGTCGCCGCGGCCCGGGCGGGGCCGCGGTCGGGCGGGACGGCACGGACGAGCAGCTCGACGGCGACGATCACGGCGACCCCGGCGATCACGGCGACCGCGGCGGCGACCGGTCCGCCCCGGGCACTGCCCGGGGTGAGCAGCAGGAGGACGGCGACGCCCAGCGTGAGGATCCTGGCCCAGCGCAGCGCGAGCTCCAGGGAGGCGTCGGCACGCGCGCGGGACGTCGCGATCTCGGCGGCGACGGCGGCGCCCCGGCCGGTTCCGTTCACCGGGCGCCCCAGTCCCCGGGGCCCGGTGCTCGCCGGGATCCGGCCAGCGGCGCCCGCGACGCGACGAGCACGACGGCGGCGACGGTGCCGACGATCCAGGCCGCGAGGGCCGCTCCGTGGCGCTCGCGGAGCCAGTGCACGGGGTAGCCGGCGAGCGGGACGACGACCCGCCCGATCCCGACCACCCGGTCGGGCGTGAGCCGGGCCGTGTCCGGTGTCGGATTGGCGTCGCCGCGCGTGGTCCAGCTGCCGTCGGGGTGAGCCTGGACGACCCGATGGGTGACGAGCGCCCCGCTGTCGTGGAACGTGACGACGCTTCCGGGCTGGACGGCCTCGGTCGCTACCGGCGAGGTGAGCACCACGTCCCCCGGGCGCAGCGCGGGCGCCATCGACCCGCTCGTCACGACGTGGGCCGACCAGCCGGGCGCGAGCGAACCCGCCAGGACGAGCGTGGCGAGCCAGCCCCCGGCGAAGAGGTACGTCGCCGCGAGCAGGGTCGCGAGCAGCCTGACCGCGGGGCCCGGCCCGGCCACCGCTGTGCGGACGCCGGTCACGGGGCGCGCGCCTCCCACGTGAACGTCGCGTTGACCGAGGCACCCTGGGCGGCGTTGTCGTCCTGCAGCGTCCAGGTGAAGCGGTACACGCTCTCCTGGCCCGTCGCCGAGGGGTTCCAGGTGCCCACGCCGGTGGCGAAGGACCCGTGGCTGGTCGCGAAGCCGGCGACGGTGCCGGTGTACAGGGTCTCGGTCGCGCTGAAGCCCGTGCAGTCGCCGAAGCCGGTGGCGGCCGTCCCGCTGCCGCGCTGGACGGTCAGGTCCAGGTACTGCCCCAGCGTCCCGCCGGCGGCGGCCCCGGACAGCCGCACCCGGGCGGGGACGGCCGAGCCGTCGTACCGGACGACGACGCAGTTGGTGCCGGTGTCGCCGGGCACGAGCCCGGTGGCCGAGAAGAGCGCCGTCCCGCTGTCGTCATCGGTGATCGACACCGTGCCGGCCTGCCAGCTGTTGCCGGGGTTGGTGGTGCTCGCGCTGAACGCGGCCCGGGTGGCGTCGACGACGAGAGCCAGCACGACGACGGTCAGCATCACGAGCATGGCCGCCACGAGCGCGACGACGACGGGCCGCATCGCCGTGCCCTCGTGGGCCGGGACGATGCGGGCGCCGCCGGCCGCCGCGCGCGGCGGCAGGGCGTCGAACGGCGGGCGTGGTCGCACCGTGACGGTATCGGCGGGTGCCCGCCGGGACTGAACGGTCCCGGGAGCAGGCCCTCAGCCACGGGGGCCGGTGTGCCGATGCACTCGGGGCGGCCGGGGCCGGTGGTCGTGAGCGGAGGTGGAGGGCATGGCGTGGTCGGGCCGGCGGCCCGGGCCGGGCGTCGGCTGGGTCCGGCGTCTCGTCCTCGTGGTGCTCGTGTGCAGCGCGCTGCTGGGGGCGGCCACGACGGCTCCGCCTGCCGGCGCCGGGTTCGTCGCGGCCACGGCGGCGGACGGGTCGTGGCAGGCGGCCGCCCTGGCCTCCGTCGCGCCGGTCGCCACCCGCAGCTGCGGCGGGGGTGCACCGTCCGTGCCGGTCATGCTCGGCGCCTCGACCACGCCCGCGGGCGCCTCGCCGCTCACGGTGGCGGTGCCCACCAGTGCCCTGACGGACTGGCTGGTGGCCGTCGTCGCGACGTCCGCCGCGGTCTCCTCGGTGAGCATCCCCGGATGGACCTCTACCGGCCAGGTCGCACCCGGGGGGAGCGGCGACGTCTCCCTGCACGTCCTGTCCCGGTTCGGCTCCCCGACGCTCACCTCGACGACCCTGAGCTGGACCGGTGGCGGGACGGCGACCGCGTGGATCGCCAGCTTCGACGCATCTCGGGTGGTCCTCGACCCCACCTTCGCGAGCGGGGGGTCGGGCTCTCCGACCACCGCCGGGACGCCCGCATCGCCGCCGGGCACCGTCGTCAGCGCGTTCGCGGTGGCCGGCCCGGTCGGGCCGGCCCCGGCCGGGACCACCGTGCTCGCCGACCTGACGGTGGCGGGCGACCGCCTGCTCGTCGTGGCCCAGGACTCCACGGGTGCCGCCACGCCCCCCCTGTCGACGGGTACCGGCGCGGTCCCATGGGTCTCGACGGTCCTCGGTGTGACAGCAGCACCGGAGCCGGGGCGGGTGAGGCTGGACTGGGCTCCCGTGCCCTCCGCCGACGGCTACGAGGTGCGCCGCGACGGCGGGACCCCGGCCAGCGCCGCCCCGGGGGTCGTGGACGTCACGACGACGCCGGACGCCGGGCACGCCCACGAGGTGCGCGCCACGGTCGGCTCCTGGCGCGGCGCCTGGGCGGCGACCGCCGTCGGTCCGTGCTCGACCGGGCTCGCGGTGATCGAGAGCGCCCGCCCGCTCGTGCTCTTCGAGTACGGGCTGGCCGTCGACGGGACCGGGGACCGCATCGCCTACGCCTCGGAGGTCACCTCCGTCGTCCCGGGGGACACCAACGGGGTGTCCGACGTCTTCGTCCGGGACGTGGGCGCCGGCACGGTCGAGCTGGTCTCGCGGTCGACCGGCGGCTCGCTCGGCAACGGGGAGTCGGGCCAGCCCGCGCTCAGCGCCGACGGCCGCTACGTGGCCTTCTCCTCCACGGCTTCCAACCTCGTCGCGGGGGACACCAACGGCGCCACCCGCGACGTGTTCGTCCGGGACCGGATCGCCGGCACCACCACGCTGGTCAGCAGGGCCACCGGCGGCGCCGTCGGCGACAGCTTCAGCGGGGACGTGTCGCTGAGCCCGAACGGCCGGTACGTCGCCTTCTCGTCGGGGGCGACCAACCTCGTCGCCGGCGACACCAACGGCGAGGTCGACGTCTTCGTCCGCGACACGCTCGCCGGCACGACGCAGCGGGTCTCGGTGTCGAGCTCCGGCACGCAGAGCAACGGCGTCTCGTGGGCCTCGTCGGTCGACGACACCGGCCGGGTCGCCTTCCACACCCAGGCCTCCAACCTCGTCGCCGGGGACACCAACGGCACGTGGGACGTCATCCACCGGGACCCGGGCACGGGGACGACCACCGCGCTGAGCCGCGCCCAGGCCGCCGCGGTCGGCGACGGCGCCTCCGAGCGCCCGCGGATGAGCGCCGACGGCCGGTGGGTCTCGTTCCGGTCCCAGGCCTCCGATCTGGTCGCCGGGGACACCAACGGCGTCGTCGATCTCTTCGTGCGGGACACGGTCGCCGGCACCACGACCCGGGTCTCGCTGTCCGGCTGGGGCACGCAGCTGGATGCGGACATCGAGGCCGGCAACGTGTCCGACGACGGCCGCTGGGTGACCTGGAGCACGTCCTCAGGTCGGGTCGTGCCCGGCGACGCGAACAGCGTCGTGGACGCCTTCGTGCGGGACGTGACCACGGGCGCGGTCACCCGGCTCAGCGTGCGTCCCTCCTTCACCGGGACCGCCAGCCCGGTCCTGTCGCCGGTGCTGGTGTCCGGGGACGGGCAGTCCGTGGTCTTCCGCTGGCACGCCGACACCCCGGCGGGCATGGACTCCGACGGCGACGACGAGATCCACCGCGCGACCCGCCGCTGGTGAGGCGACGGTCAGGGCGTCGAGCACGGGGCCGCGAGCGCCGGTGGCAGGATCCGCGACGTGAACGAGCCGTTCGACGCCGTGGACGTCATCCGGGCCAAGCGGGACGGGGGGGAACTGTCGGGCGGGCAGATCGCGTGGGTGGTCGACGCCTACACCCGCGGCGCCGTGGCGGAGGAGCAGATGGCGGCGCTGGCCATGGCCGTCCTGCTCCGGGGGATGAGCCGGGACGAGGTGGCGGCGTGGACCCGGGCCATGATCGACACCGGGGAACGGCTCGACTTCACGGACCTGCCGCGCCCGGCGGTGGACAAGCACTCCACCGGCGGCGTCGGAGACAAGATCACTCTGCCGCTGGCGCCGCTGGTCGCGGCGTGCGGGGCCGCCGTGCCCCAGTTGTCGGGCCGCGGGCTGGGCCACACCGGCGGCACCCTGGACAAGCTCGAGTCCATCCCCGGCTGGCGGGCCCAGCTCACCACGACCGCGATGCGGGAGGTCCTCGCCGACGTCGGCGCCGTGGTCTGCGCCGCCGGTGCCGGGCTCGCGCCGGCCGACCGCAAGCTCTACGCCCTGCGCGACGTCACCGGCACGGTTGAGTCGATCCCCCTCATCGCCAGCTCCATCATGAGCAAGAAGATCGCGGAGGGCACCGGCGGCCTGGTCCTCGACGTCAAGGTCGGCACGGGCGCCTTCATGCGGACCCCGGAGAGCGCCCGGGAGCTGGCCGAGACCATGGTGGCGCTCGGCGCGGACGCCGGCCTGCCGACGGTCGCCGTCCTCACCGGCATGTCGACCCCGCTCGGCCGGGCCGTCGGCAACGCCGTCGAGGTCGCCGAGTCCGTCGAGGTCCTGGCCGGCGGCGGCCCTCCGGACGTCGTGGAGCTCACCGTCACCTTGGCCCGGCACATGCTCGACCTGGCGGGGATCACCGCCGACCCCGCCGACGTGCTGGCCCGGGGCGGCGCCATGGACACCTGGCGCCGCATGGTCGCGACCCAGGGCGGGGATCCGGACGCGCCGCTGCCGGTCGCCCGGGAGTCCCACGACGTGCTCGCGCCGGCCGACGGGGTCCTCGCCCGGGTCGATGCCCTCGCGGTCGGGGTGGCCGCCTGGCGCCTCGGCGCCGGCCGGGCGCGCAAGGAGGACCCGGTGCAGGCGGGCGCGGGGATCGTCGTGCACGCCCGGCCGGGCGAGGCGGTGCGTGCCGGGCAGCCGGTCATGACGCTGCTCACCGACGAGCCCCACCGGTTCGGGCGCGCCCTGGAGGCCCTCGCCGGGGGCTGGGACGTCGCGCCGGCCGGGACCGTCGTCGCCCCGGAGCCCCTCGTGCTCGACACCGTCCGGGCCTGAGGGTCCGGGCGGCAGCACCGGTCCGCTCGGGCAGCGCCAGCGCCCACTAGCGTGGCGCCCGTGCCCGTCGACCTGCGCGCCGCCCCCAAGGTCCTGCTCCACGACCACCTCGACGGCGGGCTGCGGCCCGCCACCCTGCTCGAGCTCGCGGACGCCGAGGGGCGCACCCTGCCGGCCGGCGACGAGCCGTCGCTGGCCGAGTGGTTCGTCTCGGCGGCCACGGCGGGCACCCTCGAGCGCTATCTCGAGACCTTCGCCCACACCGTCGCCGCGCTGCAGACCGAGGCCGCGCTGGAGCGGGTGGCGGCCGAGGCGGTCGCCGACCTCGCCGCCGACGGCGTGGTGTACGCCGAGCTCCGGTACGCCCCCGAGCTGTGCACCGAGGGCGGGTTGGCGCCCGAGGCGGTCGTCGAGGCCGTCCAGGCCGGTATCGACCGGGGCGTCGCCGAGGCCCGCACCGCCGGCCGGGAGATCGGGATCGGCCACCTGCTGTGCGGCATGCGCCACGCCGACCGGACGCTGGAGGCCGCCCGGCTGGCCGTCGCCTACCGCGACCGCGGGGTGAGCGGCTTCGACATCGCCGGCCCCGAGGCCGGGTTCCCGCCGGCCCGCCACGCCGAGGCCTTCGCGCTGCTGCACCGCGAGCTCGTCCCGGTCACCGTGCACGCCGGCGAGGCCGCCGGAGTCGACAGCGTGGCCGGAGCGCTCGACGTCGGGGCGCTGCGGCTCGGCCACGGGGTGCGCGTCCTCGAGGACGTCGCCGGCCAGCGGCCCGGGCGGGTCGCCGCCTGGGTGCGGGACCGGCAGGTGGCGCTGGAGTGCTCGCCCACCAGCAACGTCCACACCGGGGCGTCCCCGTCGATCGCCGGGCACCAGATCACCGAGCTGCGGCGGCTCGGCTTCGCCGTCACCGTCAACACCGACAACCGCCTGGTCTCGGGCACCTCCATGACCCGGGAGATGCAGCGGCTGCGGGACGAGGCCGGGTGGGCGGACACCGACCTGCGGGCGGCGAGCGTCGCCGCCGCCGAGGCGGCGTTCCTGCCCTGGCCGGATCGGGCCGCCCTGGTCGAGCGGGTCCGGCACGGCTGGGACGAGCTGCTGGCCGCCGGCGACGCCGCCTGATCAGGGGGTGACGGCGCGGTCCAGGGCGGCGGCCGCGACGGAGCGGTCGCCCGCCACCCGGATCTCCGGGTCGTCGAGGGCGACCCGGCCCCACAGCACGAGGGCCAGCGCCGAGGCCGGCGCGGTGACCGTGGCCGGGGCGGGCTCGGCCGCACCGGCCGGGTCACCGAGCAGCCATCGGTCCCCGGTGTCGGCGGCCGCCAGGGCGAGCGGTGCGCTCGGCGGTTCCGCCCGAGCCTTGCGGACCTGGCGCGGCCACATCGTCGTGAGGACCTCGTCGACCGCGTCCGCGGCGAGCCGGGGGTCCAGGGGTCGCGCCGCCCCGGCCGCCGCCCGCAGGTCCCACAGGTGGATCGCGGTCTCGTGCGCTCGGCGCCGGATCCAGAACGCCACGGTGCGCGGCTCGGCGAGGGTCCACGCCGGGTCGGCGGCGTCCCGCGACGCCAGCGCCTCGACGAGGGCGTCCGCACCCTCCCGGTACCAGGCGACGAGGGCGTCGCGTCCCTCGGGGCCGGCCGGGGCGTCGCCGTCGCCCCGGCCCTCGACCACGGCCGTCCACGCCCAGCGGTCGCCGCCGCCCAGGTGCCCGGCGAGATCGCGCACGGTCCACCCCGGGCAGGCCGCGACGGCGGCGTCCAGGTCGGCGTCGGCGAGGCCGGCGGCGAAGGCGCCGGTCGCGGCGCGGAGCTCGGACAGCAGGTCCACATGCGGAGTGAGCCGCGCCGGGGGCAGGGCGCGCAAGGCCGCCAGCCGGGTCACCGCGGCGAGGGCGCCGTCCCGCGTCTCGGGCCGGCATCCGCGCGCCGCCCACCGCCGGAGCATCGCGGGTTCGGCCCGGGCCAGCCGGACTCCCCGGCGCACCAGGGTGAGCGGGCCCTTGCGGGCCTCGAGGAGGTCGCGGCCCAGGCGCCGGGCGAACGTCGCGAACCGGTGGCGCCGCAGGCACACGGCGTCGGCCAGCAGCAGCTCCCGGGCGAGCGGCCCGGCGAGCTCGGCGGCGAAGACCCCCTCGGCGACGACGACCCGCGCCCCGTCCAGGGCGACGGCGTGCCGGCCGACCCGGCGGCTGCTCGGGATGTCGTAGCGCGGCAGGTCGACGGCACCGTCCCGGCACAGGCGGGTCAGCGCCGCCAGGGCGCCGGCGCGGTCCCACGTCGCGGGGTCGTCCCAGTCCACCGCTGCGGGGTCGGCGGACTCCAGGGCCGGGTCGCCGATCTCGCGGTAGAAGTCGTCGAGGGCGACCGTGGGCAACCCCGCGACGCGACCGAGCCGGGTCTTGCCGGACCCGCTGGCACCGGCGAGCAGGACGACCCGCGCCAGGGGCCGGGCATCGGTGCCGGCAGCGGCGTCGGTGGCCGGCGCTGCGGCGGACACCGCCGGCTCGGCCTGGGAGGTCGTCACCGGCCCTTGGGGTGCCAGACCGTCTTGATCTCGCAGAACGCGAGGATGCGCTGCGGTCCCGCCGGGACGGACCAGTCGGGGCGGGCCGGGGGTGGGCGCAGGACCCGGGTGAGGCCCTCGGCGGCCGCCGCCTCCAGCTCGCCCCAGCCCGGCGACGCCAGATCCGCGGCCCCCGTGAGGTCGAGGCCGTCGACGTCGCGGTGCGACGCCAGCCACGGGGCCAGCTCGGCGGTGGGTCCCGTCAGCAGGTTGACGACGCCGCCGGGCAGGTCGGAGGTCGCGAGCACCTCGGCCAGGGTGACCGCGGGCAGCGGGCGGCGCTCGGACGCCACGACGACGACGGTGTTGCCGGCGACGACCGCCGGGGCCACGACGGACGTGAACCCGAGCAGCGACGACTCCTGCGGCGCCAGCACGGCGACCACGCCGGTCGGTTCGGGCACCGACAGGTTGAAGTAGGGCCCGGCCACCGGGTTCGCGTTGCCCCCGACCTGGGCGATCTTGTCGCTCCAGCCGGCGAACCAGACCCAGCGGTCGACGGCGGCCGCGACCTGCGCGGCGGCCTCGCCCACCGGGAGGCCCTCGGCGGCGGCGACCTCGGCGGCGAGCTGGTCGCGGCGGCCCTCCAGCACCTCCGCGACCCGGTACAGCACCTGGCCGCGGTGGTAGGCGGTGGCCGCGGACCAGCGGGGCAGCGCCGCCCGGGCGGCGACCACGGCGTCGCGGGCGTCCTTGCGGGAGGCCCACGCCGCGTGGGCCAGCACGTCGCCGTCGTCCGACCCGCCGCGGCGCACCGGGTAGGACCGGCCCGACTCGCTGCGCGGGAACGCCCCGCCCAGGTAGAGCTTGTAGGTCTTGCGCACGTCCAGCCGTGCCGGGGGTGCCGCCGTCACGCCGCCTCCTCCGCCAGGTAGGCCGCCAGGCCCTGCCGGCCGCCCTCGCGGCCGTACCCGGACTCCTTGTACCCGCCGAACGGGCTCGCCGGGTCGAACCGGTTGAACGTGTTGGCCCACACCACCCCGGCCCGGAGCCGGTCCGCCAGCCAGAGGATCCGCGACCCCTTCTCGGTCCACACGCCGGCGCTGAGGCCGTACGGGGTCGAGTTGGCGAGGGCGACCGCCTCCTCCGCGGTGCGGAAGGTGAGGACGGACAGCACCGGGCCGAAGATCTCCTCCCGGGCCACCCGGTGGGCGGGCTGCACCTCGGTGAGGAGCGTCGGCGGGAACCAGTACCCGCGCCCGGGCAGGTCGCACGGCGGGGACCAGCGCTGGGCGCCCTCGGCCTCGCCGGCTGCGACCAGCGCCTCCACCCGGGCCAGCTGCTCGGCGGAGTTGACCGCCCCGACGTCGGTGTTCTTGTCCAGCGGGTCGCCGAGTCGCAGCGAACCCATCCGGTGACGCAGCCGGTCGACGAACTCCTCCGCCACCGACTCCTGGAGCAGCAGCCGGGAGCCCGCGCAGCACACGTGGCCCTGGTTCATGAAGATCCCGTCGACGACCCCCTCGACGGCCTCGTCGATCGCGGCGTCGTCGAACACCAGGTGCGCCGCCTTGCCGCCCAGCTCCAGGGTCAACCGGGTCCGGGTGCCGGCGACGGCGGTCGCGATGGCCCGGCCGACCGCCGTCGACCCCGTGAAGGCGATCTTGTCCAGGCCGCGGTGGGCGACGAGCGCGCCGCCGGTCTCGCCGTCGCCGGTCACGATGTTGACCACGCCCGGCGGCAGCCCGGCCTCCTCGCACATCTCCGCGAAGATCATCGCCGTCAGCGGCGTGGTCTCGGCGGGCTTGAGGACGACGGTGTTGCCGCAGGCCAGCGCGGGCGCGACCTTCCACGCCAGCATGAGCAGCGGGAAGTTCCACGGGATGATCTGCCCGACCACGCCGAGCGGGCGGGGGTCCGGCCCCAGCCCCGCCCAGGAGAGCTTGTCGGCCCAGCCGGCGTGGTGGAAGAAGTGCGCCGCGACCAGGGGCAGGTCGATGTCCCGGGTCTCGCGGATCGGCTTGCCGTTGTCGAGGCTCTCGGCCACGGCGAGCTCGCGGGCCCGCTCCTGGATCAGCCGGGCGAGGCGGAACAGGTACTTGCCGCGCTCGGCGGGCGGGGTGGCCGACCACGGGCCCTCGAAGGCGCGCCGGGCGGCGGCGACGGCCGCGTCGACGTCGGCCGGGCCGCCGTGGGCGACCGTCGACAGCGCCTCCTCGGTGGCGGGGTCGGCCGTGACGAGGGTGCGGCCGTCCGCCGCCTCGCGGAAGTCGCCGTCGACGTACAGCCCGTAGGCCGGGGCGATCCGGGCGAGCGCCCGGGACTCCGGGGCGGGCGCGTAGTCGGCGAACGGCTCGGCCGCCCGGCCGGTGCGCTCGGCGGGCTCGACGGTCACGGGGCCTCCCTCACTGCAGGCTCACTCACGCTCACTCCAGGCTCACTCCACGCTCAGGTGGCGCGGCGAGGAGTACGCGCCGGTCGTCATCCTCCGCCGCTGCAGCAGGACGTCGTTGAGCAGGGACGACGCGCCGAACCGGAACAGGTCGGGGGTGAGCCAGTCCGGGCCCGCCGTCTCGTGCACGACGACGAGGTGGCGCACGGCGTCCTTCGACGTCCGGATGCCGCCCGCGGGCTTGACGCCGACCCGCCGTCCGGTGGCCCGGTGGAAGTCGCGCACCGCCTCGAGCATGACGAGGGTGACCGGCAGCGTCGCCGCCGGGGACACCTTGCCGGTCGACGTCTTGACGACGTCCGCGCCGGCGAGCATGGCCAGCCAGGAGGCCCGCCGGACGGCGTCGTACCCGCCGAGCTCCCCGGTCTCGAGGATGACCTTGAGGTGGGCCCGCCCGCCGCCCGGCCGGGCGCAGACCTCCCGCACGGCGGCGATGTCGTCGTGGACCTGCCCGTACCGCCCCGCGAGGAACGCGCCGCGGTCGATGACCATGTCGATCTCGTCGGCACCGGCCGCCACCGCGTCCTCGGTGTCGGCGAGGCGGACCCGCCGCGACGCCCGGCCCGAGGGGAACGCCGTGGCCACCGCGGCGACGTGGACGTGGCGGCCGGAGTCCCGCCCCCTCGCCCCCGCCAGGG
>JBHJOJ010000260.1:0-6332 GCA_050329835.1 Kineosporiaceae bacterium | reverse complement strand
GTCGGCGTCCGTCACGGTCACCCCCGCCTCTCTCCTGTGCTGCCTCCGGCGTCGTCCGGTCGCCGTGCTGCGGGCGGTGGTCCCCCTCCGCCGGTCCGCCTGGCACCGGGGAAGGTGCGCCAGGTGGTCACCGGCGGGGGGGGGCCGCCGCTCGCAGGACGGCCGGGCCGGGGTCGGGACCGACTGCGACACGGGGGGCCTCACAGCAGTCCCGGCACTATCTCGCCGTCGCGCTCGGCGAACGGCTGCTCGGCCCCGGCCTGCTGGGCTTCCCACAGCTCGGAGTCCCAGATCTCCAGGCGCGAGCCCACGCCGAGCACCGCGACGTCGCGCGTCAGGGACGCGTACGTGCGCAGCAGCGGCGAGACCGTGACCCGGCCCTGCTTGTCGGGCAGCTCGTCCTGGGCGCCGGACAGCATCATCCGGGCGTAGTCGCGGGCGGCCCGGTTGGTGAGCGGCGCGGCCGAGAGGTCCGACACCAGGCGCTCGAAGGCGGTCCGCGGGAAGACGTAGACGCAGCGCTCCTGACCCCTGGTCATGACGAGGCCATCCGCCAGCTCGGAGCGGTGCTTGGCCGGCAGGACCAGGCGGTTCTTGTCGTCCAGGCGCAGCAGGAAGGTGCCGAGGAACACATCGCGCTCCTTCCCCTCCCGGCCGGGACCCCTGACGGATGGACGAGCCGACCGCCACGGGGCTCCACGGCGCCCCGCTGTCCCCCACCTTACTCCACTTCTCTCCACTCGCCACTGATTTCACAGGTGAACGGCTCCTCTCCCGGTGCCAGCGGGGTGCCTGCCGGTCGCCGTGCCCGCAGCTGGGGCTGCGCCGTCGACCGGGCCCCCGGCTGTCACCGACCCCGGCCGGACCCGATGTCGTCCCTGTTCAGAGAGGGCTTCCGGCGGCGGGGCTCGGAGTCCGTCGCCGAGCCCGTCCGCGGTCGGGGCGGGCAGTGGCTGGACCCGCGCGGCCCGCCGCCTCCGTGGTGGAGGGAAGTGGGGGGCCCGGGTGCCGGGCGCCGGGTGCCGGACCGCCGCTCCGACCGGCGACCGCCCGACGCGGTGTGTGAGGATTCGCAGCAACCGGTGGCGCCTCGCCCCGGCGCGGAGGGGAGCGAGGATGACGACGGTCGACGCGCGGGAGGACGCGCTGGCGGACGCCGTCCGCACCGCGGGAGCCGTCCGGCAGGCCGTGACGACCGTCGTGGTGGGCAAGGACGACATCGTCGACGTCGCGCTCGTGGTCCTGCTCGCCGAGGGCCACCTGCTGGTCGAGGACGTCCCCGGGGTCGGGAAGACGGTGCTGGCCAAGGCCCTGGCCCGGTCGATCGACTGCTCCGTGCGCCGGATCCAGTTCACCCCCGACCTGCTGCCCAGCGACATCACCGGGGTCAGCGTCTGGAACCAGGAGCGCCACGACTTCGAGTTCCGCCCCGGCGCCGTCTTCGCCAACGTCGTCATCGGGGACGAGATCAACCGCGCCTCGCCCAAGACACAGTCGGCGCTGCTCGAGGCCATGGAGGAGCGGCAGGTCACCGTCGACGGCACGACGTACCCGCTGGCGCCGCCGTTCCTCGTCGTCGCCACCCAGAACCCCGTCGAGATGGACGGCACCTACCCGCTGCCCGAGGCCCAGCGCGACCGGTTCATGGCCCGGCTGTCCATGGGGTACCCGCATCCCGACGCCGAGCTGCGGATGCTCGGCACTCACGCCGGCGTCGACCCGCTCGAGCGGCTGAGCCCGGTCACCACCGCGGAGGGGGTGCGGCGGGCGATCGCCGCGGTCCGCGACGTGTACGTGGCCGAGGCGCTGCGGGGCTACGTCCTCGACGTCGCCACCCGCACGCGCACCCATCCCGACCTCAGGCTCGGTGCCTCGCCGCGGGCCGGCCTGCACCTGGTCAAGGCGGCGCGGGCCCGGGCCGCCCTCGCCGGGCGGGACCACGTGCTTCCCGACGACGTCCTGGCCCTCGCCGGACCGGTCCTGTCCCACCGGGTGCTGCTGTCCGCCGAGGCCAGGCTGTCGCGGCGGGACCCGGAGGAGGTCATCATCGACGTGGCGCGCTCGGTCCCCGTGCCGGGACCCCGCCGCTGACCCCGACTGCACCCGAGGTGACGTGCGGCCGGGAGGAGCCCCAGGAGGTGCCATGACCGTCGCCGCGACCGCAGCCCGCGGGCGCTCCCGGCCCGCCGTGGCGCACCGGCGGGACCGCCGGTTCTCGCTGCGGGCGTCGTGGGCGGGGCTGACCCCCCGCGGCGGGTCCTTCCTCGCCGCCGGCGTCGTCGCGCTGCTCGCCGCCGCGGTGCTCCGCCAGACCGACCTGCTGCGGGTCGCGGTCCTCCTGCTCGCCCTGCCGCTGGCCGTCGTCGTCGGCATGTCCCTCGTCTCGCTGCACGTGACGGTCCGACGGGACGCCCGTCCCCGCCGGGTCTACGCCGGCGACCCGGTGACCGTCACCGTCTCGCTGACCAACCGGGGCCGGCAGCGGACGCCGACGCTGCTCGTCGAGGACTCGATGCCCGAGGGACTGGACGTCACCACCCGGGTGGTGGCACCGCCGCTGGCGGCGCGGGCCACCGCCCGGCTGTCGTACACAGCGGTCCCCCGGACCCGGGGGCGCTACGAGCTGGGACCGGCCCGCGTCCACGCCGTGGAGCCCTTCGGGGTGCTGGAGCGGACGTGGCGCGCGTCGGGCACCGACCAGCTGCTCGTCCGCCCGCGCCCGGTCCCGCTCGCGGACTCGTTGCGTCCCGCGCGCCGCGGCGGGGACTCCGACACCGTGCGCGGCGGGGTCGCGGCCGCCGGGGCGATCGACCTCACCGTGCGCGAGTACCGGGAGGGCGACGACCTGCGGCGCGTGCACTGGCCGACCACGGCGCGACGCGGCGAGCTCATGGTGCGCCGGGACGAGCGCCCCGAGGACCAGCGGCTGGGGGTGCTCGTCGACGTGCGGCGGCGGGGCCACGCGGGCCGTCCCGGGTCGTCGGTGGAATGGCTGGTGGTCGCGGCCACCTCGGTCGTCGTGCGGGCCGTCCTCGACGAGCAGGCCGTGGTGCTGGCCGGCGACGGCGGCGCGGCGGACGCCGGCAGCACCGACGACGTGCTGGACCGGCTGGCGGTGGTCCGGCCCGGAGCCGACGGCTTGCTCGTCGAGGGGGCCGAGCGGCTCGACGCCGCCGGCCCGACCGCCGTGGTGGCCCTGCTCGGCGACGTGGGCCCGGTGGACGTCGTGGCGGTGGCGGACTCGGCGCCCCGCGCGCGCCGAGTGGCCCTGCTGCTGCACGTGCCGGAGTTCGCCCGGGTGGACGACCCCGGATGGACCGACCGGCACGAGGGCGTCCGATCGGCCCTGGGGGCGGCCGGGTGGTCCACGGTCTGCGTCCGCCCGGGCGACGGCGTGGCCCGGGCCTGGGCCGCGGCCGTCGGGGCCGGTGGCCGGTGAGCGCCCCCGCCCCGCCGCAGGCCCAGGCGCCGCCGCGCCCCCCGCCGGCCGCGCCCTCGCGACCCCCGGCTCCCACCCGCTCCCCCGCCCCGGCCGAGGCGACCCGCCGGGCCAGGGCCGCGGCGCTGGCCACCGTGGCCACGGCGGCGACCGCGTTGCCCCTGGGCGAGCTCATGATCGGCGCGGCGTGGGCGGCCCCTCTCCTGGTCGCGCTCACGGCCACCGGGACGGCCGCCGTCACCGGTGCGCTGGCGCGGCTGCCGGGCTCGTTCGTCGTGGTCGTCGCCTGGCTCGGCGGCATGGTCGTGTGCACCGCCCTGTTCACGCCCGACCGCGCGCTGCTCGGCGGCTTCGTCCCGACCCCGGCCTCGCTGCTCGACCTGCGGGCACTGGTCGACGCGGGGGTCGCGGTCACGCGCAGCGCCGTGCCTCCGGTCGCCGTCGGACCGGAGCTGCAGGCCCTGGTGGCCGTGGCGATGGTGCACGTCTGCATCGTCGTCATCGCCACCTCGGCGTGGCTGGGCCACCCCGGGCTCGCCGGGCTGCCGCTCATGCTCGTCGTCTTCGTGGCGGCCGCGCTGGCCCCCGGCGGACTGAGCGCGCGCGCGTTCCTGGTCGCGGCGGTGGGTTACCTCCTGCTGACGCTGACGGACGCGGACCGGCGGGTCGCCCGGTGGGGTCCCCTGCTGCGGCGCCGGTCGGAGTCGGCCGGCGCCGCGTCGGCGCCGGTCGCCGCCTCGTACGTGCCCCAGGCCGCCGCGGTGGGGGCGGTGGCCCTGGCGGCCTCCGTCGTCGTGCCCTCCCTGGTCCCGGCGATGAGCGGGGGCAACCTCTCGCAGGCGCTGCAGGACCGGTTCGGCCAGGGCGGGATTCAGCGGGTGCAGACCGTCAACCCGTTCCTCGACCTGCGGCGCGACCTCACCCAGCCCGAGGACGTCGTCGTGCTCGAGTACGCGACCGACGACCCCGCCCCCGACCCGCTGCGGATCGTCACCGCCGACGTCTTCGACGGGGTCACCTGGCAGCCCTCGGAGCCGCAGCTGCCGGTGGATCGGACGGTCGACCGCGGCCTGCCGCCGCCGCCCGGGGCGGCGCCGGCGGTGCTCGCCGCCAGCGGGACCGTGACGACCCAGATCAGCGTCACCACCCTGGACCAGCGGTACCTCCCGCTGCCGTACCCGGCGACCCGGGTGGACGTCGACGGGACGTGGCTCTACGACCCCGACACGCTCAACGTGCTGAGTGGGACGGACACGACGCTGGGCAAGCGCTATGTCGTGGAGTCGCTGGACGTCCGGCCGGACGCGGCCACGTTGCGGGCCGCCGCCCCGCCCCCGCCGCCGCTGCTCGAGCGCTACGGCGCGGTGCCCGCGGATACCCCGGCCGTCGTGGCGGAGACGGCGGCAGCCGTCACGGCCGAGGCCACCTCCGATCACGACCGGGCGGTGGCGCTGCAGCAGTTCTTCCGCTCCGACGGCGGGTTCACGTACTCCCTCGACGCCCCGGACAGCGGCGGCCTTGACGTCATGACGGCCTTCCTCGAGCAGCGGCGCGGCTACTGCGTGCAGTTCGCCTCGACGATGGCGGTCATGGCCCGCACCCTGGGCATCCCGTCCCGGGTGGCGGTGGGCTTCCTGCCCGGGACGGAGACCGGTCCGGGGGTGCGGCAGGTCGGCATCCGCGACGCCCACGCCTGGCCGGAGCTGTACTTCGAGGGCGTCGGCTGGGTGCGCTTCGAGCCGACCCCGTCGGCGCGGACCGGGGGGTCCCCGGAGTGGGCCCAGCCCGCGACGCCCGAGGCCCCGGCACCGTCCGCAGCTGCTCCGGTGCCGTCGGCGGAGGCGGCGCCCGAGCCGCGCCCGGTGCCGACCCCCACGGTGACGACCGGTGGCGGGACGGTGTCGTCGCCGCTGGCGGAGGCCCTGCGGACGGCCGGCCTCGGCGCCCTCGCGCTCGCGGCCCTCACGGTGCTGGCAGCGGCGCCGCGCGCCTGGCGGGACCTGCACGACCGCCTCCGGTGGCGGCGGGCGGGGTCGGACCCGGCCGCCCGGGCCGGCACGGCCTGGCTGGTCATGCGGGAACGGCTGGCGGACCTGGGACACCGGCCGCCACCGGGCACGGCTCGGGAGCAGGCGGCGGCCCTGATCGCGGCGGAGGAGCCCGACCTGGCCGGGCGGGAGGCGCTGGACCGGGTGGTGACCGCGGTCGAGCGGGCCTGGTTCGCACCGGCGCCGGACGCGGCGCCGACCCTGGAGGCCGACGTGGCCGCGGTGGTGGCGGGGGTCGCCCGGCAGCGGGACCGTCGGCAGCGGTGGCGGGCCCGGTGGCTGCCCGCGCCGTTGCCGTGGCGGGGCCCGGACGGCGAGGACATCGCCTGGGAGCCGGCGGAGCCCTCCGGTGCGGGCGGTCCCCGGGAGCGGGTCAGCAGGGACTGAGGACGGGGGGGAGCCGGGCGGTCATTGCCAGCCGGAGTCGCGGCGGCGCTCCCAGCGCTCCTCCATCCGCTGGACGAAGGACGAGCGGGTCCTCGGCCGGCGGGGCGCCGAACGCGTCCCGTCGGGCGACACCGAGGTCAGTTTCGGACGGGACGAGCCGCCGGTCATCGCGACGACCCCGCCGGCGAACATGAGGACGAACCCGGTGACCGCCACGGCGAGCTGCAGGGTGAGGTCCCCGCGGAAGGCGACGATGCCGATGACCAGGGTGACCAGGCCCAGGACCAGGGCCACCACGCCGACGGTCACCCGGGTGGTGGAGCGGATGCCGCGCCGGCCGCCGCGCAGGGACGTGGCGAACTTGGGATCCTCGGCGTACAACGCCTGCTCCATCTGGGCGAGCAGCTTCTGCTCGTGGTCGGAGAGCGGCACCTCGACCTCCTACCCGTCGACTGTCA
>JBHJOJ010000259.1:0-8221 GCA_050329835.1 Kineosporiaceae bacterium | reverse complement strand
GGCAGGACGCCGAGCCGCTCGGCGGCGGCCCGCCAGCCCGCTCTCCGGTCGTCGCCGCCGCCCCCGTCCGGTGCCCAGCCCGCGAACCCGACGCGCCGGCAGCCGCGGGACACGAGGTGCTCGACCGCGCCGGCGCACCCGTGGGCGCCGTCGACGTCCACCCAGTCGTGCACCTGGCGGCCCGCGGGGTCCGCCACGCCGGGCGCCCCCCAGGGCCGGCCGAAGCTGCTGAACGTGACCGAGCGCTCCCGCAGCCAGCCGGCGCGCCGGTCCTCGCGATGGGTCGCGGTGAGCACGACGGCGTCGGCCGCCCCGCCCAGCACGAGGTCCTCCAGGGCGGCGATCTCGTGGTCGTCGGCCGACGACGGGTACAGCAGGACCCGGTGCCCGGTCGCCTGGCCGGCCTCGGCGAGGGCGTGGAGGAAGGTGTCGAGCAGCATCCCGGCGACCGTGTCGGCGGGGCCCGACGCGTGCATCGGCACCGCGACCGCCATGGACCGCCGCGTCACCAGCTGCCGGGCAGCGGCCGACGGTCGATAGCCGAGCTCCGCGACCACCTCCAGGACGCGGGCGCGGGTGTCCGGCCGCAGCCGCTCGGGGTGGTGCAGGGCGTTCGACACCGTCTGCCGCGACACCCCGGCGCGGTGCGCCACGGTGTCGAGCGTCGGCATCGACCCTCGGTCCATCCCGGTTCCGCCTCCTCGCGAGAACGCCTTGACACCCGTGCCGTGCCGTGAGGCACGATTTGAGCGCTCAAGCACTACAGCACACCCGACCGCCCTCCCGCCAGGCCACCGACCGCGACGACCGGGAACGAGGTGCTCTCGTGACCGAATCGTGATCCGCGTCACTCCGGTCTGCGGCCGGCCTCCCCACCAGCACTCATCCGACCCGACGAAGGGATCCCCGTGCGCGACGGTGCGACGCAGGAGTCACGACCGGACGGCCCCGCGCGCCCGCCGCGCCAGCCCTGGTTCCACGACCTGGTCCCGGTCCTCAGCTCGCCCACCCAGGCCTGGGGTCCGGTGACCGGGGACGTCACGGGTCACGGGGTGGAGGGGTACGTGCACGCCGACGTGCGGGTGCTGCGCCGCGCGACGGTGACCGTGGCCGGCGCCGACGTCGTGCCGGTGGGCCACCACGTCCGGGGCGCCGCGGACGTCGCGTTCGCCGCCATGCTGCGGGGTGTCGGCGACGGCGGGGCCGACTCGACGGTCCGGCTGGAGCGCACCCGCACCGTGTCCCCCGGGGAGGTGACCGAGCGCCTGGTCCTGAGTTCCTGGGCGGCCGGGCCCGTCGTCCTCGACGTTCGGGCCGACCTCACCGCGGACCTCACGCCGATGGACACCATCAAGCGGGGCAGGGGAGCACCCGCACCCGCGGTCTCCTCCGACGCCGACGGCTCTCTCGAATGGTCGGACGCCACGACGCGGGTCTCCCTCGTCGCGCCCGGCGCCGGGGTCGACGTCACGGACGCGGCGATCGCCCTGTCCTGGGCGGTCGAGCTGCACGCGCACGGCTCCGCCGAGGTGTCGTGGCGGGTGTCCGCCACCCGCAACGGCATGACGGACCTCGCCGTGGCCCCCTCGGGACCGGCCCTGTCGGCGTCGGGATTCACGGTGCAGGGCGACGACGACCGGCTGGCCGGCGTGGTCGAGCGGGCGCTCTCCGACCTCGACGGCCTTCGGACGTCGATCGCCCGGTCGCCGGAGGACGACTTCGTGGCCGCCGGGGCGCCCTGGTTCCTCACCCTGTTCGGCCGCGACAGCCTGTGGGCGGCCCGCATGCTGCTGCCGGTCTCCACGGACCTCGCCCACGGCACCCTCCACCTGCTCGCCGCCGTGCAGGGGACCCGCGTCGACCCGGTGGCGGCGGAGGCGCCAGGAAAGATCATCCACGAGATCCGGGCGGAGTCCTTCGAGATCGACTCGATGCCCGGGGAGGCCGTGGAGCGCTCGTTGCCTCCCGTCTACTACGGGACGATCGACGCCACCCTGCTGTGGATCCTCACCCTGCACGACGCCTGGCGGTGGGGGATGCCCCGGGAGCGGGTGGCCGGGCTGCTGCCCGCGTTGGAGCGGGCCCTGGCCTGGATGCCCGAGCACGGCGACACCGACGGCGACGGGTTCCTCGAGTACGCGGACGAGTCCGGCACCGGCCTGTCCAACCAGGGCTGGAAGGACTCCGGCGACGCCATCCGCGATCCGGACGGGGCACTGCCGGTGCAGCCCCTGGCGCTGTGCGAGGTCCAGGGTTACGCCTACGCCGCGGCGCTGGCCGGGGCCGCGCTGCTGGACGAGTTCGGCCGCGGCGGCGGGGACCGGTACCGGGCTTGGGCCGAGCGGCTGCGGGACGCCTTCCGCCGGTCGTTCTGGGTCGCGGACGGGTGGGGGCGCTACCCGGCAGTGGCCCTCGACGGGGACAAGCGCCCCGTCGCCAGCCTCACGAGCAACGTCGGCCACCTTCTCGGCACCGGCCTGCTGGATCCCGAGGAGGAGGCGCTGATCACGGACCTGCTGGCCTCGCCCGCGCTGTTCTCCGGGTTCGGCGTGCGGACCATGGCCGCCGGGTCCCCGGGCTACTCGCCGCAGGGCTACCACGTCGGCAGCGTGTGGCCGCACGACACGTCGATCTGCCTCGCGGGGATGGCGGCGGGCGGGCACCCCGCCGCCGCGACCGTGGCGGCGGGGCTGCTCGACGCGGTCGCCGCCTTCGACGGCCGGCCGCCGGAGCTGTTCGCCGGGGACCAGCGCAGCGAGCAGGAGGTGCCGCTGCCCCACCCCGCCGCCTGTTTCCCGCAGGCCTGGTCCTCCGCCGCGGTCGTGCACCTGCTCACGACCGTCGCGGGCCTGCGCCCCGAGGGCGGCGCGCTGGTCGCGGACCCGGTCCGGCCCTGGGTGTTCGGGGCGATGTCGCTGCACGGGGTCCGGGTGGGGGAGCGGACCTTCACCGTGCGGGTCGACGCGGACGGCGCGGCGGCGGTGGAGCCGGCGGACTGACCCGGGCTCCCGCCGGGCCCCGCGGGCGGGCCCGGCGGGGCGGCGCGGGTCGCGGGGTGGCGCGGTGCGCCAGACTGCCGACCGTGACCGCGGACCCCGCCCCGGGCTCGACCGGACGGCCCCGGCTGGCCGTGTGCCCCGGCTCCTTCGACCCGGTGACGGCGGGGCACGTCGACGTCGTCCGCCGCGCCACCGTGCTCTTCGAGGCCGTCGTCGTCGCCGTCGTCCGCAACCACTCCAAGGCGACGCTCTTCGACGCCACGGAGCGGGCCGAGCTGATCCGGGCCTCGCTCGCCGGTGACCCCGCCACCGCCCGGGTGCGGGTCGACGTCGTCGAGGACGGCCTCATCGCCGACTACGCGGCCGACGTCGGCGCCGTGGCGCTGGTCAAGGGTCTGCGGTCGGGGACCGACTTCGCCTACGAGGTGCCGATGGCGCTGATGAACCGCCACCTGCGCGGCGTCGAGACCGTCTTCGTCCCGGGCGACCAGCGCTACGACCACGTCTCCAGCAGCATGATCAAAGAGGTGGCCCGGCTCGGCGGCGACGTCGCGCCCTTCGTACCGCCGCCGGTGCTGGGCCCGCTGCTGGCCCGCGTCCGCGAGGGGGACGGACCCGCCCCGCGACCGCGTTAGACTGGTCGGTCGTGGCTGCGACGACCCGACACCCCCGTGTCGACCCTCGCTCGCCCTACGCCGTCGACATCCACCAGCTGGGGCGCCGGCCCGGGGCGCAGCAGCGGGTCGCCCGTGACGTCCCCGCGCCCGCCGACCTCGGCGGCGCGGTCATCGGAGTGCCCGCCGAGTCGCCGGTCGCGGTCGAGGTGAGCCTCGAGTCGGTGCTCGACGGCGTGTACGTCACGGGTTCGGCGTCGGCCCGCGCCGACGGTGAGTGCGTCCGCTGCCTCGACCCGCTGGAGCGGATCGTGTCGGCCGACCTCCAGGAGCTCTACCTGTACGCCGCCCCGCCCGCGGGCGGGGACGACGAGGCGGACGAGCTCCCGCTGGTCGACGGTGACTGGATCGACCTCGAGGGACTGCTCCGGGACGCCCTCGTCACCGCGCTGCCCTTCCAGCCGGTCTGCTCGCCCGACTGCCCCGGGCTGTGCAGCCGGTGCGGCGAGGCTCTCGCCGACGACCCGGCCCACGCCCACGACGACGTCGATCCCCGCTGGCAGGCCCTGCGCGGCCTGGTCCCGGCCGCCGACGGCACCGACCGCCCGGCCGGCGACCCCGCCGGCATGCCCCGCCTCGTCCACCCCCGGACCCGCCCCCAGGAGAGCTGAGCCATGGCCGTTCCCAAGCGCAAGATGTCCCGCAGCAACACCCGCAGCCGCCGCGCCCAGTGGAAGGCCGCCCCGCTGACGCTCACCACGTGCCCGCGGTGCCGCGCCGCGCGCCTTCCCCACCACGCCTGCCCGGCGTGCGGAGCGTACGGGGACCGCCGCTACTCCGAGGCGATCCGGTCCGACCACGAGCAGTACTGAGCGTTCGGTCCGCGCGCCCGGGGACCGGGCGGCGAGGGACGCGGGGCCGGACCCGATGCCGGATGCCGTGGCGGGAGCCCGGGCGGCACTGCTCGACGCCCTCGGCGTCGTCCTGCCGCCCGACCTGCTGGAGCGGGCTCTCGTCCACCGGTCGTGGTCCTACGAGAACGGCGGCGTGCCCACCAACGAGCGCCTGGAGTTCCTGGGCGACGCGGTCCTCGGCCTCGTCGTCGCGGACGCGCTCTTCCGCCGGCACCCCGACGTCGACGAGGACCAGCTCTCCCGGATGCGGATCGCCGTCGTGAGCCGTGCCGCGCTGGCGTCGGTGGGGCGCGCCCTGGGGGTCGGCGAGGCCGTCCGCCTCGGCCGCGGCGAGGAGGGCCAGGGCGGGCGGGACAAGGACTCGATCCTGGAGGACACCACCGAGGCCCTCGTCGGAGCGGTCTACCTGGCGCACGGGATCGACACGGCCCGCGAGGTCGTGCTGCGGATCGCCGACCCGCTGCTGCGCACCGCGGGCACGGCCGTCGACGCCGACCGCAAGACCGCGCTCCAGGTGCTCGCGGCGCAGCGGGGCCTGCCGCCGCCGCGATACCAGACCGACGGCGACGGGCCCGTGCACGAGCGCACCTTCACCAGCCGGGTGCGCCTGGGCGACGAGGTCGCCGGCACCGGTGTCGGCCGGACCAAGAAGGCCGCCGAGCATGCCGCGGCGGCCGCGGCCGTGGCCGCCCTCGCGGCGCCGGGGGGTGACGGTGCCGGAGCTCCCTGAGGTCGAGAGCGTCCGCCGGGGCCTCGCGGACCTCGTCACCGGCCGGCGCGTCGTGCGGGTGAGCGTGCGCCATCCCCGCCTGCTGCGCGACCAGCCCGGGGGCGCCGGCGAGCTGACCGCCCGGCTGACCGGGCGGGTCCTGGCGTCGCCGCGGCGGCGCGGGAAGTTCCTCTGGCTGCCGCTGGCGGACCCGGGGCAGCCGGCTGCGGTGGCCGGTGCCCCGGGCGCGGGTGTCCCGGGCGTCGGTCCCGCCGCCGAGGCGCTGGTCGTGCACCTCGGGATGTCGGGCCAGGTGCGCCTCACCCGACCCCACGAGGCGGTCCACCCGCACACCCGCGTGGTGCTCGACCTGGACGACGACCGCCAGCTGCGGGTCGTCGACCAGCGGATGTTCGGCCGGCTGCGGGTCGACGACCTGGTGGCGGACCCGGCGGCGCCCGGCGGGGCGGTCCCGGCCCACGCCCGGCACATCGCCGCGGACCCGCTCGAGCCGGCCTTCGACGCGCGCGCGTTCGTCCGCCGGCTCGCGGCCCGGCGCACCACCGTCAAGCGGGCGCTGCTCGACCAGACCCTGGTGTCCGGCATCGGCAACATCTACGCCGACGAGTCGCTGTGGCGGGCCCGGATCCACGGTGAGCGCCCCACCCTCGACCTGCCCGGGGCCACCGGGCGGCGGCTCCTCGCCCACGTCACGGCGGTCCTCACCGAGGCGGTCGCCGCGGGCGGCACCAGCTTCGACGCGCTCTACGTGGACGTCAACGGGGCGTCCGGGGAGCACGGGGAGGCGCTGGCGGTGTACGGCCGGGCCGGGCGGGCGTGCCCGCGCTGCGGCACTCCGGTGGCCCGCGCCGCCTTCGCCAACCGGTCGTCGTTCTGGTGCCCCCGCTGCCAGCGCCCGCCCCGCCCGGCAGCACCGACGCTCCCGACGGTGTCGCGGCTCGTGACCCCGGCGGGCGGTGGCTAGGGTGCCCGGCATGACGCAGACGGCGCCGACGCCGGGTCGCGGCCCCGCCCGGGTCATGGTCATCGACGACCACGAGGTGGTGCGCCGCGGCGTGGTGGACGTCGTCGACGCCGACCCCGAGCTCACCGTCGTCGCCGAGGCGTCCACCGTGGCCGAGGCCCTGCGCCGGGTCCCCGCCGCCCGCCCGGACGTCGCCGTGGTCGACCTGCGGCTGCCCGACGGGGACGGGGTCGACCTCATGGAGCGCATCCGCGCCCTGCTGCCCGAGGTGCGGTGCATCGTCCTCACGTCCTTCGAGGACGACGACGCCCTCGAGGCCGCGCTCGCCGCGGGGGCCCGGGCGTTCCTGCTCAAGAGCGTGCGGGGCGCGGAGATCGCGACCGTGGTGCGGGCCGTGGCGGAGGGGCGGGTCCTGCTCGACGAGCGGTCGCTGGCCCGGGCGCGGGCCCGCAAGGACGACCCGACGTCCGCCCTCACGACCGCCGAGAAGCACGTCCTGGAGCTCATCGGCGAGGGCCTCAGCAACCGCGAGATCGGCGACCGGCTGGGAGTCGCCGAGAAGACCGTGAAGAACCACGTGACCGGGCTGCTGGCGAAGATGGGCTTCCAGCGCCGCACCCAGGCCGCCGCCTGGGTCGCCTCGCGCCAGACCACCCGCTGGAACCACCCCTGACCGGTTGCGGACGGGGCGGCACGCCGCGCCGGGACTCCCCTCGTCAGGATCGTCGCGGTGTGCAACGTGCACTGTGCAACGACTCGGTGGGGAGACCTTCCCGAGCAGGCGTCAGCCGCCGTCGATGAGCCGGGCCGCCGCGCGTCGCCGGAGCCGTCCGGCCGGGTCGCGGGGGAGGGCGTCGACGATCCGCACGTCCGCGGGGACCTGGTGGTCGGCCAGCCGCTGGGCGGCCCAGGACCGCAGCTGCCCGCAGTCGGGCGGGGACCCGGGAGCCGGGACGACCGCGGCCGCCAGGCGCGCCGGGCCGGCCGTCCCGGCGTCGCCGCCCAGCCCCACGATCGCGACGTCGGTGACCCCCGGGTGTTCGCGCAGGACCTCCTCGACCTCCGACGGGTAGACCGTCGAGCCGGACACCCGCAGCACGTCGGAGAGCGGGTCGACCAGCGTGAGGTACCCGTCGCCCGACATCACCGCCACCTCGCCCGTGCGCAGCCACCCGCCGGCCAGCACCGCCGGCGAGGTGTCGTCGGGACCGACGCGGGCGGTGGGCACCTGAGGGCCGCGGAGCAGCAGCTCGCCCGCCTCGCCGGGGCGGCGGGGCACCGACGGGGCGTCCGGGTCGACGACCCGGGCCTCGGTGGAGGGCAGCGGCACGCCGACCGTGCCGAGGCGCCGCGCGGGTGACGCCGGGTTGGCCACCGTCACGGGGGCCGAGCCGGCGGCGCCGTACCCCTCGACGAGCACGCCCCCGGACAGTCGTTCCCACAGGGCCGCGACGTCCGCCGGCAACGCCGCCCCGCCCGAGAACGCGTAGCGCAGCGAGGCCAGGGCGCCCGGACGGCGCTCGGCGGCGGCCGTCAGCGCCGTGATCGTGGTCGGCAGGCCGAGCAGGACCGTGGCACGGCTGCGCCGCAGGTCGGCGACGAGCTCCGCGACACCGGGCCCGGACGGCAGGACGAGGGTCGCCGCCAGGGCCGCCGCGTGCCCGAGCCCGAGGGCCAGGCCGCAGGCGTGGGACAGGGGCAGGGTCGCGAGCACCGTCTCGCGCCCGAACCGCAGCCCCGGCGTCCACGCCCGCGCCTGCTCGACGGCGGCCCTCAGGTTGCGGTGGCTGAGGACGACCGCCGTCCACGGACCGTCGCCGGCCCGGAGCACCACGGCCGGGTCGTCCGGGCGCGGACCGGGTCCCACTGTCGTCACCGGCCTGGCGGCGGCGACCGCGAGGTCCCAGTCCTCCCAGTCGGGCGGCGCCGGTGCCGGCTCCCGGGCCCGCCGGGTGCCCGCCACGGCCACGTCGAGCCGCAGCCGGCGGCGCAGCGGCAGG
>JBHJOJ010000258.1:0-12801 GCA_050329835.1 Kineosporiaceae bacterium | reverse complement strand
CCGGTGACCGCGACCTCGTCCTCCTCGTCGTAGGAGGAGTAGTGGTAGGGGGTGCGGGCGGCGAACTCGGCGGCGCAGGTGTCGACGGTCTTGAAGACCGGCCGCAGGCCGTGGGCGTGCCGGAACTCCCGCACCTGCGCGGCCGTGCGCCCGGTGAGCTCCGCGACCTGGTCGTCGGAGAAGCCGTGGCGCTTGGCCTCCAGCACCGCCGCGGTGTCGAGGCCCCCGGCGCAGGCGGCCCGCAGCTCGGCCGCCACCTCGTCGATCAACAGCACCTGGTCGAGGAACCACGGGTCGATGCCGGTCACCTCGGCGACCCGGTCCACCGTCACGCCGCCCGGCACGCCCTCCGGCCCGGCGCGGAGCACCTGCTGGACGTCGCGGAGCCGGTCCTCGGTGGGCGTCGCGGTGGTCGCCAGCAGCGCCTCCAGCGCGTCCCCGGCCGGCGGGTCGCCGCGCCAGTGGAAGGACGACCCACGGCGCTCCAGGGAGCGCAGCGCCTTCTGCAGGGCCTGGGTGAAGGTGCGGCCGATGGCCATGGCCTCGCCGACGGACTTCATGGTCGTCGTGAGGGTCCGGTCGGCCTGGGGGAACTTGTCGAAGGCGAACCGGGGGGCCTTGACGACGACGTAGTCGATGGTCGGCTCGAAGCTCGCGGGGGTGCTGCCGGTGATGTCGTTGACGATCTCGTCGAGGGTGTAGCCGATCGCGAGCCGGGCCGCGATCTTGGCGATCGGGAAGCCGGTGGCCTTGCTGGCCAGGGCGGAGGACCGGGACACCCGGGGGTTGAGCTCGATGACGACCACCCGGCCGTCGCGGGGGTTCACCGCGAACTGGATGTTGCAGCCTCCGGTGTCCACCCCGACGCCGCGGATCACGGCGATGCCGATGTCCCGCAGCCGCTGGAACTCCCGATCGGTGAGGGTCATCGCCGGTGCCACGGTGATGGAGTCGCCGGTGTGGACGCCCATCGGGTCGAGGTTCTCGATGGTGCAGACGACCACGACGTTGTCGTGGCGGTCGCGCATGAGCTCCAGCTCGTACTCCTTCCACCCGAGCAGTCCCTCCTCGACGAGGACCTCGTGGGTGGGGCTGGCCTCCAGGCCGGCCGCGGCGATCGACCGCAGGTCCTCCGGCGTCCGGGCCAGTCCGGAGCCGAGCCCGCCCATGGTGAAGGACGGCCGGACGACCACGGGCAGCCTGAACTCCGCGGCCGCCGCCTCGGCGTCGGCCAGCGAGGTGCAGATCCGGCTGCGGGCGCTGTCCGCGCCGGCGTCCGCCACCACCGCCTTGAACTGCTCCCGGTCCTCGGCGGCCTCGATGGCCGCGATGTCGGCGCCGATGAGCTCCACCCCGAACCGGTCGAGCACGCCCGCGGCGTGCAGCGACATCGCGGCGTTGAGGGCGGTCTGGCCGCCGAGGGTCGGCAGCAGCGCCGCGGGCTTCTCCAGCTCGATGATCGAGGTGAGGACCTCCGGCGTGATGGGCTCGACGTAGGTGGCGTCGGCGAAGTCGGGGTCCGTCATGATCGTCGCGGGGTTGCTGTTGACGAGGACGACGCGCAGGCCCTCGTCGCGCAGCACCCGGCAGGCCTGGGTGCCGGAGTAGTCGAACTCGGCGGCCTGGCCGATGACGATCGGCCCGGACCCGACGACGAGCACGCTGTGCAGGTCGGTGCGGCGCGGCATCAGGCCTCCCCTCCGGCCGGCGCCCGGTCCGCCATCAGCCGGGCGAAGCGGGCGAACAGGTGGTCGGCGTCGTGCGGGCCGGCGGCGGCCTCCGGGTGGTACTGGACGCTGAACCCGGGCCGGTCCAGCAGCCGCAGCCCCTCGACGACGCCGTCGTTGAGCCCGACGTGCGACACCTCGACCCGACCGAGCCCGCCGGCGGGCGCCTCGACCGGCTCGCCGACCGGGGCGTCGACGGCGAAGCCGTGATTATGGGCGGTGATCTCCACGGTGCCGGTGGCCCGGTCCAGGACCGGCTGGTTGAGGCCCCGGTGGCCGTACGGCAGCTTGTAGGTGCCGAACCCGAGGGCGCGGCCGAGCAGCTGGTTGCCCAGGCAGATGCCGAAGAACGGCACCGACTCCCGCAGCACCTCGTGCAGCACCCGGGTCGGCGCCTGGGTGGCGCCGGGGTCGCCGGGGCCGTTGCTGAGGAACACGCCGTCCGGGTGGCGGGCGCCGCGCGCCGACGGCACGGCCATCACCTGCGCCACACCGGACCCGGCGGGCAGCACGTGCACCTCCATCCCGTGCTCGGCCATCCGCCGCAGGGTCATGGCCTTGACCCCGAGGTCGACGACGGCGACGGCGAAGCGCCGCTCCCCCACGGCGGGCACCACGTACGGGCGGTCGGTCGTCACCTCGCCGACGAGGTCGGCGCCGGTCATCGGCGGGGAGTCCCGGACCTCGGCCAGCAGGTCGGCGTCGGCCCGCCCCGCTGCGGCGGCGGAGAAGACCCCGGCCCGCATCGCCCCGCGCTCGCGGACATGGCGGACGACGGCGCGGGTGTCCACCCCGGCGAGCCCGACCACGCCGTGCTCGCGCAGGTCCTCCTCCAGCGAGCCCTCGCCCCGGTGGTTCGACCAGCGCCGGGCGGGGTCGCGGACCACGTACCCGGAGACCCAGATCCGCGCCGACTCCCGGTCCTCGGCGTTGACGCCGGTGTTGCCGACGTGCGGGGCGGTCATGACGACGACCTGCCGGTGGTACGAGGGGTCGGTGAGGGTCTCCTGGTAGCCGGTCATCCCGGTGGCGAACACCACCTCGCCGAGGGTCGACCCGACGGCCCCGTACGCCCGGCCCCGGAAGGCCCGGCCGTCCTCGAGGACGAGGACCCCGGGCCGCCGGCCGCTCACGCCCCGCTCCCCGGGGGGCCGGCCGCCGCGGGCCCCGACCCGGCAGCACCCCGGCCGTCCGGCACCAGCGCGGCCAGGGCCCGCTCCAGCTCGCCCGTCCGGGCCCACTCCCGCGGGCGCACCGCGGTGTCCAGCTCGGCGGTGCCCGAGCGCCACGTCAGCACGACCATGCCCTCCTCGACGGTGAACTTGCCGGCCTGGCCCCGGCTGCGGCCCACTGCCAGCAGGTCGGCCGAGGGGAGGAAGACGTCCCGGGCGCCGGTGCGGCGCAGCCACACGCCGCGCTCCCCCGCGGCCACGACGACCTCACTGCGTGCCCCGAGGCCGTGGGCGACCACCCGGTCGAGCCGGTCGCCGTGGCGCACCGTCGACACGTAGACGCCCTCGACCGGGGCCAGCACGGCCGGGCCCAGGTCGTCGCCGGGTGGGGCGGTCGCGGGCTCGGAGACGTCGCCGTGGCGCCGCCCGCGGGCCCGCCAGCCCCGGTGCATCAGCCCCCAGAGCAGGGGGACGGCCGTGAGCACGAGCAGGCCGGCCAGCCACTCGCTCACCGCCGGCCCGCCCGCTCGTCGGGGGGCGGTCCGGCGGGGTCGTCGACCGGGGCGCCGTCGAGGGCGGTCGGCTCCCCGCGCAGGAAGGTGGCGACCGCCCGCCCGGGCAGCAGGCGCCCGGCGAACGGCGTGTTGGCGCCCATGGTGTGCATGGTGCCGGGGGCCGGGGTCCATGCGCCCCCCGGGTCGTGGATCGTCACGTGACCGGGCTCACCCGCGGCCAGCCGCCCGGTGTGGCGGTGGGCGCCCAGCCCGGGGTCGTCGAGCCGGCCGATGGCGGCCGGTGCCCGCGACATCCGCTCCGCGACGTCGGCCCAGGTGAGGATCCCGGTGTCGACGAGGGCCGCCTGGACGACGCCGAGCGCCGTCTCCAGGCCGGTCATGCCCATGGCGGCGGCCGCCCACTCGCACTCCTTGCCCTCGCGAGGGTGCGGCGCGTGGTCGGTGGCGATGGCGTCGATGGTGCCGTCGGCGACACCCTGGCGCAGCGCGGCGACGTCCTCGGCCCGCCGCAGCGGCGGGTTGACCTTGAACACCGGGTCGTAGCTGCGGACCTCCTCCTCGGTGAGCACCAGGTGGTGGGGCGTGACCTCGGCGGTCACGGGCAGGCCGCGCTGCTTGGCGAGGCGGACGATCTCGACGCTGCCGGCCGTCGAGACGTGGCAGACGTGGACCCGACTCCGGACGTGCGCGGCCAGCAGGACGTCGCGGGCGATGACCGCCTCCTCGGCCACGCACGGCCAGCCCGGCAGACCCAGCGCGGCGGACACCGACCCCTCGTTCATCTGCGCGCCCGCGGTGAGCCGCGGGTCCTGGGCGTGCTGGGCGACCACCCCGTCGACCGCCCGCACGTACTCCAGCGCCCGGCGCATGACCAGGGGGTCCGAGACGCAGATCCCGTCGTCGCTGAAGACCCGGACCCGGGCCCGGGAGCCGGCCATCGCCCCGATCTCGGCCAGCCGCTCCCCCGCCAGCCCCACGGTCACCGCCCCCACCGGCCGGACGTCGGTCCACCCGGCGTCGCGGCCGAGGCGCCACACCTGCTCGACCACCCCGGCGCTGTCGGCGACCGGGGAGGTGTTGGCCATGGCGTGGACCGCGGCGAACCCGCCGGCAGCCGCGGCCCGGCTACCGGTCTCGACGGTCTCGGCGTCCTCGCGGCCCGGCTCGCGCAGGTGGGTGTGCAGGTCGACGAGACCCGGCAGCGCGACCAGGCCGCCGGCGTCCAGCACCCGGGCCCCGGCGCCGTCCGCGTCCCGCTCGGCGTCCCGGCCGAGCCCGGCCACGACGCCGTCGCGGAGCAGGATCGACTGGACCGGCCCGCCGAGCACGCGGGCGCCGCGGATCAGCCAGGGGCGCCCGCTCACCGGTCGCCGCCGGGGGGCTCGTTCCCGGTGAGGAGCAGGAAGAGCACGGCCATCCGGACCGCGACCCCGTTGCTCACCTGGTCCAGGATCAGCGACCGGGGACCGTCGGCCGCCTCGGCGCTGATCTCGAGGCCGCGGTTGATGGGTCCCGGGTGCAGCACGGCGACGTGGTCCTTCAGCGCCCGCAACCGGGTGCCGTCCAGCCCGTAGCGGCGGCTGTACTCCCGGGCCGTGGGGAAGAACTGGCCGGTCATCCGCTCCGTCTGGACCCGCAGCAGCATGACGGCGTCCGCGTCCGGCAGGACGTCGTCGAGGTCGAAGGACACCTCGCACGGCCACGCCTCGGTGCCCACCGGGAGCAGGGTGGGCGGGGCGACCAGGGTGACCCGGGCTCCCAGGGTGGTGAGCAGCCACACGTTCGAGCGGGCCACCCGGGAGTGCAGCACGTCGCCGACGATGAGGACGTGCGTCCCGGTGAGGTCCCGGGCGCCGGGACAGAGCCGGCGGCGCAGCGAGAACGCGTCGACGAGGGCCTGGGTGGGGTGCTCGTGCTGGCCGTCGCCGGCGTTGACGACCGGGCCGGTCACCCAGCCGCAGGTGGCGAGCCGGTACGGTGCGCCGGCCGCCGGGTGGCGGACGACGACGGCGTCGGCGCCGATGGCCTGGAGGGTCGCGGCGGTGTCCTTGAGGCTCTCGCCCTTGGACACGCTGGAGCCCTTGGCCGCGAAGGTGATGACGTCGGCGCTCAGGCGCTTGGCGGCCGCCTCGAAGGACACCCGGGTGCGGGTGGAGTCCTCGTAGAAGAGGTTGACGACGGCCCGCCCGCGCAGGGCGGGCAGCTTGCGCTGCTCCCGCTCCTGGGTGGCGGCCATGTGCTCGGCGGTGTCGAGGACCCGGACCGCGGCGGCCGGGTCGAGGTCCGCGGTCGACAGCAGGTGCCTCACGAGGTGGCCGCCCCGGGTGCCGCGGCGGGCTCGAGGACCTCGACGGCATCCGAGCCGTCGGTCTCGGCCAGCCGCACCCGGACGTGCTGGTCGAGGCTGGTCGGCTGGTTGCGCCCGACGTGGTCGGCGCGCACCGGCAACCGCCGGTGTCCCCGGTCCACCAGCACCGCGAGCCGCACCGCGGCGGGCCGGCCGAGGTCGCGCACGGCGTCCAGCGCGGCGCGGACGGTGCGGCCCGAGAACAGGACGTCGTCGACGAGGACGACGACCCGGTCCTCGACCGGGACGGGCACCTCGGTCGGCCCGGGGGTGCGGGTCGCGGTCCGCCGGAGGTCGTCGCGGTAGAGCGTGATGTCGAGCGCGCCGACGGCGACCTCGCGGCCGGTGATGCGGCGGTACTCGGCGCCGATGCGCCGGGCCAGCGGGACGCCGCGGGTGTGGATGCCGAGCAGGACGGGCTCGCCGCCGTCGACGGCGTCCGGCGGGGGCGCGGCCTCGGCGATCTGGTGGGCGATCCGGGTCACGGCGCGCGTGACGTCGGACCCCGTGAGGACGGTGGTCACGATGACTCCTTCCCCGCCTCTCCGGACGGAGTTAAAGGACGTCGGTACGGTGGGTGAACCCTAGCGGACGACCGCCCATCAGGCAGGATGCGGCGATCGGGTGATTCCCTGACGATCCGGCCTTGACGAGTACGGTCACTCTCCGTGACAGTGACCGTGTGGTAACCGACTACGCGCGAGCCCTCGGGGCACGGTTGCGCGCCATCCGGACTCAGCAGGGCATGTCCCTGCACGGTGTCGAGGAGAAGTCCGGCGGGCGGTGGAAGGCCGTCGTCGTCGGGTCCTACGAGCGGGGGGACCGTGCGGTCACCGTCCAGCGGCTGGCCGAGCTGGCCGACTTCTACGGGGTGCCCGTGCAGGCGCTGCTGCCGGACGGCGCCCCCGCCGGGCCCGGGGAGCCGCCGCCGCGGTTGGTGCTGGACCTCGAGCGGCTGATGAACGTCCCGGCCGAGAAGGCGGGCCCGCTCGCCCGCTACGCCCAGACCATCCAGTCCCAGCGCGGTGACTACAACGGCAAGGTGCTGTCGATCCGGGCGGACGACCTCCGGTCCCTGGCGGTGATCTACGACATGCCGCCGTCGGCCCTGGTCGAGCAGCTCATCCAGTGGAACGTCCTGGACGCCGACGCGCGGCGGGCCGTCATCGAGTGACCGTCCCCCGCCGTGACGGCGCGACGGGACGGCGGCCGGGCGGACCGGCTGTCAGGCGGCGCGGCGGTCAGCCCTGCAGGGTGTGGCGCAGCTCGGCGACCCGGGCCAGCAGCCCGTTGACGAACCGCGGGGAGTCGTCGGTGGACAGGTCGGTGACGAGGCCGACCGCTTCGCTGATGGCGACCTCCGGCGGGACCTCGGGGTTGTGCAGCAGCTCCCAGATCGCCATCCGCAGCACCGCGCGGTCGACGGCCGGCATCCGGTCCAGCGCCCAGCCGTGGGAGAACGTCTGCAGCACCTCGTCGATCCGCTCCCGGTGCTCGGCCACCCCGGCGACGACCTCGACGGTGTAGCCGGTCGCCGGCCGCTCCGGGTCGTGCATCCGCTCCTCGAGCAGGGCCGTGGTGTCGACCTGCCGCTGCTCGGCCTCGAACAGCAGGTCGACGGCCCGTTTCCGGGCCTTGCGCCGTGCCGCCATGGTCGCCGGTCGCGTCAGGCGACGCGGCCGAGGTAGTCCCCGGAGCGGGTGTCGACCTTGACCTTCGTGCCGGTCTCGAGGAACAGGGGGACCTGGATCTCGTAGCCGGTCTCGACGGTGGCGGGCTTGGTGCCGCCGGTCGAGCGGTCGCCCTGCAGCCCCGGCTCGGTGTAGGTGATCTCGAGGACGACCGACGCCGGGAGCTCGACGTACAGGGGCACCCCCTCGTGGAGGGCGACCACGGCGTCCTGGTTCTCCAGCATGAAGTTCGCGGCCGACCCGACGACGGCCGCGGACACCGGGAGCTGGTCGTAGGTCGAGGAGTCCATGAAGACGTAGTCCTCGCCGTCCTTGTACAGGTACTGCATGTCGCGCTTGTCGACGGTGGCCGTCTCGACCTTGACCCCGGCGTTGAACGTGCGGTCGACGACCTTGGCCGACAGCACGTTCTTGAGCTTGGTGCGGACGAAGGCGGGGCCCTTGCCGGGCTTGACGTGCTGGAACTCGACGACGGACCAGAGCTGGCCGTCGATGTTGAGGACCAGGCCGTTCTTGAGGTCGTTGGTGGTGGCCATCGCCGGGGATCGTAACGGGCCGGGAGCGGGGCGGTGCCCTCAGTCCCCGGCCCGGGCAGCGACGGCCCGCAGGGCGAGGTCGTACGACGCCTGGCCGAACCCGGCCACCGTCCCGGTCGCGACGGCCCCGACCACGCTGTGGCGGCGGAACTCCTCCCGCGCCGCCGGGTTCGAGAGGTGCACCTCGACCAGCGGCAGCCCGGCCGCGGTGACCAGGGCCGCGGCGTCGCGCAGGGCGTAGGAGTAGTGGGTGAATGCGGCCGGGTTGAGGACCACCGCGCACCGGGCGTCGACGGCCTCGTGGAGCCAGCGCACCAGGTCGGTCTCGGCGTCGGACTGGCGGACCTCGACGCTCAGCCCTAGCTCGGCGCCGAGCGCCGCCACCCGGCGGACCAGGGCCGCGTGGTCCGCGCTGCCGTAGACCTCGGGCTCCCGGCTGCCGAGGCGGCCGAGGTTGGGGCCGTTGAGCACGAGCACCCTCATCGCGAGATCTCCGCGTACGCAGCCTGCAGCAGGGCGGGGTCGGGGCCCTCGAGCCGGGACGGGACGCCGATCCGGTCGAGCACCACGAACCGCAGCAGCGGCCCGCGGTTCTTCTTGTCGCGGCGCATCGCCTCCAGCAGCTGCGGCCAGCGGTCGCCCCGGTAGGACACGGGCAGCCCGAGCGCGCCGAGCACCTCGCGGTGCCGCTCGACCGAGGCGTCGTCCAGCCTGCCGGCCAGGCGGGCCAGCTCGGCGACGTAGACCATGCCGACGCTGACGGCGGCGCCGTGGCGCCACTGGTACCGCTCGACGTTCTCCACGGCGTGGCCGAAGGTGTGGCCGTAGTTGAGGACCTCCCGCGGGCCCGCCTCCCGGAAGTCCTCGCCGACCACGGCGGCCTTGACCCGCACGGCTCGCTCGACGAGCTCGGCCAGCAGGCCGGAGCCCGGGTCGGCGGCCGCGGCGGGGTCGGCCTGGACCAGGTCGAGGATGTCGGGGTCGGCGACGAACCCGCACTTCACCACCTCGGCGAGACCGGCCCGCAGGTCGTGCTCGGGCAGCGTGTCGAGCGTCGCGAGGTCGCACAGCACGGCGGCCGGGTGGTGGAAGGCGCCGACGAGGTTCTTGCCCTCGCCGGTGTTGACGCCGGTCTTGCCCCCGACCGCGGCGTCCACCATGGCGAGCAGGGTCGTCGGCACCAGGACGGCGTCGACGCCGCGCATCCACGTCGCCGCGACGAACCCGGCGAGGTCGGTCACCGCTCCCCCGCCGACGCCGAGCACGGCGTCGGAGCGGGTGAACGCGGTCCGCCCGAGCACCTCCCAGCAGAACTCCAGGACGGCGGCGGTCTTGGCCTCCTCGCCGTCGGGCACCTCGGCGAGGACGGCCTCGAACCCGGCGGCGGCCAGCTCCTCGCGCATCGCCTCACCGGTCGCCCGCAGCGCGCGCGGGTGGACCAGCAGGACCTTGCGGGGTGGCGAGCCCAGCGCCCGGACGACGTCGTCCAGCAGGGACCGCCCGATGACGACCCGGTACGGCCGGCCCTCGGCGAGGCCCCCGGCGACGGGGACGGTGCGCACCGCGCCCGTCACGCGGGCACCAGCCCGAGGGCCTCGGCCACCCGCCGGGCCACCTCGGCGGGCGAGGCGTCCGAGGTGTCGACGACGGCGTCGGCGACGGCCTCGTAGACCGGCCGGCGGCCGGCCATCAGCCGCGTCCAGGCCGCCCGCGGCGCGTCGACGAGCAGCGGCCGGGGGGCGTCCAGGCCGATCCGCCGGGAGGCGGCGGCCAGCGAGACGTCGAGGAAGGCCACCCGGTGCCCGGCGAGCAGGGCCCGGGTGGCCGGGTCGACGGGGGCGCCGCCGCCGAGGGCGAGGACGCCGCGGTGGGTCGCCAGGGCATCGGCCACGGCCGCCCGCTCGAGCTCGCGGAACCGCGCCTCGCCGTGCTGCACGAAGACGTCCGCGACCGACGTCCCGGCGGCGGCCTCGACGTCCGCGTCGGTGTCGCGCGCCGCCACCCCCAGCAGGCCCGCCAGCTCCCGGGCCACGGTGGACTTCCCGGCTCCCGGCGGTCCGACCAGCACGACCACGGGACCGGGGACGGCCCGGCCCCCACCCTGCGGTGCGGGCCCGCTCACCGCTGCCCCGCCGCCCAGGACGCGGCCGGCTGCCGGGCCTCGATCGCCCGCAGGTAACCGCCCAGGTTGCGGGCCGCCTCGGCGACGCTGTCGCCGCCGGTCTTCTCGAGCAGGGCGTCGGCGAGGACGAGCGCCGTGACCGCCTCGGCCACCACCCCTGCAGCGGGCACGGCGCAGACGTCGGAACGCTGGTTGATCGCCTTGGCGGCCTCGCCGGTCGCGACGTCGACGGTGTCGAGGGCCCGCGGGACCGTGCTGATCGGCTTCATCGCCACCCGGACCCGCAGCACGTCCCCGGTCGACATCCCGCCCTCCGTCCCGCCCGCCCGGTTGGTGCGCCGCCGGACCCGCCCGTCCGGGCCGGTCTCGATCTCGTCGTGGGCGGCGGACCCGCGCCGGGCGGCGGTCCGGAACCCGTCGCCGACCTCGACCCCCTTGATGGCCTGGATGCTCATGAGAGCCCCGGCGAGGCGTCCGTCGAGGCGCCGGTCGGCGTGGACGTGGCTGCCCAGCCCGGGCGGCAGGCCGTAGGCGAGGACCTCGACGACCCCGCCCAGGGTGTCGCCGTCCCGCCGGGCCGCGTCCACCTCGGCGACCATGGCCGCGCTCGCCGTCGCGTCGTGACAGCGGACCGGGTCGGCGTCCAGCGCCGCGACGTCCCCCGGGGCGGGGGGCGCGGCCTCGTCCGGTGCCGTGGCCTCGCCGATGCCGACCGTGTGCGACACCAGGCGGACGGCCGCGACCTGGTCGAGGACCGCCGCCGCCACGGCCCCGAGCGCGACCCGGGTGGCCGTCTCGCGGGCGCTGGCCCGCTCGAGCACCGGCCGGGCGTCGTCGAGGGCGTACTTCTGCATCCCGACGAGGTCGGCGTGACCGGGCCGGGGCCGGGTGAGCGGGGCGTTGCGGGCCAGCCCGGCGAGGGTCTCGGCCGGGACGGGGTCGGCGGCCATCACGGTCTCCCACTTGGGCCACTCGGTGTTGGCGATCCGGACCGCCACCGGCCCGCCCATGGTCACCCCGTGGCGGACCCCGCCCAGGAAGGCCAGCTCGTCGCGCTCGAAGGACATCCGTGCCCCGCGGCCGTACCCGAGGCGGCGGCGGGCCAGCGCCCGGCCCAGGTCCTCGGTCGTGATCCGCAGTCCGGCGGGCACCCCCTCGACGATGCCGACGAGGGCGGGGCCGTGGGACTCCCCCGCGGTCAGCCAGCGCAGCGACGACATGCGGGCATCGTGGCAGACCGGGTCGGCCCCGGCGTCCCCCTCCCCGCCGCCGCCCCCGACGTGGCCGTGCCACCCGGGACCTGCCGTCAGGGGATGGCGACGGAGGTACCCGGGGGGAGGCTGACGGCGGTGGAGCCGCTGGTCACGGTGACCTGACCGGTCCCCACCGTGTACCCGGTGTAGGTGAGCGCGCCGCCGGGACCGAACGTGGCCCCCGCGGCGACGTTCTGGGCGGTGCCGTTGACGCGGAACGTCGCGGTGCTGGTCGCGCTGGAGGTGTCGGCCACCGACACCACCTGCACGACGTACCGGTAGGACGGGGTCGCCGTCACGGTGGTCGTGGCGGTCACCGTGGGTCCGGCGATCACCTGCGTGGCCGTCACCGTGGGACCGGGCAGCGTGACGGTCTCGACCTGGGTGGGCGCGGGGGCGGTCGGCACCGGGTCGGCGGGCGCCCCGGGGTCGACCGGACCGGGGGACCCCCCGGCACCGCCGTCCGGGGCGACGTCGACCAGGGGTGCGAAGACGTTGCGACCGAAGCCGGGGGCGGCGTCGTCGCCGGGGACCACGATCCCGCCGTCGCCGCCGCCCGGCTCGTCGCCGGGGCTCGCGGCGCTGCCGGTGGGGCTGGGCGAGGGGCGGGGCGCGGCCACGACGGTGTCCGGCTCGCCGCCTCCCGGCATCCCGAACAGGGTGACCGCCGCCGCGCCGCCGCCCCCGAGCACGAGGACGCCGGCGGCCGCGACCAGGAGGACCAGCCGCCGGCGGCGGGCGGGATCGACCGGCGGGTCCTGCGAACCGGCGACGATCTCACCCTCGAGGTCGGCGTGGTCCGCGGCGCCGGCGGGGCCGGGGTGACCGGCGGGGCCGGGGTGGACGGGCGACGGGGCCGGGCCGGGGAACGGGGCCGGGGTGGGGAACGGGTCGCTCATCGGGAGGCCTCCGTCGTCGCGGTGCTGCTCGGCTCGGCGCTGCTCGGCTCGGCGCTGCTCGGGGCGGTGCTGCTCGGGGCGGTGCCCACGGCACCGGTGGGGGTGCCGGTGGGAGTGCCGGCGGGGGCGGTCGCTGCGGGGTCACCGGCCGCCGGTCCGGTCGCTGCCTCCGGGTCGACGAAGACGAACACCCGGCCGGTGAGGGTGGCCTCGACCGTGCCGGCGCCACCGGCGGCGGCGCCGTCGGGGGTGCCGGTGACGATGTCGAGGGAGTCGACGACGAACGCGCGGTCGATCTCCGTCTGCACGATGCGCACGAAGTCCGCCACGGCGACGAAGTCCCCGCCGACCGTGACGGTGAGCGGGATCGCGGCCAGGACGGCTCCGGAGGGTGCCGCACCCGCGTCCGCCGGAGCCTGGGCCCCGGTGGACCCGGTCGGCTGCCCGGTGGGCTGCCCCGTGGCCGGCGCGGGCTCGGGCGCCGGAGCGTCGGCGGCAGCCAGCCGCAGCGGCGCCACGGGGGCCGCGCTCGTCTGCGG
>JBHJOJ010000257.1:0-11933 GCA_050329835.1 Kineosporiaceae bacterium | reverse complement strand
CGGCGGGTCAGACGGCGGCGGGTCAGACGGCGGCGGGTCAGACGGCGGCGGGTCAGACGGCGGCGGGTCAGACGGCGGCGGGTCAGACGGTGGCGGGTCAGACGGTGGCGGGCGCCCGGCCGGCGGCGGGCCCGGCAGTGGGGTCGCCGGTGGGACCGGTGTCGTGTCCGGTGAGGGCGAGGAAGACGTCGTCCAGGCTGGGCCGGCGCAGGTCCAGGTCGGACAGCCGGACCCCGGCGTCGTCGACCCGGCGGACGGCGGCGGCCATGACGGAGGTGTCGTCGCCCACGGGCACGGCGACCGCGGCCCCGTCGTCGCCGGTGCGGGTCGCGCCGAGCCCGGCGAGGGCGTCGAGCGCGCGTCCGACGTCGTCCACCCGGGAGGGGCGCAGCACGAGGGAGGCCCCACCGGTCCGGTCCTTCAGCTCGTCCGCCGTGCCGCGGGCCACGACCCGGCCGCGGTCGATGACCACGATCGAGTCGGCGAGGGCGTCCGCCTCCTCCAGGTACTGGGTGGTGAGGAGCGCGGTGGTGCCGTCGGCGACCAGATCCCGGATGACCTCCCACAGGGCGAGCCGGCTGCGTGGGTCCAGGCCGGTCGTCGGCTCGTCGAGGAAGAGCACCGCCGGCCGGCCCACCAGGCTCGCCGCGAGGTCGAGCCGGCGCCGCATCCCCCCGGAGTACGTGCGGGCCGTGCGCCCCGCGGCGTCCGACAGCCCGAATCCGTCGAGGAGCTCCCGCGCCCGCCCCCGGGCGGCCCGGCGGTCGAGGCCGAGCAGCCAGCCGATCATCCCGAGGTTCTCGGACCCGGTGAGGTTCTCGTCGATCGCGGCGTACTGGCCGGTGAGCCCGATGGACGCCCGGACCGAGTGCGGGTCGGCCGCGACGTCGTGCCCGGCCACCCACGCCCGGCCGCGGTCGGCGGCCAGCAGCGTCGAGAGGATCCGCACCGCCGTGGTCTTGCCCGCGCCGTTCGGGCCGAGCAGCCCCAGCACGGAGCCGGCCGGCACGTCCAGGTCCACCCCGTCCAGGGCCGTGGTGCTGCCGAAGGAGCGGGCGAGGCCCTCGGCGACGATCATGCTGGTCATGGCGTTCCTCCGGATGACATGAGATACTCCAGTCCTACATGGTGAATAGGTAGGTCGTGTATGACTACACAAAGTACTAGCACACTGTCACCTCATGCGCCAGCCCTCGCCCTCGTCGCCGAGCGCCTGGCCGCCCAGGGACTGGACTCCGACGCCGTCGAGCTGGTCGCCGTGTTCGGCCGTTTCGGCCCCGCCTACCAGCGGCGACTGGCCGCCCAGGCCCGCCGCGACGGGCTCTCGCTGGCCCGCATGAAGCTGCTGTGGGCGCTGCGCACGCACGGGCCGCAGCAGATGAGCGTCATCAAGGAGCGGCTCCGCGTCACCGCCCGCAACGTCACGCAGCTCGTCGACGCCCTGGAGGCGGAGGACCTGGTCCGCCGGACGCCGCACCCGAGCGACCGGCGGGCGATCATCCTGGAGCTCACCGATCGCGCCTTCTCGGTCCTCGACGAGTCCTTCGTCGCCCACACCGCCGACGTGGCCCGGCTCTTCCAGCTCCTGCCGCACGCCGACCGGGTCCACCTGCTGCGGATCATCCCGACGCTCACCGCGCACCTGGAGCGCGCCGGAGGCGGGGCGGCCTGCGACCCGGCCGCGACGGACCTCCTGTTCGGTGCCGCCGATGCCGCCGATGCCGCCGATGCCGCCGGTGTCTCGGCGAGGCCGCCCGCGGCCGACCGCGAGGTCGCCGGCGACCTCCCCCGCGCTTGACGGCGAGGTCGCCGCGGTCGGACGTCGGCGCCGGCGCGGGGTACCCGGCCGAGCGGCGTCAGTCGGTGGCGGGCCCGCCCGACCAGGCGCCGGCGACGGCCTCCGCGACGGCGGGCGCCACCCGCCGGTCGAAGGCGCTGGGGACCAGGGCACGGGCGGGGTCGGCGGGGTCGGCGAGGCGCTGGATGGCGGTGGCCGCGGCGGTCTTCATGTCCTCGGTGATCCGGCGCGCTCCGCAGTCGAGCGCCCCGCGGAAGATCCCCGGGAACGCCAGCACGTTGTTGATCTGGTTGGGCAGGTCGCTGCGCCCGGTGGCCACCACCCGCGACCGGCGCCGGGCCACCTCGATCGGGATCTCCGGAGTCGGGTTGGCGAGGGGGAAGAGGATCGGGTCCTCGGCCATGCCGGCCAGCGCCGCCTCGTCGACGGTGCCTCCGGACAGCCCGAGGAAGACGTCGGCCCCGCGCAGGGCGTCGGCGAGCCCGCCGGTCGTCCCGCGGGGGTTGCTGTCGAGCGCCAGGCGGCGCTTGGCGGCGGTGAGGTCGGTGCGCTCCGGGTGCACGACGCCGCGGCGGTCGCACACCACGACGTCGGCGATCCCCGCCCGGCGCAGCAGCCCGGTGACGGCGACCCCCGCCGCGCCCGCCCCGGACACCACGACCCGCATCCCTTCCGGCCGGCGGCCGGTGATCCGGGCCGCGTTGCGCAGGGCGGCCAGGACGACCACGGCGGTGCCGTGCTGGTCGTCGTGGAAGACCGGGATGTCCAGCCGCTCGACCAGGCGCCGTTCGATCTCGAAGCACCGGGGGGCCGAGATGTCCTCGAGGTTGATCCCCCCGAAGCTCGGCGCCAGCCGGGCCACCGTGTCGACGATCTCGTCCACGTCGATGGTGTCGAGGCAGAGCGGGACGGCGTCGACCCCGGCGAACTCCTTGAAGAGCAGCGCCTTGCCCTCCATCACCGGCAGCGCGGCCGCCGGGCCCAGGGTGCCGAGCCCGAGGACCGCTGTGCCGTCGGTGACCACCGCCACGGCGTTGCGCCGCCACGTGTAGCGGTCCGCCAGGGCCGGGTCGGTGTCGATGGCCCGGCACACGTCGGCCACGCCCGGCGTGTAGGCCAGCGAGAGGTCCGCCACCCCGCGGAGCGGCACCGTCGACCGCATCTCGATCTTCCCTCGCCGGTGCAGGTCGAACACCGGCTGCGAGCCCGGGGGCACCGCCGCGTCGGCGGCGGTGACGGGGGCCGGGGCGTCGGGCAGGTGCAGGCTCACGGGGCGTCCGATCCGCCCGGCGAGGCCGGGCACGCGTCAGTGCGGCTCGGGACGGGCCGGGGGTGTCCTGGCCGGGTGACGGGCCGGTGAGCCCGGGGCCCCGGGCGGCGTGAGGGTGGCCGCCCGTCGGCCGGTCACCGTATCACCGGGCGTGACCGGGAGGCGGCCCGGCGGGAGGCGGGGACACCACTCGCGTGGCTCCGCCGTACATCAGCCGCCGGAGCAGGATCGCGAACGGCCCCCGGTTGCCGGCCAGCGACAGCCCGGTGGCGACGATCACCGTGGCCAGCCACACCCCGGCCGCGAGCGTGTACGCCTGCGCGCTGCCGAGCTCCGCTCCGAGCCCGAGCCCCCAGGCGGACATCAGCGGTGCCAGCGCGACCGACTGCAGCAGGTACGCGGTGAGCGAGCGCTCGCCGGTGGCGGCGAGGGCTCGCAGGGGTCCCGGTGCGCCCCGCCCCCGCAACGCGGCGGCGAGGAGGCCGAACAGGCAGATGTAGCCCAACCCGGCCGCCACCCCGGTCAGGGCGTGCAGCGAGGCCGTCAGCACGGAGAGCCCGAGCGGCGGGTCCCACCACCGCGCCACCTCGAGCGCGAACGGCAGCCCGCCCGCCGCTCCCAGGGCGATCCCGCCGACCGCGTAGCGCGAGAGCCGGCGGGTGTGGTCCCACGGCCGGTCGAGGAGCCCGGACCGGGCCAGCAGCACGCCGATGAGCACCGGGCCCACGAGCCCGAAGAAGCCGCCGACGAACACCACGTTGCTCACCCAGAGCCCGAAGCGGACCAGCATGCTCAGCAGGTAGTCGTCGGTCGTGAGGACGCCCTCGCCCGTCGTGAACACCCGGGACAACCCGAAGGCGAGGGTGAGCGGGACCAGCGACCCCGCCGCGATCCACGCGACGATCCGGGTCCGCAGCGTGATGAACAGCAGCGCGAGCAGGCCGGTCACGGCGTAGGCACCGAGGATGTCGCCGAAGAACAGCAGGGTCGCGTGCACCGCGCCGAACGCCAGCAGCCACAGGTTGCGCCGCACCAGCAGTCGCTGCGCCGCCCCGACGGTCCGCCCCGCCCGCAGCTGGCGGTCGAGCACCTTGACCATGCCGTAGCCGAAGAGCATGGCGAACATCGGGTAGGACCGGGCGTCGACGAGCATCGTGACGACGAGGTCCAGCGTGCGGTCCAGCGCCGAGCCGTCGGCCGGGCGGTAGCCGACGCCGAGCTCTCGGCCGTAGTGGTAGACGGACACGTTGGCCAGCGCGATGAAGAGCAGGACGCTCCCGCGGGCGAGGTCGGGTGCGAGCGAGCGCTCGGCGCGGGTCGTCGGGCCGACCGGGGCGACGCGCGCCGGGGGCGGCATCGGGGCGGTGGCGTCGGTGGTCACGGTGTCTCCTTCGGTCGTCCGGCGGCCGCGGCGTGCCGTGCGCGGCGGGCCTCCGGGCCGCTCTGGTCCGCGATCACCCCATCACGCCGTCGGCCGGATCGGCACCCCTCCGCGGGGGGATCTCCGCCGGGCCCGCCTCCGCCCGGGGGCGGAGGCCCGCTCCGTCCCCCGGCCGGGCCCGGGCCGCGGAACGGACCCGGCAACCGGCCCGGGGGCCCGGCTCGGCGAGAGGACCGGACCACCCGGCACGGGCGACCATGGCCGCGTGGGGACACCGCGGAGCGCGTCCTGGGACGCCGCGGCGGCGCGGTACCGGTGGCAGGAGCCGCTGGAGTCCACCGGGCTCGACCGGTTGATCCGCCTCCTGCCGGTCCCCGGGGACGGGGTGGTCCTCGACCTCGGGGCCGGCCCCGGGACGCTCACCCGTCGACTGCGGGCGGCGCTGCCGGGCCACGCCGTGCTCGCGGTGGAGCGTTCCCGCGCCATGGTGGCCGTGGGCCGCTACGGCGGGGCGGCGGTGGTGCGGGGCGACGTCACCGCCCTGCCGCTGCCCGCGGGGACCGCGGCCGCCGTCACCGCGGCGTGGGTCCTGCACGTCCTGGAGCCGCCGGAGCGCGCCGCTGCTCTGGCCGAGTGCGCCCGGGTGCTGCGACCGGACGGCCACCTCGGCCTCGTCGTCCCGGCGGCGGTCCGGGACCCGGTGCGTCGCGGTGTCCGGGCGGCCACCCGGGCCGCGCTGCGCCGCACCGGATCCTCCGGTGTGCTGGCTGTGCCCCGTGACCTCGACGGGCTGCTGGTGGCGGCCGGGTTCGAGGTCGTCGCGGACGTCACGACCGGGCGCGGATACTGGGCGCGGGTGATGGTGGCCCGCCGGTCGGCGCGTCACGCGGCCGGGTGCGGATCCCATGACACCTCTGCCCGGAGGCCGGCGAATCGCCCGTAGTCGGCCAGGGCGATCTCCGCGGCGGCGCGGTCGTCGGCGCCGAGGTCCGCCGCCCGATCCACGAGCGGCCGGACGCCGATGCGGACGGCCTTCGTGGTCGGCTTGCGCTGCCAGGTCGCGACGACCCGGCCGTCGCGCGCGAGGGTCCACCGGAACACGCCGTTGCCGCCCGGGATTACGGCGGCGAGCGTCGCCCTGTCGGCCATGAGGGTGCGGTCCTTGTAGCCGAGCAGATACTCGTCGAAGCCGCTCAGGGCGTCCACGACGCCGTCCGTGGCCGGCGCGGCGAGGACGGTCTCGAGCACCGGGGGATGGGCGTACATCTCGCGGCCCGCCACGTGCACGGTGCCGACGGCGTCGCCGGCCAGCGCCAGCGCCTGCCGCGCCTCGGCGGCCGCCAGTCCCGCCCAGCCGGCGAGGTCCTGCCGTGCCACCGGTCCGTGGCTGCGGACGAAGCGGGTGGCGAGCGTGGCGAGCGCCTCCTCCCGGTCCAGCCGGTGCTGGTCGGGAGCCCACTCGTCGAGGCGGACGAACGTCTGCTCCTTGCCGCGGTGGGGGCCGATGCACGTCACGCCCTGCTGGCTGGCGTACCAGAGCAGGTGGTAGGCCCGCGGCCCGGCGGCCTCGAGGCCCGCCGCGGTGAGGACCTCGACGCACTCGGCGCGGGTCATCCGGCCGCCGCCGGCCAGCGCGTCCCCGATGACCTGGGTGGCTTTGTCGGCGTCCGCCTCGGACAGGCCGAGGAACTCGCGTCTCCTGGCGGCTCCGTCGAGGGCCCGGACGCCCGTGAGCTCGAGCATCCAGCGGGCGTCGCGCGGCGGGACCAGGTGGATGGTGCCCCGCATCGGCCAGGTGCGCAGGACCTCGCCGCGCTCGACCGCGGCCTCGACGTCGGTGCGGGTCGACCCGGGCAGCCGCCGACCGAGCGACCACAGCCCGCTGCCGTGGTCCTGGGCCTGCAGGGCGCCGAACCACTCGACGACGTCGCCGGCCGTGCGGCCCGCGGGCATGCCGGGCGGGTCGTCTCGCAGCAGGAGCGCGTGCAGCCGCACCCGAAGCGCCTCCGCAGGGCTCAGGTCGACCGTCCCCACCCCCACAGTGTGCCCCCGTCGTTCGTGTGCCCCGCCTGCCCGCCTGCCCGCCTGCCCCGCCTGCCCGCCTGCCCGCCCCGCCTGCCTGCCCCGCCCATGATCGCCGTTTGCGGAGGGTTACGCATGATCCCGGTCATCGCGATCATGCGTAACCCTCCGCAAACAGCGATCATCGACGCGGGACGCGAGCTGCCAACTGCCGCAGCCAGCGTCCGGGACGACGGAGGCCGTACCTGTCGACCTGGAGGACGTGCCATCCGATCGACCGCACCTCGTTGAGGCGTGACAGGTCGTGGCCGTGCTGCTGGGCCTCCAGGTGGACGGAACCGTCGTACTCGAGCCCCGTCATGCGCCGCCGCCACCCCAGGTCGAGGGAGGCGATGGTCGTCCCGTCGCGGTCGACCACAGGACACTGCACCTGGGGTTCCGGGAAGCCGAACCGGACGACGAGCAGCCGCAACTCGGTCTCCTTGGGCGAGTCGACGCCGTCGCGCGCAGCCCGGAGAACCCGTTGCGACTCGCCGCGCCCGTGCCGCCCGGCGGCCCCCACCGCAGCCCGGCGCGCGTCGGCCGCGCGCAACCCCGTGGCCCTGAGCAGGGCGTCGATCCAGGCGACCCGTCGGTGGAACGGCAGGCCGAGCGTCCCCACCCCCCGGGCCAGATCGACCGCCGTCCGCGCGGGTGAGGTGGCGACGCCGGCCCGCGTGTCGACGAGATCCCGGCCGGGGACGTCCATCCGGTACCGCGTGATCAGCCGGGAATCACCGCCGGTGCCGTCGCGGCCCGTCGTCAGGTGGACCGGCTCGTCCGGGTCGGCCAGCCGGCAGCCCAGTGCCCACGCGGCGCTCGGTCCGCACAGCACGCCCGACGACCCGTCGGCGCGGACGGCCTCGATCATCGTGCCGTGGTCCACCGGCAGGTCGGCCGCCTGGTGGACGCCCCGGAGCAGCCGCCGGTACGACGGCCCGGCCAGGGCTGAACGCCCGACCAGCCCGACCGCCTCGGCCGTGCGGAACGGGCCGGCCGAGAGCTCGGGTGGCACGGGCGTCCGGCGCGGCACCGCGCCGACGCTGGTTCGCCGCGACGCCCGCCCGGGGCCGGCGTAGGTCGTGGCTGTGGACCCGCAGGCACGCCCGGAGCTGTGGACGCCGCCCGCCTCGCGGGCCGACGATCGAGTGTGGCCACGTGGGAGGACGTCGAGCGGGTCGTCGCGACTCTGCCCGGCGTGGTCGAGGGCACGGGCCACGGCGGGCGCGTCTGGAAGGTGCGCGGGCATCCGGTGGTGTGGGAGCGGCCGCTGCGCCGAGCCGACCGCGCTCACCTGGGCGACGCCGCCCCGCCGGGACCGGTGCTGGGCGTGCGCGCGGAGGACCTCGACGCCAAGGAGGCCGCCCTCGCCGAGATGTCGGGCATGTTCACCACCCCGCACTTCGACGGGTACGCCGTGGTGCTCGTCGACCTGGATCGGGTCGACCCGGAGGACCTCGCCGAGCTCGTGGAACGTGCCGGACGGGACGCCGCGGCGGCGCCGCGGCGGCGCAGCCGGTGACCTCTCGCCACGGATGGAGCATGCTGGGGGCACCGCCAACGACGGAAGGACGCGCCATGAGGACCATCGACCACTGGATCGGCGGCCGATCGACAGCCGGGTCGGGCACCGCCACGGCGCCGGTGTGGAACCCCGCGACCGGGGAGCAGCAGGCCGAGGTGCGCCTCGGTGCCGCCGCCGACGTCGCCGAGGCCGTCCGGGTCGCGACCGAGGCGTTCGGTGAGTGGTCGCAGGCCTCGCTCAGCCGGCGGGCCAAGGTGCTGTTCGCGTTCCGGGAGCTGGTGAACGCCCATGCCGGGGAGCTGGCGGGTCTCGTCACCGACGAGCACGGCAAGACCCTCGCCGACGCGATGGGCGAGGTCCAGCGCGGCCTGGAGGTCGTCGAGTTCGCCTGCGGCCTGCCCCACCTGCTCAAGGGCGAGTACTCCGCCCAGGTCTCCACCGGCATCGACAGCTTCTCCTTCCGCGAGCCGCTGGGCGTCGTCGCCGGCATCACGCCGTTCAACTTCCCGGCCATGGTCCCGATGTGGATGCACCCGATCGCCATCGCCTGCGGCAACACGTTCGTCCTCAAGCCGAGCGAGCGGGACCCGTCGCCGAGCACGCTGGTCGCCGAGCTCTGGCAGCGCGCCGGGCTGCCCGACGGCGTCTTCAACGTCGTGCACGGCGACAAGGTCGTGGTCGACGCGATCCTCGACCACCCGGGCATCGCCGCGGTCTCCTTCGTCGGTTCCACGCCCATCGCCCGGTACATCCACCAGCGCGGCACCGCGAACGGCAAGCGGGTCCAGGCCCTCGGCGGGGCGAAGAACCACGCGATCGTGCTGCCGGACGCCGACCTCGACTTCGCCGCGGGGCACCTGGCCGCCGCCGCGTTCGGCTCGGCCGGCGAGCGGTGCATGGCGATCTCCGCCGCGGTCGCCGTGGGCGCGGCCGGGGACGCCGTGGTGGACGCGGTGTCCTCGCTCGCCAAGGCCACCCGGGTGGGCCCGGGTCGCGCCGAGGGCAGCGAGATGGGCCCCGTGGTCACGGCTGCCGCCAAGCACCGGATCGAGGGCCTCGTCGCGACCGGGGAGCAGCAGGGGGCCCGGGTCGCGGTCGACGGCCGCGGGTACACCGTGCCCGGTCACGAGAACGGGTTCTTCGTCGGCCCGACCGTGCTCGACCGGGTCACCAGCGACATGGACGTCTACCGCGAGGAGATCTTCGGGCCCGTGCTGTCCGTCGTCCGCGCCGACACCGTCGACGAGGCCATCGCCCTGGTCAACACGAACCCCTACGGCAACGGCACCGCCATCTTCACGAGCTCCGGCGAGGCGGCCCGCCGCTTCCAGCGCGGCGTCCAGGTCGGCATGATCGGCATCAACGTGCCGGTGCCGGTGCCCATGGCCTTCTACTCGTTCGGGGGCTGGAAGGACTCCCTCTTCGGCCAGTCGCACGTCCACGGTCCCGAGGGCGTCGCGTTCTACACCCGCGCCAAGGTCGTCACCAGCCGCTGGCCGGAGGTCGCCGAGCACTCCGACGCCAGCTTCACCTTCCCCACCAACCGCTAGGGCCGCACCACCCACGCCGCCGACCACGGGGCCAGCCAGGCGTCGCCGTCCCCGCCGATGTGCACCGCCCGCCCCGCCAGGGCATCCCACCCGTCGCGCAGGCCCAGCTCGTCCAGCCGCCCGCCCGGCCACGGCCGCCAGGTCGACGTGACGTTGTACAGCGCCAGCAGGTCGCCGAGCGGGTGGTGGCGCAGCACCGCGAGGATCCCGGGGTCGGCGACCTCGAGCACCCGGTGGGGCACCGACGCGTGCAGGTGCGGCAGCGACGCCCGGACCCGGGCGAGGTGTCGCAGTCCGGCGAACATGCGCCCCGGCACGCCCGCCGGGTCGGCGGCGGCGTCGAGCACCTCCGGGTCCAGCCACGGCCGGTGCACCCACCGGTTGTCCCCGGCGTGGCCCGGCTCGTCGGCCCAGCCGGGATCGCCCGGGGACGCCAGCTCGTCGCCCATCCAGATCACCGGGATCCCGCCCCAGCCCAGGACGATCGCGTGCGCCAGAAGCAGCCGTTCGACCGCGGCGTCCACCGCGACGACGTCCCCCGACTCCTGCGCCGCCACCAGCCCTGCCAGGGCGGCGGCCGACCCGGAGATGCGCCGGTCACCCGTCGCGGGATTCGCCTGGAAGACCAGCCCCCGGCCCCACGACCCGGGGAAGGCACCGCTGTACCAGTCCGACAGGAATGCGCGGTGGGCCGGCCCGTCCAGCCCCACCGCGGCGGCGTCGGCGTCGGACACCGCCCAGCCGATGTCGTCGTGGCATCGCACGTACGTGATCCAGGCCGTGGTGGCGGGCACCGGCGGCAGCGAGCCCAGGGCATGGGCGGCCAGCCGCACGTCCTGCTCGGCCAGCATCGACCAGACCTGGACCATGAGCGAGTTGTGGTAGGCGAGGTCACTGACGCGGCCGTGGTGCTGGTGCCGTCCGAGGTAGTGGACCAGGTCGTCCGGGCCCACGATGGCCTCGGCCTTGAGCAGCACGCCCGGGCACGCGATCCGGGTGAGGGCGCGCAGCACCTGGGTGAGGCTGTGCACCTCCGGCTGGTTCTGGCAGGAGGTGCCGAGCCGCTTCCACAGGAAGGCGATGGCGTCGAGGCGGAGCACGTCGACGCCGAGGTTCGCGAGGAACAGGACGATCTCGGCGTACTCCACGAGCACGTCCGGGTTGGCCCAGTCGACGTCCCACTGGAAGGCGTTGAACGTCGTCCACACCCACCCGTCGAGCTCGTCGTCCCAGGTGAAGCTGCCCGGGGCGAAGTCGGGGAAGACCTCGGGCAGGGTCGCCTCGTAGGCGTCCGGCATCGTGCGGTCGGCGAAGACGTGGAAGTAGTCCCGGTACCGCGGGTCGCCGCGGCGGGCCGCGACCGCCCACGGGTGCTCCCGGGCGACGTGGTTGAGCACGAGGTCGAGGACCAGGCTGATGCCCCGCCCGTGCAGCGCCCGCGCCAGGTCCCGCAGGTCGTCCACGGTGCCGAGGTCGGCGCGGACGGCGCGGTAGTCGGCCACGGCGTAGCCGCCGTCGCTGTCCCCGTCGCGCGGGCGCAGCAGCGGCATCAGGTGCAGGTAGGTGACGCCGAGTTCGGCCAGGTGGTCCAGGCGCTCGTGGACCCCCTTGAGGGTCCCGGCGAACCGCTCGGTGTACGCGGCGTACCCGAGCATCCCGGGCTCCTGGAACCAGTCCGGGCGCAGGGTGCGCGCCAGGTCCGAGCGGTGCAGCGCCGGGTCCCGCGCGGTGTACGCCGTGGCCGCCGCCCGCAGCAGCCGCTCGCCGGCGGAGTGCGCGACGTCGGGCGGGAAGACGTCGGCCAGCCCGTCGGCGAGGTCGCCCCACCACCGCTCGACCCTCAGCTCGAACAGCTCCCGCCGGCCGGGTCCGAGTCCTGCCAGCAGGTCGGCGGGCACGGCGGGGACCATCCGCCCATTGTGGCTGGTCCGGTCGGGACCCGCCGCTCTCCCGTTCCCATGATCGAACTCATGCGACGTCACGCTCCCGGACCCGGGAACCTGCGCTTGCATGAGTTGGATCATGACCCGGATCGGGGCCAGGACCCGCGGAGGGGGCGCGTTCTGGTCCCGGCCTTACCGCGACACGCGGTCGGGGCCGCGGTGCCTAAGGGACCGCACCGGACCGGCCGTGCCTGGTCTGCCGATGTCCGGGTCCGCACCTCAGGCGGAACGTGGTCGACACCGCCGCACGGACCGACGCGGCGGCTCCGACCACACCGGGAGACACCGTGCACCTGCTCGACCGCGAGCCCGAGCTCGCGCACCGACTCGCCAGCATCCACCGGTCCGCCGCCCGGGCCCACGCGGACCGGGCGGCCGCGGACCGGCGCCGCGCCGCTCGCGCGG
>JBHJOJ010000256.1:0-2319 GCA_050329835.1 Kineosporiaceae bacterium | reverse complement strand
GCGGGCGGCCTCGCTGCCGAGCCGGTGGCGGCGGGCGGTCCGCGAGATCGACACCGGGTCCCAGTGCGCCGCCTCGAGCAGGAGGTCGGTGGTGTCCGCGGAGACCTCGGTCTCGGCGCCGCCCATCACCCCGGCCAGGGCCACGGCCCGCGCCCCGCGCCCCCCCGCGGAGTCGGCGACCACGAGGTCCTCGGGGTCGAGCTCCCGGTCCGCCCCGTCGAGCGTCGTCAGCCGCTCCCCCGGCGCCGCCCGGCGCACGACGACCGGGGCGGTGAGCGTCGCGAGGTCGAAGGCGTGCAGCGGCTGCCCAACGGCGAGCATGACGTAGTTGGTCACGTCGACGGCCAGCGAGATCGGGCGCATCCCGGCCTGCTCGAGCCGGCGGCGCAGCCAGGCCGGCGACGGCGCCGTGGCCCGTACGCCGCGCACCACCCGGGCGGCGAAGCGGTCGCAGCCGGCCCGGCCGCGCAGGGGTCCGCGGTCGTCGAGCACGACCGGGAATCCGTCGGGGGTCGCGGCCGGGGCCTCGACGTCGGCGGGGTCCGTGAACACGGCCCCCGTGGCGTGGGAGTACTCCCGGGCCACCCCCCGGACGCTGAGGGCGTACCCGCGGTCCGGCGTCACGGCGACCTCGACGGTCTCCTCGTCGAGGCCGAGCAGCGCGACGGCGTCGGCGCCCACCTCGGCGTCGCCGAGGCCGACCTCGCCCAGCCGGAGGATGCCGGCACGGTCGTCGCCGATCCCCAGCTCCGCGACCGAGCAGATCATCCCGTCGGACACGTGGCCGTACGTCCTGCGGGCCGAGATGGCGAAGCCGCCGGGCAGCACCGAACCGGGCAGCGCCACCACGACGAGGTCGCCCGCGGAGAAGTTGTGCGCGCCGCACACGATGCCGCGGGCGGGCTCGCCGGGCGGGTTGTGGGCGCCCACGTCGACCTGGCACCAGCGGACGGTCTTCCCGTTGCGCTGCGGCTCGTCGGCGAAGTCGAGGACCCGGCCGACCACGAGCGGCCCGGTGAGGTCGCCGCCGTGGACGGCCTCCTCCTCCAGACCGACCCGGGACAGGTCGGTGACGACCTGCCGGCCCGTCACGCCGGCCGGCAGTGCCACGCTCTCGCCCAGCCAGGACAGGGGGACGCGCACGATGTCTCCGCTCTAGATCTCGACGCCGTAGTGCCGGGAGAAACGGGCGTCGCCCTCGACCATGTCGCGCATGTCGGCGACGCCGTTGCGGAACATCAGGGTCCGCTCGACGCCCATCCCGAAGGCGAAGCCGGTGTACACGTCGGGGTCGACCCCGCAGGCCCGGAGCACGTTGGGGTGGACCATGCCGCAGCCGCCCCACTCGATCCAGCCGGTGCCCCGGCACGTCCGGCACCCGGGGTCCTCGCCCCGGCAGACGAAGCACCGCACGTCGGGTTCGGCGCTGGGTTCGGTGAACGGGAAGAACGACGGGCGCAGCCGGGTGACGACGTCCGGGCCGAACATGGCCCGGGCCAGGTGGTCCAGGGTGCCTCGGAGGTGGGCCATGGTGAGGCCCTTGTCGACCGCCAGGCCCTCGATCTGGTGGAAGACCGGGGTGTGGGTGGCGTCCAGCTCGTCGGTCCGGAAGACCCGCCCCGGCACGACGACGTAGGTGGGGGCGCCGCGCTCCAGCAGGGTGCGGGCCTGCACCGGCGAGGTGTGGGTGCGCAGGACGAGGCCGCTGCCCGGCGGGTCCACGACGAACGTGTCCTGCATCTGGCGGGCCGGGTGGTCGGGGTCGAAGTTGAGCGCGTCGAAGTTGAACCACTCGGCCTCGACCTCGGGCCCCTCGACGACCTCCCAGCCCATGGCCACGAAGACGTCGCACATCCGCTCGGCGATCGTCGACAGCGGGTGACGGGCGCCCGCGGGCCGGCGGTCGGTGGGCAGGGTGACGTCCACCCGCTCCTCGACGAGCATCCGCTGCTCGGCCTCGGCCCGCAGGAGGTCGGCCCGGGCGGCCAGCGCCTCGCGGACCCGGTCCCGGGCGGCCCGCACCCGCTTGCCGGCCTCGGCGCGGGCCGCGGGCGGCAGGGCGCCGATCTCCCGGTTCGCCAGGGCGAGGGCGCTGCGGTCCCCCTCGTGCGCCAGCCGGGCGGCCTTGAGCTCGTCGAGGTCGCGGGCCGCGGCGACCGCCGCGAGGGCGTCGTCGGCGGCGCGCTCGACCGCCCCCGGGTCGAGGACGGCGACCCGGACCGGGTCGTACGTGGTGTGAGGCCCGGACACGGCCGACCAGTCTAGGCAGCAGCCGGACCCCCGCGGGCCGCGTCCCGGCGGCCGTGCCGGCCGCGCCGC
>JBHJOJ010000255.1:0-3191 GCA_050329835.1 Kineosporiaceae bacterium | reverse complement strand
GCGACCCCGCCGCGGCCCCGCCGCAGCTCGGCGAGGCACCGGGTCGCCAGCGCGGTCGCCGCGACCGCCATGAGGTCGGCCCCGGCGTCCAGCAGCGGCCGCTCGGCGTCCGCCACTGCGGCCGCCGGCCAGGCACGGATCACCGGGTCCCCGACCCGGTCGTCCCGGGCGGGCACGCGGCGCGGATCGACGCTCGCAGTACCGGCACGTGCCGTCTCCGTCCCTCGCGATCGCGGCCGCCGGCCGATCCGGCGCCGGGCAGACCGTATGCATCGACCGGGCCGACGACGAACGCCGGCTGACCGCGGTCGCCGACCGCCGCCACCGAGACGCGACCCCCCCTTCCACCCTTGATCGTCAATCTATCGACGCTCAAGGCGGGCTCGGGTTCTCGGGGTCGTCGACGATCGACGACCATGAGTGGGTAGGAGCAGGACGCGCGGCAGCAACTGCGGCGGTCACTCGACCGTGACGCTCTTGGCGAGGTTACGGGGCTGGTCGACGTCCAGGCCCTTGGCGGTCGCCAGCTCACAGGCGAACACCTGCAGCGGGACCACGGTGACCAGCGGCGACAGCAGGTGCGGGGTCTGCGGGACCCGGATCACCACGTCGGCCATGCCGTCCACGTCGACGTCGCCCTCCTCCGCGATGACGAGGGTTCGGGCGCCGCGGGCCCGGATCTCCTGGATGTTGCTGACGATCTTGCTGTGCAGGGCGTCGCGGCCGCGCGGGCTCGGCACCACGACGAACACCGGCTGGCCCGGCTCGACGAGAGCGATCGGCCCGTGCTTGAGCTCGCCCGCGGCGAAGCCCTCGGCGTGGATGTACGCCAGCTCCTTGAGCTTGAGGGCGCCCTCCAGCGCCACCGGGAACCCGACGTGCCGGCCGAGGAACAGCACGGTCCGGGTGTCGGCCATCTCCCGGGCGATGTCCCGGACGTGGTCCATGCCGTCGAGCACCTTGGTGATCTTGTCGGGGACGGCCTGGAGCTGGTCGACGACGTCGGCGATCTCGTCGGCGTACTTCGTGCCCTTGAGCTGCGCCAGGTAGAGCCCCAGCAGGTACGCGGCGGTCATCTGGGCGACGAACGCCTTGGTCGAGGCGACCGCCACCTCCGGCCCGGCGTGGGTGTAGAGGGCCGCGTCGGCCTCGCGCGGGATGGTCGACCCGAAGGTGTTGCAGACGGCGAGCACCCGGGCGCCCTGCTCGCGGGCGTGCCGGACTGCCATGAGGGTGTCCATCGTCTCGCCGGACTGGCTGATGGCCACGACGAGGGTGCGGCTGTCGACCACCGGGTCGCGGTAGCGGAACTCGTGGGCCAGCTCGACCTCGCACGGGATCCGGCACCAGTGCTCGATCGCGTACTTGGCGACGTGGCCGGCATAAGCCGCGGTGCCGCACGCCACGATGACGATCCGGTCGACGGCCCGCAGCTCGTCCTCGTCGATGCGGATCTCGTCGAGGACCAGCCGCCCCGTGAGGTCGGTGCGGGCGCGCAGGGTGTCGGCCACCGCGCGCGGCTGCTCGGCGATCTCCTTCGCCATGAACGAGGCGTACCCGCCCTTCTCGGCGCGGGCGGCGTCCCAGTCCACGGTGAAGCGGTGCCCCGTGACCGGCCGGCCGTGGAAGTCGGTGATCTCCATGCCGGTGCCGGTGATCTCGACCGCCTGGTCCTCGGCCAGCTCGACGGCGTCCCGGGTGGCGTCGATGAAGGCGGCGACGTCGCTGCCCAGGTAGGTCGCCCCGTCCCCGACCCCGGCGACCAGCGGGCTCGACCTGCGGGCGGCCGCCACCACTCCCGGGTGGTCGGCCGAGACCGCGAGCAGGGTGAACGCGCCCTCCAGCCGCCGGCACACCCGCCGCATGGCCTCGCCGAGGGCGATGCCGGGCTCGTCGTCGAGCTCGGCCCGCAGCAGGTGGGCGGCGACCTCGGTGTCGGTGTCGGTGGCCGTCGCGATCCCGCGGGCGGCGAGCTCGGCCCGCAGGCCCATGAAGTTCTCGATGATGCCGTTGTGGATGACGGCGATCCGGCCGTCGTGGCTGGTGTGCGGGTGGGCGTTGAGATCGGTGGGGGCACCGTGGGTGGCCCACCGGGTGTGACCGATGGCGACCGCGGGCCGCTGCGGTCGGGCCGCGTCGAGCCCGCCGACCGCCTCCACGAGGGCGGCGAGCTTGCCGGCCCGCTTGGTCACGAGCAGGCCGCCCGCGCCGTCCGGGACGGCCACCCCGGCCGAGTCGTACCCGCGGTACTCCAGCCGCCGCAGGCCCTGCAGGACGACGTCCACGGCGTCCGGCGCACCGGCCGTCGCGTGGGGGGCGTAGGCGACTCCGACGATCCCGCACATGCCGAGCGAGTCTAGGTCCCGGCGGCGCTCAGCCCTCCCCGGTGACGCGCACCCGCCCCAGGCGCCGCCCGGCCACCCAGGTGGCGACCACGACGGTGACGGCCAGCAGGACGGCCCCCGTCACCGGGGCCACCGCCGCGTCCAGGGCGGCGTCGAAGGCCCGGTCCCCCAGCGCCCCCTCGGCGACCCCGAGCGCCCACTGTCGGATGCTCAGCACCCGAGCCCCGGGCACGAACCCTCCGACGACCCCCTCCCACACCAGCACGTACAGCAGCCCGATCGGGACCGCGGCGCGGGTGACGACGGCGAGGGCGACGACCACCGCCGTGTACCCCGCGGCCGCCAGCGCCGCCGCGAGCGCGAACGCTCCCGACACCGCCAGGTCCAGGCCGAGCACCAGCGCCGCCGCCCAGGTCGGCACCGCGGCCGCCGTCACCGCGACGGCGGCGGCCACCACGGTCTTGGTGGTCGCGATCGTGTGCCGGGACAGCGGCTTGGTCAGCAGGTACACGATCGACCCGTCGTCGATCTCGCCGCCGACGGCACCGATCCCGGCGATGAGGCCGAGCAGCGGGACCACCACCCCGAGGGCGACCCCGTCGAGGACGTCGACGGCGATGCTCCGGTCGACACCCGCCGCCGCCCGGACCACGACCGACAGCGCGAGCAGGACCAGCGGCAGCAGCGCCACCAGCAGCACTCGCCGACCCGACAGCAGCTGGCGGGCGGTGAGCCCGGCCACCACCCCGTCGATCGGTCCGGTCATGTCCCCGTCCCCGTTCCCGCCCGCGCCACGAGATAGGCGAAGACGCTCTCGAGCGACTCGTCACCGGGGGTCACCTCGGT
>JBHJOJ010000254.1:0-4967 GCA_050329835.1 Kineosporiaceae bacterium | reverse complement strand
GCGATGGCCATGATCGTCCGCGGGTTCATCGAGCCGATCGCCCGCGAGCTGCCCATGGAGTACGCCCTCGAGCTCAACAAGCTCATCGAGCTGCAGATGGAAGGGGCCGTCGGGTGACGTCCACCGCCACCGACACCACCACCGCCACGGACCTCGTGGCGCCGGCGCTCACCGCGCCCGGCGAGGGCGCCCAGGCCGGCGCGGTCCGCGACGCCGTCGAGGCCCGCGCCGCGGCCCGCAGCCGCGCCGACAGCCTGCGCTCGGCCGACCCGGAGGCCTACGGGGTGCCGACGGGGCGGGAGGAGGAGTGGCGCTTCACGCCGCTCGCCCCGCTGCGGGAGCTGCTGGAGGGGACGGCGAGCGACGCCCGCCTGCGGTGGACCACCGACCTCCCGGCGGGCGTGACGACCCGCGTGGCGGGCGACGGCGACCCCGTCGTGGCCGGGGCGCCGTTGCCGGTCGACCGGGTCTCGGCCCTCGCGACCGCCCGGTCCGGTGGGGCGATCGTCGTCGAGATCCCCCCCGAGAGCGCGCCCGACCGGCCCGTCCGGATCCGTCTGGAGGGCATCGGCGACCTCGTGTGGGGCTACCTGGTGGTCCAGGTCGGCCGGTTCGCGACGGCGACGGTCGTCCTCGAGCACGTCGGCACCGGCCGCTACGCCGAGCAGGTCGTCGTCCTCGCCGGGGACGGCGCGACCGTCAAGGTGGTCCACGTCCACGACTGGGCGGACGACGCCGTGCACGCCGCGCACGTGGCCCTCCAGGTGGGCCGGGACGCCACCGTCGAGTCCACCCACGTGACGCTGGGCGGGCGGCTGGTCCGGGTCACCGAGACCGCCGAGTTCACGGGGCCCGGCGGCGACGTCACGCTCAACGGCCTCTACTTCGCCGTCGACGGCCAGCACCACGAGCACCGGCTCTTCGTCGACCACGCCCACCCGCAGTGCCGCTCCAACGTCCTGTACAAGGGCGCGCTGCTGGGAGCGGGGTCGCGCACGGTGTGGATCGGGGACGTCCTGATCCGGGCGGCGGCCGAGGGCACCGACACCTTCGAGCTCAACCGCAACCTCGTGCTGACCGCCGGGGCGCGGGCCGACTCGGTGCCGAACCTCGAGATCGAGACCGGGGAGATCGAGGGCGCCGGGCACGCCAGCGCCACCGGGCGGTTCGACGACGAGCAGCTGTTCTACCTGCAGGCCCGCGGCATCCCGCCGCTGCAGGCACGCCGGCTGGTGACCCGCGGCTTCTTCGCCGAGGTCCTGGCCCGCCTCGACATTCCCGAGCTCGAGGAGCGGCTGATGGCCGTGGTCGACGCCCGGCTGGCGGCGGACGCGGCGGCGGGGGCCGCTCCCGAGGCCGTCCCGGGGACCGGGGCGTGAGCACGGTCCTGCGGGTCCCGCTGGCCGACGTCCCGGAGCGGGTCCCGACCCGCGTCGAGGTGGACGGCCACCCCGTGTGCCTGGTGCGGGACGGGGGCACCGTCCACGCGGTCGACGACACGTGCACCCACGCCGAGGTCTCCCTCAGCGAGGGCGAGCTCGACGACGGCACCGTCGAGTGCTGGCTCCACGGCTCCCGGTTCGACCTGCGTACCGGCGCCCCCACCGGCCCGCCGGCCGTGATCCCGCTCACCGTCCACCACGCCCGGGTCGACGGCGACGCGGTCGCTGTCGAGCTGGCCGGCACCGACCCCACCGACGAACGGAACTGAGCCGCTCATGACCACTCTCGAGATCCGCGACCTGCACGTCGCCACCACGGCCGAGGGCGAGCCGAAGCCCATCCTGCGCGGCGTCGACCTCACCGTCCGCTCCGGCGAGACGCACGCGATCATGGGGCCCAACGGCTCCGGCAAGTCCACCCTCGCCTACTCCGTCGCCGGCCACCCGAAGTACGCCGTCACCCGGGGCTCCATCACGCTGGACGGCCGCGACGTCCTCGAGATGGCGGTCGACGAGCGGGCCCGCGCCGGGCTCTTCCTCGCCATGCAGTATCCGGTGGAGGTGCCGGGCGTCACGGTGTCGAACTTCCTCCGCACCGCCCGCACCGCGGTGTCGGGCGAGGCGCCCGCGCTGCGGCACTGGGTCGGCGAGGTCAAGGGAGCCATGGCCGACCTGCGCATGGACCCCGCGTTCGCCTCCCGCAACGTCAACGAGGGGTTCTCCGGCGGCGAGAAGAAGCGCCACGAGATCCTCCAGCTCCGCCTGCTCAAGCCGCTCATCGCGGTGCTGGACGAGACCGACTCCGGCCTCGACGTCGACGCGCTGCGGGTGGTGAGCGAGGGGGTGAACGCCGCCCGGGCCGAGACGGGGCTGGGAGTGCTCCTCATCACGCACTACACCCGGATCCTGCGGTACGTGCAGCCCGAGTTCGTCCACGTCATGGTGGACGGGCGGATCGTCGAGGAGGGCGGTCCGGAGCTGGCGGAGCGCCTGGAGGCCGAGGGCTACGACCGCTACGCCCCCGGCGCCGGCGCGGCTGCGCTTCCCGGGGCCACGGTGCCCGAGACCGCGGCGGCGGGAGCCTGACGTGAGCGACGACACCACCGCGCCCGGCACCGCCGCCGGTTCCGCCCGCCCGGCGCCGCCCGGCGCCGCCCCCGTCGTCCCGGCCCCCGCGGGGCCGGTCGACGTCGCCGACGTCGAGGAGGCGATGCGCGACGTCATCGACCCCGAGCTGGGCATCAACGTGGTGGACCTCGGCCTGGTGTACGGCGTGCACCTGGACCCGTCGGGGGACTGCGTCCTCGACATGACGCTGACCTCGGCGGCCTGCCCCCTCACCGACGTCATCGAGGAGCAGTCGCAGCGGGCGCTCGAGGGGCTGGTGTCCAGTGTGACGATCAACTGGGTGTGGATGCCGCCGTGGGGCCTGGAGCGGATCACCGAGGAGGGGCGCGAGCAGCTGCGCGCGCTGTCCTTCAACGTCTGAGCCGTCCGGGACCGATCCCGGTGTCGAACGATCCCTGGAAGTCCCCGGTGACCGGGTCACCGGGTGGGTGGAGCGCTTCGTCGACGCTCACGGCGCTGTCCGGGCCACGCCGACCGCGACGGGTCTCGAGCTGACGGCCGCCGACGGTTCGTGGGCGGCGCTGGACCTGTGGTGGCGGCCCGGGTCCCCGCCGGTGCCGGCGGGCGGTGGCGTGTGGCGGTCGGCCTGGCAGCTCGGGGCGGCGGCCCGGGCGGCGCCGCCGATGCTGGCCGTCGCGGTGCGCCGCGGCGGGTGGGCGGTGGGTGTCGTCGCCGACGGGGCCGAGCGGGCCGGCAAGGCCGGGCGGGCGTACGTCCAGGGCCGCACCTCCAAGGGCGGCTCCTCCCAGGGCCGCTACCAGCGCCGCCGCGGCAACCAGGCGGACGCCCTCGTCGACGCCGCGGTCCGGCGGCTGCGGGCGGTCCTCGCCGACGCCGATGTCATGGCCGGCGTCGAGGGCGTCGTCACGGCGGGCGACCGGCTGCTGGTCCGCCGGGTGCTCGACGGGGCCGGGGTGGACCTGCCGGAGGCGGGCCCGCTGCCGGTCGGGGACCCGCGCCGCGTCACCCTGGCGGACCTCGCAGCCCGCCTCCGGGGCGTGCACGTCCGGGTCCGCAACGCGACCGGGAGCGAGGAGGGCGCGTCCTGAGCGGGCGCGCCTGCCGGACCATCGCCGCCGGGGCCCGTGGACGGCGGCCGCACGACGGAGCCGGGACCCGGCAGGGTGACGGGGGGTGGACCGGAGGAGGGACCATGACCGCTGTGATGACCCTGCCGTGGGGCCGGCCGCTGACGGGCGTCGCTACGAGCTGCTCGACGGAGTCCTGGTCGTGAGCCCGTCGCCGGTCGCTGGAGCGCTGAGCCGGCGGCGCAGCGCCTCCCGGTCGACCTTGCCACTTCCGGTCCGGGGCAGCTCGGGGACGACGTCGAGACGGGTGGGCAGGGCGTGGGAGCCGACCTGCTCCCGCACCGCCCGGCGGGCGGCCGCGCGGTCGAAGCCCGTCGCGCCGGTAACGACAAAGGCCCCGAGCAGCCGCTGCTCGACCGCGCCGTCGGAGCGCACCACCGCGCAGTCGACCACCCCCGGCACCGCGCGCAGGACCGCCTCGACCTCGGCCGGGTAGACCTTCCGGCCGGCCACGTTGACGAGGTCGTCGGCCCGGTCCACCACCCGGAACCAGCCGTCCGCGCCCCGCACCGCCACGTCCCCGGTGCGCCACCACCCGGCCCCGTCCCGTCCGGCTGCGTCCCACCCGACGTAGCCGGGAGTGACGAGCGGGCCGCGCAGCCACAGCATGCCCCGCTCGCCGGGTGCCGCCGCCGCGCCGGCGCCGTCGCGGACCTCCGCCTCGAGCCCCGGGACCGGACGCCCCGCGATCCCCGTCACGTCCGTCACCTCGCCGGTCGACACCTGCAGGGCCGGGCCGTGCGTCTCCGTCAGTCCGTAGTTGCCGAGCACCTCGGCGTGCGGGAGGCGACGCCGCAGGTCGGGCAGCAGGTGGTGCCACGGGGACCCGCCGACGCCGAGCACCCTCAGGGCCGGCAGCGCCGGCCAGGGCACCGCCAGGCAGGCCTGCCACCACCCGGTCACCGCCATCGCGAAGACGGCACGATGGCCGGTCAGCGCGTCGAGGAACGTCCGCACCCCCCACCCGTGGCCCAGCACGGCGGTGCCGCCGGACAGCAGTGCCGGCAGCACGCCGGACGGCAGCGCCCCGACCGTCGCCAGCGACTGCGGGACGGCCACCGCCTCGCCCGGGTGGACCGCCACCCGCCGCCGGTAGACGGCCGCCGCCGCCAGCGTGCCCGGCTGGGTGAGCTGGACCAGCTTCGGTGCCCCGGTGGACCCGGACGTCGCCACCAGCTGACAGGTGTCGGGGTGCAGGTCCCGGGTCCCCGGACCGGGGTCGACCCGGCGCGGCCCCTCGGGCCGGAGCGCGACGACGGGGCCGGCGGCCCGGCACTGCCGCTGCCACGGCGCGGGCGGGTGGGCGGGG
>JBHJOJ010000253.1:0-4249 GCA_050329835.1 Kineosporiaceae bacterium | reverse complement strand
GCCGCAGGACGGCGAGCCGGGGCCCCCGGCGGGGACCGGCACCCCGGCCGCCGTGCCGGCCGGGGAGGAGGGCGCCGGGGAGCCGTCGCCCTCCTCCGGCGACGCCGCGGGTCCCGACGGCGAGGCCGCCGACCGGCGTCCCCTGGGGCGGCGGGGCTGGATGATGGCCGCGGTCGTCACCCTGCTGGCCGGTCTCGCCGTGCTGGTCTGGGCGCTGGCGCGGGCACCGGGCGCGGGCAGCGTCGAGGTCCCTCCCACCACCGGCCTCACGGTCCGCGAGGCCGAGGCGGCGCTCGAGGAGGCCCGGCTGGAGGCGGGGACCCCCGTCGCCGAGTCCTCCCGCGACATCGACGTGGGCCTGGTCGTCCGCACCGAGCCGCCGGCCGGGGAGACCGTGTCCCGGGGCGAGGAGGTGGCCCTGGTCATCTCGACCGGCCCCGCCCAGGTGGCGATCCCCGACGTCGAGGGGCTGGACGTCGACGAGGCGCGGGAGGTGCTGCGCGACAGCGGGCTGGAGCTGGGCGAAATCGCGGCCCGCGACTCCCCGCTGCCCCGGGACCGCGTCATCCGTTCCGACCCGGCGTTCGGGGAGGTCGCCGTCGAGGGCACCCCGGTCTCCCTGGTGGCCGCCAGCGGCAGCAACGTCGTGCCGCAGGCCCGCGGGCTGGGCGAGGAGGAGGCCCGGCGCCTCCTGGAGCGCGCCGGGTTCGAGGTCGAGGTGCGGTCGGACCAGGAGTCCACCGAGGCGGTCGGCACCGTGCTGAGCGTGGTACCCGCGGCGGGGGTGCGGCAGGAGGTCGGGACCACCGTGGTCCTCACGGTCGCGCGGGCGGCCGGCGCGGTGGGCACCGCGCCGACCGGCGTCCTCGGGCGCACGGTGCTCGGGACGGCGACCGCCGGGCCCGGGCCGTCGGCGACCGCCACCCTCACCGCCACGGTGACCGAGACCCGGACGGTCACCCGCACTCCCTGAGGCCGGCTCGCGCGCCGGGCCCGCGCCCCGGGCGGACCGGCGACTACGCTCGGCCGGGAATGTCGTGCGCCGGCCGGTCCGGCCCGTCACCCGTCCCCGCCGGAAGGAGCACCAGTGGCCGCCATCGAGGCGATCGGCGCCCGCGAGATCCTCGACTCGCGCGGCAACCCCACCGTCGAGGTGGAGGTCGAGCTCGGCGACGGCAGCGCCGGCCGCGCGGCGGTGCCCTCCGGCGCCTCGACCGGCCAGTTCGAGGCCAACGAGCGACGCGACGGCGACGCCGACCGGTACCAGGGCAAGGGGGTCCTCGGCGCGGTCGAGGCGGTGCTCGAGGACATCGGCCCGGAGCTCGCCGACTACGACGCCTCGGAGCAGCGCCTCATCGACCAGGCCATGATCGACCTGGACGGCACCCCGACCAAGGCGAAGCTCGGCGCCAACGCGATCCTCGGGGTCTCCCTGGCGGTGGCGAAGGCGGCCGCGGCCTCGGCCGGCCTGCCCCTGTACCGCTACGTCGGCGGTCCCAACGCCCACGTCCTGCCGGTGCCGATGATGAACATCCTCAACGGCGGCGCGCACGCCGACTCCGGCGTCGACGTCCAGGAGTTCATGGTCGCCCCGGTCGGCGCGGCCTCGTTCGCCGAGGGCCTGCGCTGGGGCGCCGAGGTGTACCACTCGCTGAAGTCGGTGCTCAAGGAGCGGGGCCTGGCCACCGGGCTGGGCGACGAGGGGGGCTTCGCGCCCAGCCTGCCCGCCAACCGCGAGGCCCTCGACCTCATCGCCGCCGCCGTCGACCGTGCCGGCTTCGCCCTCGGCGACGACCTGGTCCTCGCGCTCGACGTGGCCGCCACCGAGTTCGCCGCCGAGGGCGGCTACCGGTTCGAGGGGCAGGTGCGGACGGCGGAGCAGATGATCGACTACTACCGGGAGCTGGCCGAGGCCTACCCCCTGGTCAGCATCGAGGACCCGCTGGGCGAGGAGGACTGGGACGGCTGGGCCGCCATGACCGCCGCCCTCGGCGAGCGGGTCCAGATCGTGGGCGACGACCTCTTCGTCACCAACCCCACCCGGCTGCAGCGCGGGATCGACGCCCGGGCGGCCAACGCCCTGCTCGTCAAGGTCAACCAGATCGGCTCGCTGACCGAGACGCTCGACGCGGTCGACCTCGCCCACCGGCACGGCTTCCGATGCATGATGAGCCACCGCTCCGGCGAGACCGAGGACACCACGATCGCCGACCTCGCGGTGGCGACGAACTGCGGCCAGATCAAGACCGGGGCCCCCGCCCGCACCGACCGGGTCGCCAAGTACAACCAGCTCCTGCGGATCGAGGAGGAGCTCGACGACGCGGCGCTGTATGCCGGCTACTCGGCCTTCCCGCGCCTGCGGCGGGGGTGAGCCGGGGGTGGGCTCCGGGGTGCCCGGCGGTCGCGCGACCCGGCCCGGCCGGGCCTCGGTGCTGTCGGCCCGGCGGACCGCCGTCCTGGTCGGCCTGGGCGTGGCGTGCACCCTCACGCTGGCGCCGCAGGTCCGGCTCTACGTCGACCAGGAGCGGCGCCAGGCCGCGCTGGAGCAGGAGATCGACGAGCGCCGGACGTCCGTCGCCGACCTCGAGGGCCAGCTCGGCCTGTGGGGGGACGACGCCTTCGTCGCCGCCCAGGCGCGGGAGCGGCTGAACTACGTGATGCCGGGGGAGACCGGCTACGTCGTCGCGCTGCCGGAGGAGCCGGCGGACGCCGCCGGCCCGGCCGACGAGGAGCCGGCGGACGGCCCCTGGTACCGCCGGGTCTGGACGGACTTCCAGGCGGCCGGGTGAGGTCGGGGAAGCCTCCGGCGTCCCCCGACCCGCGCGACGTCGACGCCGTCGCGCGCCAGCTCGGCCGCCCGCCGCGCGGGATGGTGTCGGTCGCCCACCGGTGTCCGTGCGGGCTGCCCGACGTCGTGCGCACCATGCCGCGCCTGCCCGACGGCACGCCCTTCCCGACGCACTACTACCTCACGTGCCCCCGGGCCGCGTCGCTGGTCGGCACGCTCGAGGCCGACGGCCGGATGCGGGAGATGACCGGCCGGCTGGGCGCCGATCCGGACCTGGCGGTCCGGTACGCCGCCGCCCATGCCCGGTACCTGGCGGACCGCGAGTCACTGGGGCACGTGGCCGAGATCGAGGGGGTGAGCGCCGGCGGGATGCCGGACCGCGTGAAGTGCCTGCACGCGCTGCTGGCCCACGCGCTCGTCGCCGGGCCCGGGGTCAACCCGCTCGGCGACGAGGTCCGCGAGTCGCTGGGGGACTGGTGGGCGGCGGGCCCGTGTGTCCCGCCGAACGGCCCAGCTCATGATCGTCGATAAGTCGACGACCACGCCCGAGTGATCGTCGACAAATCGATGATCTGAGTGCGACACGCCGCGTGGGCACCACAGATCGTCGATTTATCGATGATCTTTCCCGCGTGGTCGTCGACTTATCGACGATCACTCATGTGCCGGGGAGCCAGTCGGCCGTGCCGGGCGCCGAGGTCGCGCAGAACCTCGCGGGCGGCCCAGTACCCGCCCATCCCGTGGACGCCCGGGCCCGGCGGCGTCGCCGAGGAGCAGACGTACACGCCGGGCGCGGGGGTCCGGTAGGCGTCCCACCGGGGGACCGGTCGCAGCGCGATGCCGAGCACCGAGGACACCCCGACGGCGATGTCGCCGCCCACGTGCACGGGGTTCTCCTCGGCCAGGCGGGACGCCGTCCGGACGTGGACGCCGGTCACCGTGTCCCGGAAGCCGGGGGCGAACCGCTCGATCTGGGCGGTCACCGCGGCGGAGGCGTCGACCGGCGACCCGTGCGGCACGTGGCAGTAGGCCCACACGACGTGGTGTCCGGCCGGGGCCCGGGTGGGGTCCACCACGGTGGGCTGGCCGACGAGGGTGAAGGGCCGGCGCGCGTGGCGCCCGCCCGCCACGGCCGCCTCGGCGGCGGCGACCTCGGCGAAGGTCCCGCCGACGTGGACCGTGCCGGCCCGGCGGGCCTCGGGATCCAGCCACGGGATCGGGTCCGACGTCACGCAGTGCACCGTGCAGGCGCCGGGCCCGAACCGGTACCGCCGCGCCCACGCCCGGTACCACCGCCCGGCGGCACCGCCCATCCGGTCCCCGACCAGCTCGACGACCTGCCGCGGGTCGAGGTCGAGCAGCACGGCCCGGGCCGGCGGGAGGTCCGCCCAGCGGCGGACCCAGGTGCCGGTGCGGACCCGGCCGCCGTGCGCGACCAGGTCGGCGACGAGGGCGTCGGCG
>JBHJOJ010000252.1:0-2021 GCA_050329835.1 Kineosporiaceae bacterium | reverse complement strand
GCGCCGCAGTCGACGCACTCGTCGGGCTGGATGTACAGCATCCGCTTGCCCTCGTAGATGCAGTCGACGGGGCACTCCTCGATGCAGGCCTTGTCCTTGACATCCACGCACGGCTGCGCAATGACGTACGTCATGTGGTCCTCCTCCGGTTCTCACGAGTGACGGCCCCGGCTATGCCCCCGGCGCCCGAGGACAGCATGCCCGACCCGCTCGACCGGCTCCGGGGACGTACGGGCCACCGGGTGGTGGTCCGCTACCGGCCGGACCCGCGACGCCGGGAGCTGGTCGACGTGCTCGGGGTCCTGGAGGGGATCGAGGACGGGCCGGGCGGGATGCTGCGGGTCCGGGCGGACCGCGACGGCCAGGTCGTCGAGGTGCCGACCGGCTCGGTCGTCGCGGGCAAGCCGGTGCCGCCGCGGGTCAGCCGTCCGGCTCGTCCCCGTCGTCCGCCGCCGGCGCCACCGGCTGCGGGGAGCAGATGATCCGGTCGGCCGCCGAGTACGCCCAGGTGTCGCTCTCGCGCTCGACCTCCTGGCCCTCCCGGCTGAGGACCCGGGTGACGGTGACGTCGAACCCCGGTGCGGGGGCCTGCGGTTCGCAGGCGGGGGCGTCGTCGTAGACCGTCTCCGGCTCGCGGAAGTTCGACCGCTCGCTCGTCGAGGTCTCGACCTCCCAGTACGGCGTCGACCACATCCGCACGTGAACCTGGCCCTCCGCCAGGTAGGACTCGATGAGGACGCCGTACGGAGTCGTGTTACGGAAGATCATCTCGACCCGGGGGTCCCAGTTGAGCGTCGCCTCGCGACCCTCCGGGTACCGGGAGATGTAGAAGGAGTGCGGCTTGTGCTCGACGTCCTCCAGCCCCGCGAAGAACGCCGCGTTGTACAGCGTCGTCGACACCTGCGACACCCCGCCCCCGACGCCCTCGGAGTACCGGCCGTTGGAGATCACGCCGGCGGCGCGGTACCCCTTGTCGATCGTCCGCTCCCCGAGTGCGTCGTTGAGGCTGAAGGTGTCCCCGGGCTGCACGATCAGGCCGTTGATCGTCGCGGTGGCAACGCGCAGGTTCTCGGTGCGCGGCGCGTTGCTCGGGTAGGGAGTCGCGAACTCCGACACGACCTCCCCGATCCCCAGGGCCTCCGCCTGCTCGGTGGTGACGGCCGGTTCGGCGACGGCGGCCGCGAGCTCGGCGATCCGGTCGCCGAGCGCGGCGCCCACCACCTGCTCGGCGAGCTCCGCCTCGTCGAGGACCACGCCCGGCGCTCCCGGCACGACCTCCGGGGCGCCGTCGCGCAGGGTCACGGTGGCGTCGACCGGGGCCCGTTCGGCGTCCGGGTCCCGGGACAGGACGATCTGCCGCAGCGCGGTCCCGTCCCCTTCCAGCCGCAGCCCGCCCTCGCCGTCCGGCGCGTAGCCGAGACCGTCGCCGACCAGCTGCGGCGGCAGGAGCACCCGACGGTCGGCGACGACGACGGTGAGGTCCTCGGCGAGCACCTGCTCGGCCTCGGCCAGGGCGGCGTCCACGGCGGCCTGGCCCACCTCGGGGGACAGTTCCTCGCTGGGCAGTTCGAGCGGTGGGTCGGCCCGCAGCCACTGCTCACGCAGCGCAGCCGCAGCGGCCGCGGTGTCGAGCCGGCGACCGGGAGCCGGGGTGACGGGTGACGGCACGCCGCCGGACAGCACGACGTCGCCCTCGACCGGCTCCGCGTCGACCTCGGCCGCGAGGCCCGCGAGGGCGGCCTCCAACGCCTCGTCGTCGACGGAGACGTCGACCGGCAGCCGTCCCGCGCCGACGACATGGCGCCACATGTCGGCGGGCACCAGGGAGAAGCCGGTGACGGCGGCCACGCTGGCGGCCGGGTCCGGGGCGATGCCCGCCTCGACCGGGTCGAGCGTGGCGCCGGCCGCCCCGACCGAGACGGCCAACGGCTCGACCGCCTCCTCCGCCACGGCGTCGGTGACCCGGGACACCGCATCGGCCGACGTCAGTCCGCCGACCTCGACCCCGGCGATGCTCGTGT
>JBHJOJ010000251.1:0-2898 GCA_050329835.1 Kineosporiaceae bacterium | reverse complement strand
GGACGGCGCGGAGACGGCCCCGAGCGGGACCGGCCCCGGAGGCGCCACCTCGGCGGGCCGGGGGAGCGAGGGCACGACGGCCGTGCCGCCCGCCGGCCCGGACACCGACGGCGGGCTCCCGCTGGCGGGCGCCGACATCGTCGGGCTGGTCCTCATCGCGGTCGGGTTGCTGGCCGCCGGCACCGGGCTGGTGTGGACCGGGCGCCGCCAGCAGGGCCGGCACCTCGGCTAGGGCGCCGGGGCGGGGGGGTGCGCCCGGACCGTCCCGCGCACCCACCGGACGATCTCGGTCGTCGGCGTGCCGGGGCCGAACACCCTGGCCACCCCGGCCTCGGCCAGTGCCCGGAGGTCCCCGTCGGGGATGATCCCGCCGCCGAAGACCACGACGTCGCCGGCGCCGGCCTCGCGCAGCAGCGCGACGATGCGGGGGAACAGGGTGAGGTGGGCGCCGGACAGCACGGACAGGCCGAGCGCGTCGGCGTCCTCGTCGAGGACGGCGGCGACCACCTGCTCCGGCGTCTGGCGCAGGCCGGTGTACACGACCTCCATGCCCGCGTCCCGCAGGGCCCGGGCGACGACCTTGGCCCCGCGGTCGTGCCCGTCCAGGCCCGCCTTCGCGATGACGACCCGCAGCGGCCGGTCGGGCTCCCCGGGGGGCGGTCGGTCGTCGGCGGCCACCCGCCGAGGGTAGCCAGGGTCACAGGCCCGTCCCGGCCGGCCGGCGGCCCGCCCGGCGCGCGGACCGGCTGCGCCTCACTAGGCTGCCGGGTCGTGGACCTCTACGAGTACCAGGCCAGGGACCTCTTCGAGGCTCACGGCGTGCCCGTCCTGCCCTCCCACGTCGCCGAGACGCCCGAGGCCGCGCGCCGCGCCGCGGAGTCCCTGGCGACTCCCGTGGTCGTCGTCAAGGCCCAGGTCAAGACGGGCGGCCGGGGCAAGGCCGGCGGCGTCAAGCTCGCCAAGTCACCCACCGAGGCGGAGGAGCGCGCCCGCGCCATCCTCGGCATGGACATCAAGGGCCACCGGGTCCGCCGGGTCATGGTCGCCCCCGGCGTCGACATCGCGGCCGAGTACTACGTCTCGCTCCTCCTCGACCGCTCGAACCGCACCTGGCTGGCGATGGCGAGCGTCGAGGGCGGGATGGAGATCGAGCAGCTCGCCGTCGAGCGCCCGGACGCCCTCGCCCGGGTCCCCGTCGACCCGCTGACGGGGCTGGACGCGGCCAAGGCGGCCGAGATCGCCGACGCCGCCCGGTTCCCCGCGGAGGTCCGGGACGACGTCGTCGCCCTGCTCCAGCAGCTGTGGACGGTCTTCAGCGCGGAGGACGCGACGCTCGTCGAGGTCAACCCGCTGGTCCGGACCGGTGACGGGCGCCTGGTGGCGCTCGACGGCAAGATCACCCTGGATGACAACGCGGCGTTCCGGCACCCGCACCACGCCGACCTCGTCGACGTCGCCGCCACCGACCCGCTGGAGCGGGCCGCGGCGGAGAAGGACCTCAACTACGTCAAGCTCGACGGCACGGTCGGGGTCATCGGCAACGGCGCGGGCCTGGTGATGTCGACGCTGGACGTGGTCGCAGGCGCGGGGGAGGAGTTCGGCGGCGTCCGCCCGGCGAACTTCCTCGACATCGGCGGCGGGGCGTCGGCCGAGGTGATGGCCAACGGGCTGGAGATCATCCTGTCGGACGACCAGGTGCGCAGCGTCTTCGTCAACGTCTTCGGCGGGATCACGTCCTGCGACGCCGTCGCCAACGGCATCGTCGCGGCCTTCCACCTGCTCCAGGAGCGGGGCGAGGCGGTGACGCGCCCGCTCGTGGTCCGCCTCGACGGCAACAACGCCGAGATCGGCCGGCAGATCCTCGCCGACGCGGGCCTGCCGGGCCTGGAGCAGGTCGACACCATGGACGACGCCGCCCGCCGGGCGGCCGAGCTGGCCGCCGCGAGCCCGGCCGCCTGACGCGAGCAGACAGGAGAGCAATCGTGGCGATCTTCCTCGACGAGCACTCGCGAGTCGTCGTCCAGGGCATGACCGGGTCCGAGGGGCGCAAGCACACCCAGCGCATGCTGCGGGCCGGCACCCGGGTGGTGGCCGGCGTGACGCCCGGCAAGGGCGGGCAGTCCGTCGACTTCGAGCACCCGGACCACGGGTCGATCCCGGTGCCGGTGCACGCGTCCGTCGGCGAGGCGGTGGCGGCGACCGGCGCCGACGTCTCCGTGATCTTCGTTCCGGCACGGTTCACCGGAGCCGCGGTGGTCGAGGCGATCGAGGCCAAGGTGCCGCTGGTGGTCGTCATCACCGAGGGCGTGCCGGTCAAGGACACCGCGGAGTTCCACGCCCTGGCGGCCGCGTCCGGCACCACCCGCCTCATCGGGCCCAACTGCCCGGGCCTCATCTCGCCCGGCAAGTCGAACGCCGGCATCATCCCGGCCGACATCACCAAGCGCGGGCCGATCGGGCTGGTCAGCAAGTCCGGCACCCTGACCTACCAGATGATGTACGAGCTGCGGGACATCGGGTTCTCGACGTGCGTCGGCATCGGCGGCGACCCGGTGGTGGGGACCACGCACATCGACTGCCTCCAGGGCTTCCAGGACGACCCCCACACCGAGGCGATCGTCATGATCGGCGAGATCGGCGGCGACGCCGAGGAGCGGGCCGCCGCCTACATCGCCGACCACGTGACCAAGCCCGTCGTCGGCTACGTCGCCGGCTTCACGGCTCCGGAGGGCAAGACCATGGGGCACGCCGGCGCCATCGTCTCCGGCTCCGCGGGCACGGCCGCCGCCAAGAAGGAGGCCATGGAGGCCGTCGGCGTCACCGTCGGCCGCACCCCGTCGGAGACCGCCCGACTCCTGCGCCGCCTCCTCACGCCCTGACCCCCTTCCCCCCACCCCC
>JBHJOJ010000250.1:0-3053 GCA_050329835.1 Kineosporiaceae bacterium | reverse complement strand
GTCCTCGCGGTGGCCGCCGCGCTGGCCGGCGGGCTGTTCCTGCCGGCCGCCCCGGCCCCGACCGCCCCGGACGCGGCGGCGGGAGCGGTGCCGCCGGCCCGTGCCGTCGACGTCCGGGGGTGCGGCTGGTTCCTCGCCTACGACACCGGCGTGCTGCGCAGTCTCGACCGCTCGCCCGCCGTGGCGGCGCTCGACGACGGCCGGCGCGCCGTGCTGCGCTCGGCCGTGCTGGGGGACACCCGCCGCCTGCGCGAGGCGCTGGCGGCGGGCGCTCCCGCGGACGTCGTGGCACCGGGGTTCGACCACACGCCCCTGACGGCGGCGGTCGCCGCCCGCTGCGCCTCGGCCGTGACGGTGCTGCTCGACGCGGGCGCCGACCCCGGCCTGCGCCTGCCGGGGCTGGAGTCCCCGCTGGCCGCGGCCGTCCTCGTCGGCGACGCCGGGATCGCCCGGCAGCTGGTCGCCGCCGGGGCGGACCCGGACGCGGTGACGTCGTCCGGGGTCCCGGTCCGCGAGGTCGCGATCCTGCTCGGCCAGGCCGACGTCGTCGCCGTGCTGGACGGGGACCCGCCCGCCCCCGGTCAGGCCGGGACCGGGGCCAGCCAGCCGAGCAGGGCGTCCAGCGGCATCGGCGTCGCCAGGTGGTAGCCCTGGCCGACGTCGCACCCCAGGCCGGCCAGCAGTCCGGCCGTGGCCTCGTCCTCGACGCCCTCGGCCACCAGCCGCAGGCCGAGGTCGTGCCCGAGCTCGATCGCGTGCCGGACGATGGCGGCGGCCCGGTCGTCGCCGACGATGCTGCGGATCAGGCCCCGGTCGAGCTTCAGCTCGTCGACGGGAAGGTCCCGCAGGTAGGCCAGGGACGCGAACCCGGTGCCGAAGTCGTCGATCGAGACGGTGACTCCCTCGGCCCGCAGAGCGCCGAGGACGGCGCGGGTGCGGTCGATGTCGGCGACCAGGGTCTCCTCCGTGAGCTCGACGCTGAGCGCCTCGGGCGGCAGCCCGTGGCGGTCCAGGAGAGCCTGGACCCGGCGCTGGACCGTCACGTCGTGGACGTCCGCGGCGCAGAGGTTGACGGCCACGGGGGAGAGGTGGCCCGCGTCACGCCACTGCCGGCAGGCGGCGAGCGCCGCGTCGAGGACCGTGGCGGCCAGCGGGCCGGTGAGGCCGGTCGCGTGGACGAGGGGCAGGAAGTCGCCCGGGAGGAGCAGCCCGCGGGTCGGGTGCTGCCAGCGCGCGAGCGCCTCGATGCCGCCCGCGGCACCGGTGGCGAGGACGACCTGGGGCTGCAGGTGCACGGTGAGGCGCCCCGCGTCGGCATCGCCCTGGCGCGCGGGGCGCAGGACGGCGCGCAGGTCCTCGACCGTCTGCAGCCGGTCCCGGCCGTGGTGGCGCTCGGTGGCGAACACGGCGGTCCCGCTGCGGGCCGCCTTCGCGTCGTACATCGCCATGTCGGCGCAGCGCAGGAGGTCGGTCCGGGTCCTGGCGTGCAGCGGCGCCACGGCGGCCCCGATGCTCGCGTCGACGTGCACGGTCACGGTCTCCAGCGGAAAGGGGGTGGCCAGCGCCTCGGTGACGCTGCGCGCCGCCTCGAGCGCCGCGGCCACGTCGGCCCCGGGCAGCAGCACGGCGAACTCGTCGCCGCCCAGGCGCGCCAGCGTGTCGCCGCCGCGCAGCGCCCCTCGGATGCGGGCGCCGACCTGGACGAGCAGGGTGTCGCCGGCGGCGTGGCCGAGCGAGTCGTTGATCTCCTTGAACCGGTCGAGGTCGATGAGCAGGAGGGCGACGGGCGTGGTCCCGGTCGCCGCCCGGACGGCCTCCTCGGCCCGTTCGTAGAGGGCCCGGCGGTTGGGCAGGTCCGTGAGGTCGTCGGTGCGGGCCTGCCGGTGGACGTCGGTGAGGTTCCGCATCTCGCGGAAGGTGACCCCGGTCCGCACCAGCGCGGCGAGGACGCAGGCCGCCGCGAGGACCCGGGCCACCGGGGAGGGCTCCCCGGCCGGCACCGCCAGCACCGCGAGGCTGCCGATCGCGGCCGCCGCGGGCAGGGTGACGAGGCGCCACCCCACCCGGGAACGGTCGCCTCCGGGGTCCGCCCCCCGCCCGGCCGGCGAGGGGGACGCCTCGGCGGCGTGCGGCCGCCGCGGGCCGGGGATCGCCGCCGCGAGCAGCGCCGTGCCCGCGAGGAAGGCGAGGTCGATGGGCCCGCCCTCGACGTAGCTGCCGGCGGAGTCGGCGAACAGGTACAGCAGGTCTGCGGCTGCGGTCACGGCGAGTCCCGCGACGACCAGGCCGAACTCCCGGTCCAGGCGGGCCCTGGCGACGGCCGACCCTCCGACGAGGACGACGATGAGCATGAGGTCGGCGATCGGCCAGGAGAGGTTCATGGCGACCTCGACCGGCGATCCCTCGCCGGCGGCCAGCAGCCGGGGGAGGGCGACCGCGGCGGTCACTGCGGCCACCCCGAGCCCGGCCACCAGTCCGTCGAGTCCCAGGCTGAGCTGGAACCGGGGGGTGCGCGAGCGCAGCAGCAGGACCACCCCGGCGTAGGCCCACGCGTAGAAGGACAGGAAGAAGGCGTCCGCAGGCGACGGGTACGGAGGATCGGACTGGCCCGCCAGGACGAGTGAGAAGTAGGCGTTGCCACCGATGTTGCAGGCGATCCCGGTTCCCAGGGCGCGCCACGCCAGCCGCCGGATGCGGGTCGGCGGGCGGTGGACGAAGCAGGCCGCCGCCGCGACCGCGTAGACCGCGTTGAAGACCCCGAGGTCCAGCCACGGCACCTGGCGGGGATCCCCGTCCCGGACCACCGTGGCGACGGCGAAGAGGACCACGAGGAGGACGGCCGTGACCTGGAGGCCCCGCACGGCGGTGGCGCGCCACGGCCGCCCCCCCGGCGCTGCGCCCATGCCGTCCTCCGATCGACGGGCTCCGAGGTGAGCCGGTCAGGCCGGAGTATCGGCGCCCGTCCGGCCCGGCTTGACCGGGACCGCCGGGCGGCCCCTCAGGCCGGAGGAGGGGGACCCGCCGGTGGCGCCGGGGGTCCGGGGGGCCGGGCG
>JBHJOJ010000249.1:0-8809 GCA_050329835.1 Kineosporiaceae bacterium | reverse complement strand
GGGCGCGGACGCCGCCGTGCGTCCGGCCGGCCCGGCCGACGCCGCGGCGGTCGGGGCGATCCACGCCCGCGCGTGGCGGTCCTCCTACGCCGTGCTGCTCCCGGAGGACGTCCGGGCGGGCCTCGAACCGGACGCCCTCGCCGCGGCCTGGCGGTCGGCCGTGTCGTCCCCGCCGTCGCCCCGGCACCGCCTCCTCGTCGCCACCGCGACCGACGTCGTCACCGGCTTCGCCGCGCTGGCCCCGGCCGAGGACCCCGACACGACGCCGGCCGACGCCGAGGTCCTCGCCCTCGAGGTGGATCCCGCGCACCGCGGGGCCGGGCACGGGTCCCGGCTCCTCAACGCGGTCGCCGACACCGCCCGCGAGCTCGGCTTCCAGCGGCTGCTGGCCTGGGTCCCGGAACCCGACGGCGACCGGACCGCGTTCCTCACAGGAGCGGGGGCCGTCGCCGACGGAGCCCGGCGGGTCCGCGGTGCGGTCGCCGGTGCGGTCGCCGGTGCGGACACCGGTGACGACCCGTCCCCGGCCCCCGAGGGCTGGACGGAGATCCGGCTCGTGGCCGAGCTCGCCGAGGCGGCGCCGTGACGGCTCCGCAGCCCCTGCCCGCCGGCACCCGACGGGTCGGGCCCGCGACCGCGCGGCTGCTGGGCGTGGACGCCGCTCGCGGCATCGCGCTGCTGGGGATGATGGTGATCCACATCGTCCCGTCCCAGGGCGAGACGGGGGCGATCGCCGTCGCCTACGACGTCGCCCACGGCCGGGCGTCGGCGCTCTTCGCGGTACTCGCGGGGATGTCGCTGGTGCTGGCGGACGGTGGCGCCCGGGGCCCGGTCGGCGGCTACGGCACCATGCTGGCCCGGGCCGCGGTGCGGGCGGTGCTCATCGGCGTCGTGGGGCTGCTGCTGGCCATGGCCGGAACCCCGATCCTCGTCATCCTCACGTACTACGGGCTGCTGTTCCTGCTGGCGTCGCCGCTGATCCGGCTGCCCGCGGCCGTGCTGGCCGGGCTGGCCCTCGGCTGGGCGGTCCTCGGGCCGGTGGTCTCGCACGCCGTGCGCTCGGCCTACGGCCTGGAGCAGTTCCTCGAGTCGCCGTCGTTCGACGCCCTCGCCGACGATCCCGGGCGGGTGGTCACGGGGCTGCTGCTGACCGGGACCTACCCCGCCCTGACCTGGCTCGCCTACGCGCTCGCCGGCGCGGCGCTCGGCCGGGCCGCGCTCGGCGGCGGTGGGCTGCTGGCGCTCGCCGGAGGGGGCCTGGCGCTGGCCGCGGCGGCGCTCGCGGCATCGACGGTCCTCGTCGAGCGCGGCCGGCCGGCGCTCGACGCGGCCAGTCCGTTCACGACCGTGGACGGCAGCTTCTACGGCACCACACCGACCGACTCGTGGTGGTGGCTCGTCATCGCCCGCCCCCACTCCGGGACCCCGTTCGACATGCTGGCGACCATCGGCAGCTCGGTGCTCGTCGTCGCGATCATGCTGCTGGTGGTCCGCGGGCGCACGGCCCCGGCGTGGATCTGGCTGACGGCCGCCGGGTCGATGACCCTCAGCCTGTACAGCGCCCACGTCGTCATGGTCGCCCTCGGCGTCGGTGAACCGGCGCCGGCCGCCCAGGTCTGGCTGCTGCAGGCGGCGATCGTGCTGCTGGCCGGTCTCGCCTGGCGGGCACTGCTGCGCCGCGGCCCCCTGGAGGCGCTGGTCGGGCGGACCGTCGACCTGGTGGCGCCGCAGCGCCGGGTCAGCGCCGGCGGGACCGCTTCGCGGTTCCGAGCACCGACCGGGTGATCTCGCGGCCGAGGACGGTGCCGGCGGAGCGGAGGAAGCTGCGGAACGCCGAGGACGTCACGACCTTCTCGACGACGCCCTCCTCGTCGTGGGCGTCCCGGCGCGACCGTGGCCGCTCCGGCGTCCCGGCGGGCCCCTCGGGGGGGGCCTGCCCGCCGGGCGTCACCTCCCCCGGCTCGGCCGGGGCCGCCGCGAGCCGGGCCGCGAGCAGCTCGCGCGCCGACTCCCGGTCGGCGACCTCCTGGTAGCGGGGGGCGAGCGGCGAGGCCGCCACCGTCGCCGCGAGGGCGTCGCCCGCCGGTGCCATGAGCGATCGCGGGGCGGGCAGCTTCGCCCAGGCCACGGGGGTCGGCGTGCCCTTCGGCGACACGCCGGTCACCACCGCCTCGCCGGTGCCGAGCCCGGTCAGCACCTCCTCGAGGTCGTACCCGGACACCGGGTAGGTCGACACCGCCGCGCGCAGGGCCTTCGCGTCGTCCGGGGTGTGGGCCCGCAGGGCGTGCTGGACCCGACTGCCGAGCTGTGCGAGGACGTCCGGGTGGACGTCCTTGGGCGACTGGGTGACGAAGAGGATCCCGACGCCCTTGGAGCGGATGAGCCGGACGATCTGGGTCACCTGCTCGAGGAACACCGGCGACGCGCCGGTGAACAGCAGGTGCGCCTCCTCGATGACGAAGACCAGCTTCGGCTTGTCGAGGTCGCCGACCTCGGGCAGCTCCTGGAAGAGATCGGCGAGCAGCCACAGCAGGAACGTCGAGAACAGCCGCGGCTTGTCGAGCACCTCGGCCAGCTCGACGCAGGTGACGACCCCGCGGCCGTCGTCGGCGGTCCGCAGCAGGTCGGCGGTGTCGAACTCGGGCTCGCCGAAGAACGCCTCGGCGCCGTCGTCGGTGAAGCCGATGAGCTCCCGGAGGATGACCCCGGCGGTGGCCTTGCTCAGCGCGCCGAGCTCCTCCAGCTCGGCCTTGCCCTCGTCGGACACCAGGTGGTGCAGCACCGCCCGGAGGTCGGCGAGGTCGAGCAGCGGCAGGCCCGCCTTGTCGGCGAAGTGGAAGACCAGGCGCAGGCTGGACGCCTGGGTCTCGTTGAGGTCGAGCACCTTGGCGAGCAGCACCGGCCCGAAGGCGGTGACGGTCGAGCGCACGGGGACTCCGGGGCCGATGCCGCCGAGCGAGAGGAACTCGGCCGGGTACGAGGCGGGCGACCACTCCTGGCCGACCTCGGTGGCCCGGGCCAGCAGCTTGTCCCCGGGCTCCCCCGGCCGGACCAGACCGGACAGGTCGCCCTTGAGGTCGGCGAGCACGACCGGCACGCCGTGGTCGGACAGCTGCTCCGCGATGAGCTGGACCGTCCGGGTCTTGCCGGTGCCGGTGGCACCGGCGATCAGCCCGTGCCGGTTGAGCATCGCCAGCGGCAGGCGGACCCGGACCGAGGCCTCGGTCGGCGCACCCGGACCGGGGACCAGGGCGCCCAGCTCGATCGCCGGGTCGTCGAAGCCGTACCCCTCGCGGACCGCCGCCGTGATCGCGTCCCGCTCCGCCGTGCTCCTGTCGTCACCCACGAGGGGTGAGCCTAGTGACGGGTCACGCCGGTTCGACGGAGAAGTCGGGTGCCACCAGGCGGTAGTGCTTGTCGAGGCTGAGGATCGCCACCGCACGATGCTTCTCCGCCGTCGCCACCACGGTGCCGTCTGCCAGGCCGAGCCCGAGGTCGGCGTATCGATCGTCCAGATCGACGGCCCGTCGGAGGATCTCCGAGTCCACCGGTTCGAGGACGAGGACACCGGTGTCGAGGTTGTGCAGGAACTCCCGCGCCGCGCGACGTCCCACACGGGTCGACACCAGGTAGTCGACCTCGACGGCGACTGCCGCCGTCACCACGACGCCGGCGTCCAGGCGCTTTCTCACGACGGCGGCACACTCCGCATGCCGGGCGTCTCGCCTGTCGAGGGCGCCCACGAGAACCGACGTGTCGGCGACAGTGATCACGCCAGGCCCTCACGGAGGTACTTCTTGGCGTTGCTCCCGAGATCCGACACGGAGGACTCCCCGGCCCCGATGAACGTCGGTTCGCCGAGCCCGGCCGTCAGCGCGTCCGCGAGCAGGTCGTTGACCAGGGTGCCCACGGGCACGCCCTCGCGCTGGGCGCGGTTCCGCAACCGCAACCAGACGTCGGTCCTCAGGTTGACGGTCGTCTTGTGCATGCCGTGAGAATACGCCGTCGTACGGTCGTCAGTCGACCACGCCCGACCCCGCCGCCAGCCGCAGCGCCGCCCGCGCCGCTGCGCGCGCCCGCTTCCGGTCCCCCGCCGCGTCGTAGGCCAACGCCAGCCGGTACCAGGCCCGCCAGTCCTCGGGTCGCTCGCGCGTCTCGTCCGCGTACCGGGCGAAGGCGGCGTCGGCGGCCGCCCGGTCGACCCGACCGGCGGGGGTGCGCAGCAGGTCGTCGACCGGCAGGCCGCCCTCGTCGGCGAGCCGGCGGCCCAGGCGGGCCGCCCCGGCGCCGAAGCGGAGCTCCTGCACCGTCACCCAGATCCCGATCGCGCCGACCACGAGGATCGCCGCCCCGAGCGCCCGCAGCGCCGGCCCGCCCTCGACGAGCAGGGCGACGCCGCGCCAGCCCAGCGTGAGGACATAGAACGCGAGCAGGACGAGCAGCAGCACCAGCTGGGTGAGGACCGCCCTCGGCACCTCAGACGTCCAGCCAGTTCTCCAGGCCCACGGTCAGCCCCGGGCGCCACGCCACCTCGCGGACCGCCAGCAGCAGCCCCTGCCGGAACGACGAGCGGTCGAGGGAGTCGTGGCGCAGCGTCAGCGTCTCCCCCGGCCCGCCGAGCAGCACCTCGTGGTGCGCCAGCAGCCCGCGCAGCCGGACGCTGTGGACCGGGACGCCGTCGACCGTCGTGCCGCGGGCCCCCGGGAGCGCCTGCGCCGTGGCGTCCGGCATCGGCGCGGCCTCGGCGGCGGCGCGGGCGGCCGACACCGCGTGCGCGATCCGCCGGGCGGTCCCGCTCGGGGCGTCCGCCTTGTCGGGATGGTGCAGCTCGACCAGCTCGACCGACTCGAACCACCGGGCCGCGGCGGCCGCGAACCGCAGCAGCAGCAGCGCCCCCACGGCGAAGTTCGGGGCGACGAGGACGCCAGTCCCGGGGTGGTCGTGGACCAGGCGCCGCAGGCCGGCGAGGCGGTCGGCGTCCCAGCCCGTCGTGCCGACGACCGCGTGCACACCCCTCCGGACCGCCGTCGCGACGACGTCCGGGGACGACTCCGCCACCGTGAGGTCGACCAGCACGTGGGCGTGCTCCAGCGCCCCGGCCAGGTCGTCCCCGCGGCCGACCGCGGCGTGCAGCGAGAGCCCGGGCGACGCCTCGACGACGCCGCAGGCCCACGACCCCATCCGGCCGCGGGCGCCGGCGACGACGACCTGGGTCGTCATGCCGCGGTGCTCCCGAAGGACCGGTCCGGGTCGAAGGGCCCGACCACCGCGAGCGTCCGCGGCCGGGCGGCCAGCCGGGCCGCCAGGTCGCGCACCCCCTCGGCGGTCACCGCCCGGACCCGGGCCACCGTCTCGTCGAGGCCGCTGAACTCGCCGTGCACGATCTCCGCCCGGCCCAGGCGGCCCATCCGGGACCCGGTGTCCTCCAGGCCCAGCACCATCCCGCCGGACACCTGGCCGATGCCGCGGGCCAGCTCCTCGTCGGTGATGCCGTCCGCGGCCAGCCGCTGCCACTCGGCCACCAGCAGGTCCACCACGGTGTCGATCCGCGACGGGCCGCAGGCCGCGTAGAGGCCGAGGTACCCGCCGTCGGCGTACCCGGTGCTGAACGAGTACACCGTGTAGGCCAGGCCGCGCTTCTCGCGCACCTCCTGGAACAGCCGGCTGCTCATCCCGCCGCCGAGCACGGCGTTGAGCACCGACAGCGTGTACCGCTCGCCGTCGGTGGCGGCCAGGGCCGAGGTGCCGAGGATGACGTGGGCCTGCTCGATGTCGCGGCGCACCACGACGTCGGCGCCGGTGGCCGACGGCGGCGCCCCGGTGCCGGTGTCCTGGCGTCGCGGGGCGGGCGGACCCCCGGCGCCCGTCCACCCGGCCCGGGCCACCTCGGCCTCGACCGCGGCGACGACGGCGTCGTGCGAGACTCCGCCGGCCGCCGTGACGACCAGCGTCGGCGCCTCGTAGTGCCGCCGGTAGTGGGCGACGACGTCGTCCCGGCCCACCGCGTGGATGGTGTCGGGCGTGCCGCCGATCGGCCGGGCCAGCGGATGGTCGCCGAACAGGGCCTCGACGAAGCGCTCGTGGGCGACGTCGTCGGGGTCGTCCTCGTTCATCGCCAGCTCCTCGAGGATCACCCCGCGCTCGCTTGCGAAGTCGTCCGGGTCGACGGTCGCCGACGTCACCATGTCGGTGATGACGTCCACCGCGGTGCCGAGGTCGTCGGCCATCACCTTGGCGTAGTAGCAGGTGTGCTCCTTGCCGGTCACGGCGTTGGCCTCGCCGCCCACCCGGTCGAACGCGGTGGCGATGTCCATCGCCGTGCGCCGTCCGGTGCCCTTGAACAGCATGTGCTCCAGGAAGTGGGTCGAGCCGAGGTGCTCGGTCGCCTCGTCCCGGGAGCCCACCGCGACCCAGGCGCCCACGGTCGCCGACCGCTGCCCCGGCATGGTCTCGGTGAGGACCCGGGTGCCCGACGGCAGGACGGTGCGGCGGACCAGCGATCCGCCGTCGTCGGCCACCAGGCCCTCGCCGAGGGACGCCGACCCCGCCTGGGCGTCCGGCGCACCGGCACCGCCGGTCCCCGAGGGGACCAGCGGCAGCGGCACTCCCATCAGGCGCCGGCCGGACCGGCCTCGTCCCCGCCGGTGACGCCGGCGGGGACCGGGACCGGCGCCTCGGCCGGCGGGACGCCCGGGCCGCCCTCCTCCGCGATCACGGGGATGAGCGAGAGCTTGCCCCGCTGGTCGATCTCGGCGATCTCGACCTGCAGCTTCTGGCCGACCCCGACGACGTCCTCGACGTTCTCGACGCGCTTGCCACCGGCGATCTTGCGAAGCTGCGAGATGTGGAGCAGCCCGTCCTTGCCCGGCATCAGCGAGACGAAGGCGCCGAAGGTCGTGGTCTTGACCACCGTGCCGAGATAGCGCTCGCCGACCTCGGGCATCGTCGGGTTGGCGATCTGGTTGACCGCCGCCCGGGCGGCCTCGGCCGAGGCGCCGTTGTCGGCGCCGATGAAGACCGTGCCGTCGTCCTCGATGGAGATGTCGGCGCCGGTGTCCTCCTGGATCTGGTTGATGACCTTGCCCTTCGGCCCGATCACCTCGCCGATCTTGTCGACCGGGACCTTGACCGTGATGATCCGCGGCGCGGTGGGGCTGAGCTCGTCCGGGCCCTCGATGGCCTGGGCCATGACGCCGAGGATGTGCAGCCGGGCGTCGCGGGCCTGGGTGAGGGCGGCCGCGAGGACCGACGCCGGGATCCCGTCGAGCTTGGTGTCGAGCTGGATGGCCGTGACGAACTGCGACGTCCCGGCGACCTTGAAGTCCATGTCACCGTAGGCGTCCTCGGCGCCGAGGATGTCGGTGAGCGCGGCGTACTCGACCCGCGAGCCGCCCGGGGCCGCCGGGTCCTCGACGGTGTCGCTCACCAGGCCCATGGCGATGCCCGCGACCGGCGCCCGCAGCGGCACCCCGGCGTTGAGCAGGGACAGCGTCGACGCGCACACCGACCCCATCGACGTCGAGCCGTTGGACCCGAGCGCCTCGGACACCTGCCGGATCGCGTACGGGAAGTCCTCCCGCGACGGCAGCACGGGTACCAGCGCCCGCTCGGCGAGCGCGCCGTGACCGATCTCGCGGCGCTTCGGCGACCCCACGCGCCCGGTCTCGCCGGTCGAGTAGGGCGGGAAGTTGTAGTGGTGGAGGTAGCGCTTCTTGTTCTCGGGGCTCAGGGTGTCGAGCTGCTGCTCCATCTTGAGCATGTTGAGCGTGGTGACCCCGAGGATCTGGGTCTCGCCCCGCTCGAACAGGGCCGACCCGTGCACCCGGGGCAGGACGTCGACCTCGGCCGACAGCTGGCGGATGTCGGCGAGGCCGCGGCCGTCGATGCGCGCGGAGTCGACGAGGATCCGACGGCGCACCAGCTTCTTCGTCAGCGACCGCAGGGCCGCCGACAGCTCGCCCTCGCGCTCGGGGAACCGCTCGCCGAGGGTGTCGACCACCTTCTGCTTGAGCTCGGCCTGGCGGCCCTCGCGCTCCTGCTTGCCGGGGATCGTGAGGACCTCGGCGAGCTCGCCCGCGACGAGCCCCTCGACGGCCTCGTAGGCGTCGGGCTGGTACTCCGGGAAGAGCGGGAACTCGCCGGTGGGCTTGGCGGCCGTGTCGGCCACCTGCTGCTGGGCGGCGCACAGGGCCGCGATGAACGGCTTCGCGGCCTCCAGGCCCTGGGCGACGATCTCCTCGGTCGGCGGCTCGGCGCTGCCGGAGGTGATCTTCTCCCAGGCCCCGTCGGTGGCCTCGGCCTCGACCATCATGATCGCGACATCCGACGACCCGTCGGGGTCGGTGACGACCCGGCCGGCCACGACCATGTCGAAGACGGCGTCGGCGAGCTGGCTGTAGGTCGGGAAGGCGACCCACTGCCCGTCGACGAGGGCGACGCGCACACCGCCGATCGGGCCCGAGAAGGGCAGGCCGGCGAGCTGGGTCGACAGCGATGCCGAGTTGATGGCGACGACGTCGTAGTTGTCGTCGGGGTGGGCCGCCATGACCGTGACGACGACCTGGATCTCGTTGCGCAGGCCGGACACGAAGCTCGGCCGCAGCGGCCGGTCGATGAGGCGGGCGGCGAGGATTGCCTCGGTGCTGGGCCGGCCCTCGCGGCGGAAGAACGAGCCGGGGATGCGCCCGGCCGCGTACATCCGCTCCTCGACGTCGATCGTCAGGGGGAAGAAGTCGAGGAAGGTCTTGGGCTGCTTCGACGCCGTCGTGGCGCTGAGCAGCATGGTCTCGCCGTCGAGGTAGACGACGGC
>JBHJOJ010000248.1:0-8470 GCA_050329835.1 Kineosporiaceae bacterium | reverse complement strand
GTCCCACGGCCCCGGAGCGGCGGGGTCGGTCCTGGCCTGCGGCGACGGCACGGCCCGCACCGGGCGCGGCCGGGTCGGGAACGGCGAGGGGTCGGCGGCGTCGCCGCGGCGGCGGGACGGCTCGCGAGAAGGGAAGGCCTCTGGATGAGGAGTGGCCATCCGTCCTCCATCGACTGTCGGGGTGGTGGGGCGGCCGGGTGGGGTGGTGGGGCGTCGTCCGCGGTCCCGGGCGCCCGGAGACGGCCGCGGGCCCGGCACAGTGTCGCAGCCCTTCCGCCGGGGTCCGGTCACTCGTCCCCGACGCGCCCGGAATGCGCGCCTCCGCGGTCGCGTTGACGACCGGGTCGTCATCCGCTCGTCGCGACCCTCCCCGGGCGCGACTGCCTGGCCGGCCCGTCGGGCCGGACGAATCGAAGGAGAGACCATGGGGACCGTCCGCGTCGCCGTCGCCGGCGTCGGCAACTGCGCCTCCGCCCTCGTCCAGGGCGTCGAGTACTACCGCGCCGCCGACCCGGCGTCGACCGTCCCGGGGCTGATGCACGTCGACCTCGGCGGGTACCACGTCGGCGACCTGGAGTTCGTCGCCGCCTTCGACGTGGACGCCAAGAAGGTCGGCTTCGACCTGGCCGACGCCATCGCCGCGAGCGAGAACAACACGATCCGCTTCGCCGACGTGCCGCCCAGCGGCGTCGTGGTCCAGCGCGGCCCGACGCTGGACGGCCTCGGCCGGTACTACCGCGAGACGATCACCGAGGCCGACGCCGAGCCGGTGGACGTCGTCGCCGCGCTGCGGGAGGCCCGGGCGGACGTGCTGGTGTGCTATCTGCCGGTGGGCAGCGAGGAGGCGGCCGGCTTCTACGCGGAGTGCGCGCTGGCGGCGGGGGTGGCGTTCGTCAACGCGCTGCCGGTGTTCCTCGCCTCCGACCCCGCGTGGGCCGAGCGCTTCCGGGCCGCGGGCGTGCCGATCGTCGGCGACGACATCAAGTCCCAGGTGGGCGCGACGATCACGCACCGGGTGCTGGCCCGGCTGTTCGAGGAGCGCGGCGTCGTCCTCGACCGGACCTACCAGCTCAACATCGGCGGCAACATGGACTTCAAGAACATGCTCGAGCGCGACCGGCTGGAGTCGAAGAAGACCTCGAAGACCCGGGCCGTCACCAGCAACGTCAGCCACGAGATCGCCGCCCGCGACGTGCACATCGGACCCAGCGACCACGTCCAGTGGCTCGACGACCGGAAGTGGGCGTACGTCCGGCTGGAGGGCCGGGGGTTCGGTGACGTGCCGCTCAACCTGGAGTACAAGCTCGAGGTCTGGGACTCCCCGAACTCGGCGGGCGTCGTCATCGACGCGGTCCGGGTGGCCAAGCTGGCCCTCGACCGCGGCCTCGGCGGACCGGTCGAGGCGGCGTCGGCGTACTTCATGAAGTCGCCGCCCGTGCAGCACCCCGACCACGTCGCGCGCCGGCTGCTCGAGGAGTTCATCGCCGCGGGCTGAGCCGGCGACACACCGCCCCTACCCTCGGGACGTGGCCCGGGCCGGCACCGCCGAGACCGCCACGACCTGGGGCGACCTGCGGTCGGCGGCGGGCTCGCGCAGCTACCGCCGGCTGCTGGCGACCCGGCTGTCCAGCCAGACCGGCGACGGCCTGTTCCAGGCCGGCCTGGCCAGCCTGGTCCTGTTCAACCCCGAGCAGCAGGCCACACCGCTGCTGGTGGCCGGGGCCCTGACGGTGGCCGTCCTGCCGTTCACCGTCGTGGGTCCCCTGGCGGGGGTGTTCCTCGACCGCTGGCACCGCCAGCGGGTGCTCGTCGTCGCCAACGTCGTCCGCGCCGTGCTGGCGCTGGGATGCGTCGGGGTGGTGGCAGCCGGCGGCGGGTCCCTGGCCGGCGCCTGGCCCGCGGTTCTCTACGCGCTGGTGCTGGGGGCGCTCACCGTCAACCGGTTCCTGCTGGCGGGGCTCGGCGCGTCGCTGCCCCACACCGTGCCGGCCGGGGTCCTGGTCACGGCGAACGCGGTCACGCCGACCGCCGGCACCGGGGCCTTCGCCGCGGGCCTGGCCGTCGGCGGCGCCGGGCGGGCCGCCGCCGGGTCGGGCGTCGCCACCGATGCCGCGCTGCTCACCGGCGCCCTGGTGCTGTGGCTGCTGGCCGCGGGTCTGGCCGGGCGACTGCCGGCGGCATCGCTCGGTCCGGCCGAGCGCACCGCCGCGAGCGTGCGCACCGCCGCGGTGGCCGCGGTGGCGGGCCTGCGCGAGGGGGGGCTGCACCTCTGGCGCCGGCCGGCTCCCCGGGACGGGCTGGCGGCGATGGCCGCGCACCGCTTCGCCTTCGGGGTGCTCACCATCACGCTCGTCGTCCTGGCGCGGGGGTATCTCACGGACGACGTCGACGAGGCGGTCGGGGTCCTCGTGGTGACGGGCGCCGCGGCCGGGGTGGGAGCCGTGCTCGCCGCCGCGGTGTCGCCGGGCGCCACGCGAGCCGTCGGGGGCGTCGGTCGCTGGCTGACCGCGTGCCTCGGGCTGGCCGGGGCCGCTGTCGCGGTCCTGGCCCTGGTGCCGCCGTCCGTCGGGTTGCTGACCGGGCTCGCCGGCGCGGTCGCCTTCGCCGGCCAGGGGGTCAAGATCTCGGTGGACACCCTGGTGCAGACCGGCGTCGACGACGCCGTGCGCGGCCGGGCGTTCACGTTCTACGACGTCACCTACAACGCCGCGTTCGTCGCGGCGGCCGCGCTCGCGGCCGTCGTCGTCCCCTCCGACGGGTACTCGCCGTGGCTGTTCGCCGGGCTGGCCGGGTGGTACGCCCTCGTCGCCGCCTGGTCGCTGCGGAGCCGCCGGCGGGCGGCGGTCCCGGGCCGGACACCGGCGGAACCCGTCCCAAAGCGGTGAAACACCCGCCGGCCCGGCGGCGTGTGCGGTGGGCGCCCGGCGAGACGCCGCGACCCGCCCGCCCGAGACCAGGAGGACCATGGCCGCTGACGTGTCGGCGGGCCGGCCGCCGGCCGCCGCGGCACGCCGCACGGGCGGGGGGCGCGCCGGTGACGCCGGGGACGCCGGGGACGCCTTGGTCCCCGAGCGCGCCGTCCCGGGTGAGCTGGCCGTCGACGCGGCCTACGACGCCCTCTACCGGGACAGCTACGTCCGCCTGGTGACCCAGCTGGTCCCGGTGGCGGGCAGCGTGGCGGAGGCCGAGGACGTGGTGCAGGAGGCGTTCTTCCGGGCCGCGCAGCGGTGGCCGGCCATCAGCCGGTACGACGCCCCCGAGGCGTGGATCCGGCGGGTCGCCCTCAATCTCGCGCTGAGCTCCCTGCGCCGGGCCCGGCGGGCCGCGGCGACCGCCCTGGCGTGGCGGCGCGACCTGGAGCCCCCGACCGTGGCCGGGCCGGAGTCCGCCCACCTCGACCGGACGCTCGTCGTCCAGGCCATGCGGACGCTGCCGCCCCGGTACCGCGTGGTCCTCACCCTGCACTACCTCGCCGATCTGGACGCCCGGGACATCGCGGAGGAGCTGGGGCTGCCCTACGCGACGGTGCGGACCCGGCTGGCCCGGGGGCGCCGGCGGCTGCTCGCCGCCCTGCCGCCCGAGGAGGACCCGTGACCGACCGACTCCGCCACGAGTTCGACGCCCTGTCCCGACGGGTGCCGGGAGCCGTCCGCACCGACGGGCCGCGACCGATGCTCTCCCGGCTCGCCCGCCGTCGGCGGCGGGCCCGGCAACGCGGTGTCCTGCTGGCCGCCGCGGCCGCGCTGGTGCTCCCCGCGGCGGTGGCCGGTGCCTCGCTGGTGAGCGAGGTGGCGCCCGACGCCCCGGTGGCCGCGCCCGCGGCCCCGGTGGCCCCGCCACCACCCCCGACCGCGACCACCACCGGCGGTCCGGTGCCGGACGCCACCGGCGCGACCGCCGGCCCGCCCCCGCCGCGCAGCCCCGAGGCGCCACCCGGCCCGGGCCCGGCCGGCGGGACGGAGATCGAGGTGGCGGTCTACCTGCTGGAGCGCGCCACGGGAGCGCAGGGGTGCAGCCGCCTCGTGGAGGTCACCCGCCGGATCGGTTCCGAGGACCCGGTCCGGGGGGCGTTGGAGGCGGTGCTGGCGGGACCGACGGCGGAGGAGAGCCGCCGTGGCCTGTGGAGCGTGTGGGGCGAGGGCGGCGTCCCGACGCCCGCCACGGTGACGGTGGACCCGGACCAGACGTTCGTCATGGTCGACGTCGCGTCGCTCAGCGACATCGACACGGCGACGTCGACCGCGTGCCGTCACAACGAGATCCGGTGGCCGGTGATCCGGACCCTCGAGCAGTTCGGGCCGGACTGGAACGCCGGGTTCCGGGCCGGCGGATCGAACGAGCGGCTGCGCGCGTACATCGACGACGGCGGGCCGGCGTGACCGGGAGCGGTTCGGACTCCAGCGGCCGTCGCTGAAACAGGACTCCGCGTCGACGAGTGTCATCGCCGTGCTGTCGCCACGACACCGACTCCCAGGCCTCGCTCTCGTCCTCGCCACCGGCCTCCTCGCCGCGGGCTGCCAGACCCCCGACCTGCCGGTCACGGCCGGTCCCCTCGATGCCACCGCGGCGTCGACACCCGCGCCGAGCGTCGGGGCGACCCCGTCGGCCATGGCGTCGCCGGGTGCGCCCGCATCCGGCAGCGCCCCGACGCCGGCCGCGCCGTCACCCGCGACGCCCGGGGAGGCGGCCGGGACCGCGGTCGCGGCACCGCCGGCCGGGTCCGTCACCGCGAACCCGGGCTTCGGCGGCGGCCTCGACGGGTGGACCGCCTACGTCGCCCCCTCGATCGCCGGCTCGTCGGCCGTCGAGGCCGCGACCAGGGTGGCGACCTCGTCCGGGGACGGCTCGGCCGCCCGACTGCTGCTGTCGGCGCAGGCGCAGGACAACCAGCGGGAGTACATCTCGCTGGGTCAGGACCTCCAGCTCGATCCCGGGATCCGGTACCGGTACACGGCCATGGTCCGGTGGAGCAACCCCGACAACCGGCTGCCCTCGGCGATCGTCTCGGCGTGGGTGCGCAACGGGGACGGCTCGTACAGCGGGGTCGACCAGTGGATCGACGAGGAGGACCAGCGGGCCGCCCCGGACGGCTACGTCCCGGTGACGTTCGAGTTCAGTCCGAACAGCACCGAGCCCGTCTTCGCCTACCTCGCCCTGCTCACCCACCAGGACGGCAACATCGATGCGACCGAGATCGTCGTCGACTCCCTCACCGTGACGCCGGTGGGCCCCGCCCTCGTCGACGCCGACGCCCGGACCGGCAATCTGCTGACCAACGGGGACCTCGCCGCCGGCGAGGCCGGGTGGCAGCGGACCGAGTGGAACCCGACGAACGCCGCCGGGCTGCAGAGCTCCGTCGAACAGGGGGCACTGCGGCTGCGGCTGCCGGGCAGTGCCGACCCGAACCTCCTCAACGACACCTGGACCGGGCGGTACCAGGTCGTCCGCCTCAACGCCGGGGTGACGTACGAGCTGTGCGCCGACGTGGACCGGGCCGTGCCCGCCGAGGGCGTGCCCGCCATCGTCAACATCTACGCCTACAAGCCGGAGACGTCGAGCCAACAGGCGTGGCTGGGGTCGGTCGACTACAAGTTCGACCGGACCGACCCGCACCGGTACTGCCAGACCTTCGTGCCCACCGAGACCACGGACCACCAGATCACGCTGCGAGTGTTCGGATGGGGCAACGCCGGCGTGCCGATCGACGTGACCATCGACGACGTCCTGCTCCGGGTGGCCTCGTGACAGCTCGGGTGTCGCGCCACCCGGGCACCGGCCGGGCTTCGAGGGCCTGACGGGTGTCGCAGGCCCGGGTTCCACACCGGCACCCGGGCCTGCGTGCGCTCGACGCCCTCGTGTGGGGCACCGCCGTCCCCGGTCTGAACGTCCTGTACGCGATCACCGCCGGGTCGTGGGCCGATCCGGAACTCCCGGGGCCCCTCACGTCCGCGACGCTGCCCGGGACGGCGCCGAGTGCCGTCGTCGAACTGGTCCCACCGCCGGCCGCGCTCGAGGTCGTGTTCGGACTGGCCGTGGCGATGCCCCTGTGGTGGTGGGGTCGGCTGTTCCTCCCGTCACGGCGCCGGGAGGGACACCGGATGCCGGTGGTGGACGTCTGTGTGCTCGTCGGGTCCGCCGTCACGACGGTGCTGTGGATCCTCGTGTTCCTCGGGCTGACCGAGACCCTGAGAGCCCGGCCGTGGCCGCACCGGCCGGCGCCCGGGCTGGCTCGACCGTCCGTCGTTCGGCGACCCGGACACCGGGTCCGACCCGTTCGGCGGGTGACGGCCGGGGAGCCGACGTCCCTCACGCCGACTCGGGCTGCTCCGCCCACCAGCGCCGCAGCTCCGCCTCCGCCGCCTCCGGCCGGAGCGGTCCCCGCTCCAGGCGCAGGTCCAGCAGGTACCGGTACGCCCGCCCGACCACCGGCCCCGGACCCAGCCCCAACAGCTCCATGATCCGGTTGCCGTCGAGGTCGGGCCGGACCCGCGACATCTCCTCCTGTTCGGCCAGCTCCCGGATCCGTCGCTCCAGGTCGTCGTAGGCCCGGGACAGCCGCTGCGCCTTGGCCCGGTTGCGCGTCGTGCAGTCGCTGCGGGTCAGCCGGTGCAGCCGCTCCAGCAGTGGTCCCGCGTCCGTGACGTAGCGCCGGACGGCGGAGTCGGTCCACTCGCCGTCGGCGTAGCCGTGGAAGCGCAGGTGCAGCTCGACCAGCCGGGCGACGTCCTTCGTCGTCTGCTTGTCGAACTTCAGCGCCCGCATCCGGGCGGCCGTCAGCTTGGCGCCGACCACCTCGTGGTGGTGGAAGCTCACCTTGCCGCCGGGCTCGAACCGGCGGGTCGCCGGCTTGCCGATGTCGTGCACCAGCGCGGCGAAGCGCAGCACGAAGTCCGGCCCCGGGACGGCGGCGTCCGGGTCGCGGTGGTCGTCCTCCAGGGCCACCGCCCGGTCGAGGACGACGAGGCTGTGCTCGTACACGTCCTTGTGGCGGTGGTGCTCGTCGATCTCCAGGCGCAGCGCCGGGAGTTCCGGGAGGACCTCCTCGGCCAGACCGGTGTCGACCATCAGCTCGATCCCGGCCCGGGGCGCGCGCCCCTGGACGAGCTTGACCAGCTCCTCGCGGACCCGCTCGGCGGACACCGCGGCCAGCCGGCCGGCCATCGCGGTCATCGCCGCCCGGACGTCCGCCGACACCTCGACCCCGAGCTGGGACGCGAACCGGGCGGCCCGCATCATCCGCAGCGGGTCGTCGTCGAAGGACCGCTCGGCCGGCCCCGGCGTCCGCAGCCGGCGCGCGACCAGGTCGTCGACGCCCCCGAACGGGTCGACGAACTCCATCGCGGGCAGCCGCAACGCCATCGCATTGATCGTGAAGTCGCGCCGCTGGAGGTCGTCGACCAGGGACGAGCCGAAGGCCACCTCCGGCTTGCGGCTGGTCCCGTCGTAGGAGTCGGCCCGGTACGTCGTCACCTCGACGACCAGGTCGCCCCGGCGGGCCCCAATGGTGCCGAACCGGCGCCCGACGTCCCACGTCGCGTCGGCCCACGCCGCCAGCAGCCGCTCCGTGCGGTCGGGGACGGCGTCGGTGGCGAAGTCGAGGTCGGGCGCGCCCCGGCCGAGGAAGGCGTCCCGCACCGGCCCGCCGACGAGGGCGAGCTCGTGACCGGCGGCCGCGAAGCGGCGGCCGAGGTCCTCGGTGACAGGCGCCAGCCGGGCGAAGGCCGCGGCGGCGCGGCGACGGGCGGCGGGCGCGGTCTCGGGCACGACCCGACAGGGTGCCATCCCGCGCCGGGGGCGATGTACCCGCGGCGCCGGGAGGCCTGCGTACCCTGGCGGCGTGGCGGCGGGTTCCGGCGGTGGTGGCACCGTCGTCGAGGTCTCGGCCGGGGGGATCGTCGTCGACCACGGCGGCTCCGGTCCCCGCGCCGCGGTCATCGCCCGCCTCAACCGGGCCGGGCGCCTGGAGTGGTGCCTGCCCAAGGGACACGTCGAGAACGGGGAGACGCTGCCCGAGACCGCCGTCCGGGAGATCGCGGAGGAGACCGGGATCCGCGGCGAGGTCGTCGACTCCCTCGGCGCCATCGACTACTGGTTCTTCGCCGATGGCCGCCGGATCCACAAGACCGTGCACCTGTTCCTGCTGGAGGCGGTCGGCGGCACCATCGGCGTCGAGGACGACCCGGACGGCGAGGCGGTCGAGGCGGCGTGGGTGCCGCTCGCGGATCTCGCCGGGAAGTTGACCTTCGCCAACGAGCGCCGCGTGGCGAGGACCGTCGCCCAGCGGCCGCTCGCCACGCCGTGACGGCCGGCCGGACCACCGTCACCGCCGGCGCCCTGCTCACCGTGCTGTCGGTGGTCGTCGGGACGCTCGCCCTGACCGGCGGCGCCGGTCGTGCCGGGCCGGACCCCGAGCCCACGCCGGCCGCCGCCCCGCTCGCCGGGAGCCCGGGGCGCGAGGCCTCGCCCGGAC
>JBHJOJ010000247.1:0-16910 GCA_050329835.1 Kineosporiaceae bacterium | reverse complement strand
CCGAGCGGGCCGGCGCCGTCCTGGGCGGCTGCGTGGCGGACGTGACGGCGGGGCTGCCGCCGGGCACTCTCCCCGACGTCCACGCGCCGTTCGACGCCCGCCCCGGGTCGCTCGAGCGCACCGCCGTCGCCGAGCGGGGCGGGGCCGGCACCACCCTCGACGTCACGGGCACCCTGGGGGACACCGGCGCGGTCTCCGCGCTCTTCCAGCTCTCCGGGGTCGTGCCGGTGCTGTCGGGCGCCGGCGGCCACGCCCTCGTCACGAGCGTGGACGCCGAGGGAGTCGTCGGCGCCGCGCTGGTGCGGGTGCCCGCCGCAGGGGCCGGCGCGTGACGGCCGCGTCGAGCGCGGGGTCGCTCACCAGCGTGCCGGTCCGCCCCCCGGCCCGCCCGGGCGCGGTGCTCGCCGTCCTCATCGGGGCACAGCTGCTCATCTGGATCGACAACACGATCCTCAACGTCGCGCTCAAGACCCTCGCGGACCCGGTGTCCGGCCTCGCGGCGACGCCCGAGCAGCTGGAGTGGAGCCTCAACTCGTACACCCTGACGTTCGCCGCCTGCATGCTCGCCGGCGGCGCGCTCGGCGACCGGGTCGGGCGACGGACGACATTCATGGCGGGTCTGGTGGTCTTCGGGGCCGCCTCCGGCTGGGCCGCGTGGTCCACCACCCCGGAGAGCCTCATCGCGGCCCGCGCGGTGATGGGGCTCGGCAGCGCCCTGGTCGTGCCGTCGACCCTGGGTCTCATCCGCTCGGTGTTCCCCGAGGGCCCGCAGCGCTCGCGCGCCGTGGCGCTGTGGTCGGCGGCCAGCGGGCTCGCGATCGCCATCGGGCCGCTCCTCGGTGGGCTGCTGCTGGAGCGCTTCTGGTGGGGCTCGATCTTCCTCGTCAACGTCCCGGTCGTCCTTGTCGCCCTGGTGGCGGCCCGCGTCGTCGTCCCGGAGGCGGGCGCCGACCGGGACCCGGCAGCCCCGCCGGCACCGCGCGTCCGGCTGGACATCCCCGGCGTCCTGCTGTCCGCGACGGGGCTCGGCCTGCTCGTCTGGGGGACGATCGAGGGCGGCAGGCTGGGGGACTGGACCGCGGTGCAGGTCTGGGTGCCCATGCTCCTCGGCGTCCTCGTCCTCGCCGTCTTCACTCTCGTCGAGGTCCGGTCGCGTACTCCCGGCTTCGATCTCGCGTTGTTCGGCGACCGGGCCTTCGCCGCCGCCGGGGTGGGCGTCGCGCTGTCGTTCTTCGGGCTCGTCGGCTCGATGTACTACTCGATCTTCTACCTCCAGGGCGTCCGGGGCCTCAGCCCGCTGGAGTGCGGCGTCGTGCTCGTGCCCGTGGCCGTGGGCGTGCTCGTCGGTGCCCCCTCCGGCATGGTGCTCGCGGCCCGGGTCGGCCCGCGTGTGACCGCGGCCCCGGCCGTGGCCGTCGTCGCCCTGACCCTGCTGGGCTACGCAGGCCTCGCCGAGGACACCTCGCTGTGGCTCTACGCCGGGCTGCTCCTCGTCCAGGGCCTGGCCGTGGGTGCCGCGACGGCCCCCCTCACCGACGCCGTCGTCACGGTCCTGCCGCGGGACCGGGCGGCCGGGGGCGCGGCCCTCAACGCCGTCCTGCGCCAGGTGGGGGCGGTCCTCGGGGTGGCGGTTCTCGGCTCGCTGCTGGCCGCGACCTACCGCTCGGAGGTGGCCCCGGTGACCGAGCAGCTGCCCGCCCCCCTGGCCGAGGCCGTCGACCGCTCGGCCGAGGCCGGGCGGCCCGCCCTCGCCGAGGCCGGGCTCGAGCGGCTCGTGCCGGCCCTCGACGCGGCCTACCTAACCGCCATGCACACCACCACGGTGCTGGCCGCCGCGGTGGCGCTGCTGGGCGCCGTCGTCGTCGGCGTCGCCATGCCCGGGCGACGCGCCTGGGCCGCCGCCCGGGAGTCCGCCGCCCGGGAGCCGGTCCGCCACGGGCCGGTCGGTCAGGGGCCGACCGCTCACGGGCCGGGCGGTCACGGGCCGACCGCTCACCAGCCGGTCCGCCGAGAGTCCGTCCGCCACGAGTCCCCCGCCCGAGAGGACCTGACGCCATGAGCATCGACACCCGGGTCGCGGGGGAGGGCGCCGACACGGCCGGCCCCCCCGTCGCCGCCTCCCCGGACTCGACCGACCCCGCAGCCGTGCGGGCCCGACTGCTGGAGCGCATCGAGGCGCTGCCCGCGGACGCGTGGAGCGCGTGCCCGTCCTGCCGGGCCGTGAGGTCGCTCGACCAGGTGACCGCAGTGCTCGGGGTGTGCGATGCCTGCGGGCACCACCGGCGGCTCGGTGCCCCCGAGCGGATCGCCTCGCTCGTCGACTCCGGCAGCTTCGCCGAGCTCGACCTGCCGGAGCCTCCCGCCGAGGACCCCCTCGGCTTCGTCGACACCACGCCCTACCCGCAGCGGCTGGCTCGAGCGCGCTCGCGCACCGGGCTCGGCGAGGCCGTGTCGGTCGGCAGGGCGAGGATCCACGGCCTCGACGTCGTGCTCGCCGTCATGGACTTCCGCTTCATGGGCGGGAGCATGGGGGTCGCGGTCGGCGAGCGCCTCGTCCTCGCCGCCCGGACCGCCCGCCGCAGCCGCCGCCCGCTCGTCGTCGTGGCCACCTCGGGCGGGGCGCGCATGCAGGAGGGCGTGCTGTCGCTGTGGCAGATGGCACGCTCTGCCTCGGAGTTCGGGCTCCTGAGGGAGGAGGGCGTCCCCAGCGTCTGCATCCTGACCGACCCGGTCTACGGCGGTGTCGCCGCCTCCTTCGCGACCCTCGGCGACGTCATCCTGGCCGAGCCCGGTGCCCGGGCAGGCTTCGCCGGGCCGGGGGTCATCGCCACGACCATCGGCGACACCCTGCCACCGGGCTTCCAGACGGCCGAGTTCCTCCTGGAGCACGGCCAGGTCGACCTCGTCGTCGACCGCCGGGCCCTGCGCGACACCCTGGCCGCGCTGCTCGACCTCGCCGTCGGGACGGACGACCCTCGCCCCGTCGCGCCGGCAGACGGGGCCGCGCCCACGACGCCGGACGGCGGTGTCGGTGCCGCGGTCGGCGCCGGTGCCTGGGAGACCGTGCAGCGGGTCCGGGACGCCGCACGTCCCACGGCGAGCCGCTGCCTCGCGGCAATGGTCGACGGGTTCGTCGAGCTGCACGGGGACCGCCGGGGCGCCGACGACCCGGCCGTCATCGCCGGCGTCGGCCGGGTCGCCGGGCGCAGGATCGCCGTCGTCGCCCAGGACAAGGGGCAGACGGTCGCCGAGCGGGTCGCCCGCCGGTTCGGGATGGCCGTGCCCTCGGGCTACGCCAAAGCGGTGCGCGTGGCGCGTCTGGCCGAGCGGTGGGGCCTGCCCGTCCTCACGCTCATCGACACCCCCGGCGCCTACCCGGGGGTGGACGCCGAGCGGAGCAACCAGAGCGGGGCGATCGCCGAGGCCATGCTTGCCTTCTCCGCGCTGCGCACCCCCGTCGTCGGGGTCGTCCTCGGTGAGGGCGGCAGTGGCGGGGCGCTCGCGCTCGCAGTCACCGACCGGCTGCTGGTCGTCCCCGACGCCGTGCTGTCGGTGATCAGCCCCGAGGGCTGCGCGAGCATCCTGTTCTCGGACGCCGCCCGGGCACCGGAGATGGCTGAGGCCCTGCGGATCACGGCCCGCGACCTCGTCGACCTCGGCATCGCCGACGGCGTCGTCGCCCAGCCTCCCGGTGGTCTCGCCGCGGACGTCGCCGCCGGGGCCGGCGGCCTCGCTGCCGCCGTCTGCGCCGCCCTCGACGAGGTCCGCGCGGACGCCCCGGACCCGGACGCCCTCGTCCGGGCGCGCCGCCACCGGGTCCGCGAGCGCACCCGGAACCTGCCCCCGGCTGCCACCGGCCCGCGTCGGAAGGACACCCCGTGAACGCGACCCCGGACCACCTCGCCGTGAGTGCCCCGCCCGCCGGCCTCGAGCTCAGCGTCCGGACGGTGCCCGGGCGCGGGGTGGAGATCACGCTGCGCGTGGACCCCGAACTCGTCGTCGACGGCCCCACCGTCGCGGCCTCGCCCGCGACGGCGGTGGCCGGGGACGGTGGGGCCCCGGCCCCGGCCCCGGTGCCCGTCACGCTCAACGGTTCCCCGCCGCCGGCCGCGCCCGAGGAGCGGGGCGGCCCGCCGTCGTCGGCCGCCGCGGCGGGGGACGCGATCGCGGTCCGCGCCCCGCTGGTCGGCGTCGTCTACCGGCGGCCCGCACCCGGCGATCCGCCGTTCGTCGAGGTGGGCTCGACGGTCGCCGAGGGCGACAGCCTCCTCATCGTCGAGGCCATGAAGATGATGAACCACATCCCGGCCCCGGCCGCGGGGACGGTCACGGCCATCGACGTCGAGGAGAAGGCCATCGTCGACTTCGACCAGGTCCTCGTGCGCCTCGCACCGGCCGGTGGCCCGTGAGACGCGTCCTGGTCGCCAACCGCGGCGAGATCGCCGTGCGCATCGTCCGTGCCTGCCACGACCTCGGTCTCGAGGCGTACGTCGCCCACTCCCTGCCGGACCGGGACGACCTGGCCTGCACCATCGCCGACGGGACGGTGTGCCTCGGCCCCGGTGAGGCGGCGGCGTCCTACCGAAACGTGCCGGCCGTGCTCTACGCGGCCGCGCGGGTGGGTGCGGACGCCGTGCACCCCGGCTACGGGTTCCTCGCCGAGGACCCCGCCTTCGCCCGCGCGTGCGCCGACGTGGGGCTCACCTTCGTCGGGCCGTCCGCCGAGGTCATCGCGCTCATGGGCGACAAGATCGCGGGCCGGGCGCGGATGCGGGAGGCGGGGGTGCCGGTCCTGCCGGGCTCCGTCGGCGCCGTGGCGGAGCTCGGCCAGGCCCGGGCGGTCGCGGACGAGATCGGCTACCCGGTCATCCTCAAGGCCGCCGCCGGGGGCGGGGGCCGGGGCATCGCCGTCGTCCACCACCACGCCGACCTGCCCGAGGCGTGGCAGCGGGTGGCCGCGGCTGCGGCCTCGCTCTTCGGCGACCCGCGCGTCTTCGTCGAGCGCTTCGTCGCCGGCGGCCGGCACGTCGAGGTCCAGGTGCTGGGCGACGGTCGCGACGTCGTGCTCCTCGGAGAGCGGGACTGCTCGGTGCAGCGTCGCAACCAGAAGATCGTCGAGGAGTGCCCCGCCCCCGCCCTGCCGCGGGAGACCACGGACGTGCTCCGCGAGGCGGTCGCCCGGGGCGGGCGGACGCTCGGCTACTCCGGCGCCGGGACCTTCGAGTTCATCGTCGAGGACTCCTCGCGGCCCTACTTCATGGAGATGAACACGCGCCTGCAGGTGGAGCACACCGTCACCGAGGAGGTGTTCGGGCTCGACATCGTCACCGCCATGCTGCGGATCGCGGCCGGGGGCACCGTCCCGGAGCCGCCGCGGCCGTCGGGCTGGGCCATCGAGGCGCGCGTCGTCGCCGAGGACCCCGCCCGCGGCTGGCTCCCCAGCGCGGGGCGCCTGGGCGAGGTGCACCTTCCGGCGGGCCCCGGTGTCCGGGTCGACTCCCACCTGCGCGGCGGGGCGATGGTCTCCCCGCTGTACGACTCCCTGCTGGCCAAGGTGGTGGCCCGCGGCTGCGATCGCGACCAGGCGCGGGCCCGGCTGCACCGGGCGCTGCGCGAGCTCCGCGTCGACGGCGTCGCCACCAACCGGGACGTGCTGCTGCGCGTCCTCGACCACCCGTCGTTCGCGGCGGGTCACTACACCGTCGACCTGCTCGACCAGGTCGGCACCGAACCGCTCCCCTCGCCGACCGGCGGGACGGGAGTGCTCGTCAGCGCACAGAGAGGAACCCACGATGGTTGACAAGGAAGAGCTCCGCGCCACGATCGCCGACACCCTCGACGTCGACGCTGCTCAGCTCACCGACGACGCGCACTTCATGGACGACCTCGGCATCGACTCGCTCATGGCCCTGGAGGTCATGGTCGTGCTCGAGCGCCAGTACGGCGTCAAGCTCGACGAGAGCAGGCTCAAGGAGATCACCTGCCTGAACCGGGCCCACGACCTGCTGCACGCCGAGCTGGCCCAGGCGTCGTCGTGACGGCGGCCCCCGCCGCCCCCGCGGCCCGTCCCACCACCCGCGCCCCCGGCGACGCCGCGACCGCCCGCGCGGTGACCACGCCCCTGACCGTGCACCACCGGCACGGGTCCGGCGGGGTCGTCACCGTCCCGTGGGACGCGGGGCTGTTCCCGCTGCGGGGGCACTACCCCGGGTTCCCGATCGTGCCCGGGGTGCTGCTCGTCGAGACGGCCGACCGCGCGGTTCGCGAGGTGGGCGGGGTGGAGGCGGCCTGGAGCGGCATCCGCACCACCCGGTTCCAGCGTCCGGTCTACCCCGGCGACGTGCTGCGCGCCGAGGTCGAGGTGAGCTCAGGGGGCGAGATCACCACCGCGAAGGTCGCCCTGACCGTGGCGGGCGCGGCGGCCGCCACGGTCACCCTGACCTACCAGGACGACGCCCCCGCGCCGGTCGCCGCGGTGCCGCACGCCCGGGTCCGCCCCGGGGAACCGGACCCCGACGTCACCGGGATACTGCCCCACCGGTACCCGATGCTGCTCGTCGACCGCGTGCTCCACCTCGACCCGCCGCGGACGCTGCTGGCCGCCAAAGCCGTGAGCGCCGGGGAGTGGCCCTACGAGCACGCCGGCACGACGACGGGCTACCCCTGGCCGCTCGTCGTGGAGTCGTGGTGCCAGTCGGCGGGGGTCCTCGCCGCCGCCGACCGCCCCAACCCCGACGTGCTCAGCGGGCAGGTCATGCTCTTCGGTGGGATCTCGGGCATCACCCTCGGCGCCCCGGTCCGCCCCGGGGACGTCCTCGTCCACCGCGTGCAGCTCGACCGCGACCTCGGCGACGTCCTCATGATGTCGGGTTCCAGCGAGGTCGACGGGCGGACCGTCATGTCCGTGGACCGGATCACGATGGCGATGCGGCCCGCTGACGCCCTCGCCCGGACCTCCGGGGCCGGCGCGTGAGCGCCGCCGGCACGGGGACGGGCGCCCCGCGGACCGTCGCCCTGGTGACCGGGGGCTCGCGCGGCATCGGTCGCGCCGTGGTGGAGCGACTGGCCGCGGATGGCAACGACGTGGCGTTCTGCTACGCCTCCCGGCCGGACGACGCCGCGGCGTCGGTGGCCGCGGCGCAGGCGCACGGTGTGCGCGTCGTCGCCGACCGGGTGGACGTCCGCGACGCCGCCGCCTTCCGGGAGTGGGTCGCCAAGGTCGAGGCGGACCTCGGCCCGGTGGGGACGCTGGTGACGTGCGCCGGCATCACCCGCGACAACCCGCTGCTGCTCATGACCGATGACGAGTGGTCGGAGGTCGTCGACGTCAACCTCACGGGCACATACGTTCCCTGCCGCTCGCTGGTCTTCTCGATGATGAAGCGCCGCGCCGGCTGCATGGTCCTCATGAGCTCGGTCTCCGGCGTCCACGGCAACGCGACGCAGGCGAACTACGCGGCCACCAAGGCCGGGATCATCGGGTTCGGCCGCTCGCTGTCGAAGGAGTTGGCTGGGCGCGGTATCCGGGTCAACGTCGTCGCGCCGGGGTTCATCGAGACCGACATGACCGCGGCGCTCGGGGAGGCGACCGCCGAGGAGATCCGACGCCGCATCCCGGCTGCGCGGATGGGCACCGCCGAGGAGGTGGCCGACGCGGTGTCCTTCCTCGCCTCGCCGCGGGCCTCCTACGTGACCGGCCAGGTGCTGGGTGTCGACGGGGGCCTGGTGACGTGAGACGTCCGCCGGGGCCACCGCGCTGGTACGTCTCGCTGCGCAGCCCCTACTCCTGGCTGGCGCTGGAGGACGGGGCGCGCCACCACGCCGACTTCCTGTCCGCGTGCACGATGCGCATGTTCTTCGAGCCCGACGAGCGGGGCGCCGCCGCGCTGCGCGCCGCGGGCGGCGACTTCCCGTACGTGGCGATGTCCAAGGCCAAGCACCTGTACATCCTGCGCGACGTGGCCCGCCTCTGCCGGGCGCGCGGGCTCACGCCGACCTGGCCCGTCGACCGGGACCCGGTGTGGGAGGTGCCGTCGCTGGCCGTGCTCGCAGCGGGCGCGGACTCGTCCGAGTCGTTCCGGACCCTGGCCGTCTCCCTCACCAGGGCCCGCTGGCAGGACGGCCGCGACATCACCGACCGGGCCGTGGTGGCGGCGGTGGCCGGGGAGTGCGGCCTCGACCCGTCGCTCGCCGAGGCCTGCGAGCACCCGCGATGGCGGGAGGCCGGGACCGCGGCCCTGCTCGACGTCCAGCGTGACGGCGTCTTCGGGGTGCCCATGTTCACGGTGGCACGTGAGCCCTTCTGGGGGCTGGATCGCCTGTCGACCGCGGCTGCCGCCTGGCGTGCGCAGCGTCCCGAGCCCGCGGTGACGCCGGGCCCCGACCCTTCGGGGGAGGAACCGGCGACGGGACCGGGCACGGTTTCCGTCGGGGCCGACGCCGGTCACGCCGGCGGGTGCGGCTGAGGGCTGCCGTCCCACCCCCGTGTCGACCGTGGCGCGGAGGCCTCAGGGGAGGGCTGCCTCGAGGAAGGTCCTCACCCGCGCCCCGTACCCCTCGGGGTCGACCTTGATCCCGTCGAGGTGGCCGCCCGCCACGACCTCCGTGCGCGCGGCCGGGTAACGGTCCGACAGTGCCCGCACGTGCTCGGTGCGGGCGATGCTGTCGTCCCGGCCGGAGAGGAACAGGGCGGGCGTGGAACGGAAGCGCCCCTCGTCCGGCGGGGGCCACCGGGCGTCGAGCATGGCGGTGGCCGTCCGGGCGACCGCCTCCACCAGCGTGGTGCGTGCCGGGCCGCGCCGGTAGGGACCCCGCAGCGGCAGCGCCCCTGCGTCGGCGAAGCCGTGGAACAGCGGCTCGAGGGTGTCGGCCGGGCCGCTGTCGCAGAGCACGGCGGACACCTCGCAGTGCGGTCGGCCGAGGGCGTAGAAGCTCGGGAACGACGAGAAGGAGAAACCCCACACGACGGTCGAGACCACACCGGGGAAGAACGTCGGCACCGCGTTGACGCAGGCCTCGACGTCCCGGGTGAAGCGGTCCGAGAGGCCGCGCGACGACGGGTCCCGGCCCGACAGCCCGTGGTTCCTGTGGTCGAACATGACGACGCCGAACCCGAGGTCGGCCAGCAGCCTCGCGTGGGCCAGGCTGCCGCTCTTCGTGAGCCCGATCCCGTGGCCGACGACGGCCGCCCGGTCACCGGTGCCCGGGACGACCCAGACGTGCAGGTCCACCCCGTCGTCGGTGGTGACGGTCGTCGTCCTCGCGTCGAGCCCGAACTGCTCGGGTGAGCGGTGGTGTCGGCGGCGCGGCGGATGGTAGAGGCGGTAGGCGATCAGCCTGGCTGCGACGGGGGTCGCGAGTCGGGTGAGCATGTCCCGTCCTTCCGGTGCGGTGGTCCGTCATGTCGTGAGGCTCCTGCCGCGCTCCCGGGCCGGGCCGGGAGCGGGCGACTCGGCGGGCAGCCACCCCCACCGGGCGGCTGCGGCACCGGCCTGGAACCGTGTGCTGGCGCCCATGTCGTCCATGAGGACGGCGACGTACCGACGGTAGGTCCGCACCGAGACACCGAGCTCGCGTGCGGCGCTCTCGTCCTTGGCCCCCTCGGCCAGAAGGCGGAGCACCGTCCGGTGCCGCTCGCTCGTCAGCGTCTCCACGCCCGGGGCCGGCGCACGACGTACCGACTGCGACGACGCCCACAGTCCCTCCCACAGCCCGGTGAGCGTGCGCAGCAGCGGCGGGCCGTGCACCCGGGCGGCCGTGCACGACGTGCCCTGGACGAACGCCACACGACCGTCGAGGATGACGAGGAGGAGCGGGATCGGCTGCACGCACGTGCGGACCGTGCCGCCCCCCGCCACGACCGAGTCCAGGCAGTGCACCGCCCCCGGAACCCGAAGCCGGTCCGGGGTCGCGAGCACCCGGACCGAGGCTCCGGCCCTGGTCCGGCCGAGTGCCTGCGCCACGCCCGAGCAGTCCAGTCCCACGCCGATGAGGCATCTCACGACGCGCGCGGTGGCGACGGCGGGCTCCAGCCACTGCTGGGCGTCGGGGGGCGGCCAGGCGTCGGCCAGGCTCCCCGGGGCCGTCTCCACGGCCCCCCTCACCCGCTGCAGCAGCTCCTCGGCCTGCTGCAGGGCCTCGGCGAGGTCCTCCACCCCGGCCGCCGGGGACGTGGGGCCGTCACTGTCGACATCGCGACGCGATCGCAGCATGCGGCCCCCCAGGTCAGGTGTCCCCTTTCCTGGCGGGCGCCGCTGCTCGACAGACGCCACGATGGTAGGGGTGGTCCAGGCTCACCGACAGTGCTACCTAGTCACACACAGCCGGAACGAGAGGGGGACAGCGATGGCACTCCCGCGCCACGGTGCCGAGCGGTGGGGCGTCGAGGACCACGAGGTCCGGGCCCGGTACCGCTGCGACGAGGTCCTCCCGGACGCGCCGGGGCGATGGCTGCGCGCCGTCACGGTGCGCAGCGGGCCAGGGCCGCTCTACGCGTGGCTCTGCCAGCTGCGCGTCGCCCCCTACAGCTACGACTGGCTCGACAACTTCGGGCGGCGCAGCCCCCGGTCCCGGCAGGCGTGGTGCGAGGACCTGGCCGTCGGCCAGGCCGTCATGACGATCTTCACGCTCGTGGGTTTCCGACACGGGGAGGAGCTCACGGTCCGGATGCGGGAGGGGCGGCCGCGGGCGGTCTTCGGGGACGTCGCCCTGAGCTATGTCGTGACCCCGGTGGCGGAGGGGTCGCGACTGGTGGCGGCGATGCGCGTCACCGACCCGCCCGGGCCCGCTGCCGGTGCACGGCGTCGGATGCTTGCGTGGGGGGACCTGCTCATGATGCGCAAGCAGCTGTTGACGCTGCGCGACCTGGCGGAGCGCGAGGAGCGCGGGGCGCGCGGGGCCGCGTGAGCCGGGCCGCGGCGGACGCGCTGCAGCGAGACGGGAGGATCGCCCGACCGTCAGCCCGCGCCGACGCCCCCGCGGGTCACCCGCCGTCCGGGGGTCGCCGTGAACGACGGGCCGTCGTGGGCCGGGTCGCGGGCGGGGTCGCCCGTCCCGCTACCCCGCCGCCGGGCGCCGCCGGGCGGTGACGAGGAGGACGGCGAGGCCACCGGCGACGAGGAGGGCGAGCGCGAGCGCGAGCCAGGGCAGCACCGGCCCACCGGTCGACGCCAGACCTGCCCCGCCGGGTCCGCCGCTCCCGCCGGGTGCCGCGTCCGTGGCGTCGGGCGCCGTCGGTGCCGGACGCGCCTCGTCGAGCACCTCCTCGCCGTCGACGGTGAGCGACCGGGTGCCCGCGTTCGTCCCGGTGCCGAACGACACACGGTAGGACCCGAAGGGCAGGCCCGCGGCTGTGTACCGGCCGCCCTCGCCCGAGGTCACGCTCACGGTGAGGTCGTCGGCCGTCCCGAGGACGCCGTCCGGGCCGGGCGTCCGGACGGTGACCGGCACCCCGGGCAGCCCCGACTCACCGGGGTCGCGGACGCCGTCGCCGTCGGTGTCGACGAACACGATGCCGGTGACGGACCCGGCCCCGACGACGCCGGTGTCGATGTCGAGCCGGTCGGCGGCCGCGGCGAGCGTGCCCTCCCACACCCCGTCGGGCGAGGACGTGGCGTCGTCCCGGTCGAACGTCCAGCTCACCCCGCCGGGCAGGGTCGCGGCGTCGACCGCCGCCCGGTAGACGCCGGGCGGCAGCGCGTCGACCCGCCAGCGGCCGTCGGCACCGGTGGCGTCGGTCCACGACACGTCGTCGCCGGTGTCGAGCGTGCCGTCGGGGCCCGCCCAGGTCACCGTCACGTCGACACCGGCGATACCGGGCTCGCCGGTGTCCTGCGCCCCGTCGCGGTCACGGTCGAGCCACACCCGGTCGCCGAGCGACCGGGTCCCGACGAGGGCGAGGTCGGCGGTATCGTGTGTCGCGCCGCCGGTCAGCCCCGTGACGACGAGCCTGCCGTCGCGGCCCCCGTCCTCGTCGTAGGCCGCGCCGTACCCGGTCGGCGCCCCACCGGTGAGGGCGACGGTGAACGACCCGTCCGGCAGCCCGCCGAGTCCCCAGGCCCCGGCGGCGTCGGTGGTCGCCGACAGCACGACGTCGTCACCGCCGCCGGGTGCCCCGTCCCCGCCGAGCCAGGTCACGGTGAGGTCGACGGCGTCCACCCCGGGCTCGCCGGCGTCCCGGACCCCGTCGTCGTCGAGGTCGAGCCAGACGAGGTCGCCGAGGGCGTTGCTGCCGACCGCGGCGACGTCGACGTCGTCGCGGTCCTCGTCCTCGGCGAGCGTGAACGCCGCGGTCCCGTCCGCCCCGCCGTCGAGGTCGTACCCGAACGCCGTCCCCGCGGGCAGGTCCCCGGCGTCGACGGTCGCGGTGAACGCCCCCGCCGGCAGCCCCGTGCGCGACCAGGTGCCGTCGGCGCCCGTCGTCGTGGTCCAGGTCTCGTCGTCGCCGCCGCCGGGCGTCCCGCCCGGGCCCAGCCACACGACCGTGACGTCGACGCCGGGGATGCCGCCCTCGCCGACGTCGCGCGCGCCGTCGCCGTCGAGGTCGAGCCAGACGAGGTCGCCGACGCTCGCGAGATCGGCCTCGAGCGAGACCGTGTCCGCGGCGACGTCGTCGTAGGCGCGGGCGCCGCCGCCCGTGCCCGAGGCGTAGGTGGCGTCGGCGGTGTTCGTCAGCTCGGGGCCGGCGACCTCGTCGGCGGCGTCGAGGGCCGGGACGCGCAGCGTGTAGGTGATCGTCACCGAGGCGGCGGGGGCGAGGGGGTCGAGGGCGAAGGTCAGGGTGCCGTCGGCCGGGTCGGCGTCGGTGACGCTCCAGCCGGTGCCGTCGGCGACGGTGACGGCCTCGAACCGCGGGTCGGTGGTGTCGGTGACGACCGCGTCGTACGCCGTCGACGTCCCGGTGTTCGTCACCGTGACCGAGAAGTCGAGCTCCTCGCCGGCGACGACGCGGCGGGTGTCGTCGGGCGTGCCCTCGTCCGCGACCTCCTTGTCGACGGTGAGGGTGGGCTCGACGACGCCGACGTCCACCGTGGCGGGGCCCGCGGTGACGTCGAAGCCCGCGGGGTCGGGTGCGAGGAACGGCGCGCCGGTGATCGTGTCGGTGGTGTTGCCGACGGCGACGGCGCTGTTGGTGAGGGTGTCGCCGGTCGTCGGGCCGCCGGTGTCGTCCACGGTCGCGGTGTGGACGATCGTGAACACCCGCGGGGTGGACGCCGAGGTCAGCAGGTCCCCGACCCACCAGGCGAGCCGCTGCCCGACGGCCGCGGGCGTGGTGACGGTGACCCCTGAGCACGGGCCGGACGTGCACGTGGCGGACACCGTCGAGGCGTGGGTGAGCCCGGCCGGCAGGACGTCGACGACGGCCAGGTCCGCGACCACCGTGTCGGCCGGGACGGTCGCCGTGACCGTGTACGTCACGACGTCGCCGGGGGCGGCGTCGGTGACGTCGACGCTCTTGGTCACGGCGAGCGGGGGCCCCGTCAGGGTCTCGGTGGCGCCCGCGGCGTAGCGGGCGGTCGAGTGGCCCGAGGCGTCGTCGCGCTCGCCGGCGGGCGTGCCGGCGAGGGAGCTCGCGGTGACCGCGACGGTGTTCGACAGCGGGGACGACGCGGTCAGCGGGTCGGCGACCTGCACGGAGTAGCCGAGGCTCGGTGTGGCCCCGGGGGCGATCGAGGGCAGCGACCACGTGATGGTCCGGACCGAGGCGTCCCAGGTGCCGTTGTCCGGCGGGACGAGGTCGCCGTCCTCGGCCGGGTCGGCGACGCCCTCCAGCGGGGTGAGCTCGTCGGGCAGGGTGTCGACGACGACGACGTCGTGGGCCGTGGACACCGAGCTGCCCGCGTTCGTCACGTCCACGGTGTAGGTGACGACGTCGCCGGCGGCCACCGGGCCGGTCGCATCGCTCGACTTCGCCACGCCGATGTCCGGTTCGACGACGGTCGTCGAGACGCTGCCGGGCACGTTCCCGTCGTCCCACACGAGCCGGGCGGTGTTGCCCAGCGAGGCCCCGGCGACGTTCGCCGCCACGTCGGTGACGACGGCGTCGAACTCGACCGTCACCGTCTGCCCGCCGGTGGGCACGACGTGCGTCGCGGGCAGCGTCACCGTGATGGTGTTCGAGGCGGTCGACAGCGACCAGCCGCCCGGCAGGGGTGCGCCGTCGAGTCGGGCGTCGACGCTCCCGGTGTCGAGGGCGAGTCGGGTACCCAGGTCGTCGCGGACCTCACCACCGGTGAGCGTGAGGTCCCCGGGGAGCGTGACGGTGGCCGTGTACGTGATCGTCTCGCCGATCGTCGCCTGCGACGCCGCGGAGTTGCCGCCCTCGTCGACGCTCGTCGTGCGGGTCTTCGCGACGGTGACGTCGGCGGTCGCCGTCGTCACGCTGTCCTCGACCGGTCCCGTGGTGGCGGTCGGCGCCGTCGGGTCGATGTTGCTCGACGGGACGTACGTGAACGTCGGGACCGCGGCGATGTTCGTCGCCGTGTCGAAGGACACGACCCCGGCGTCGTTGACGAGGTCGAGGTTCGGGCTCAGCGACACCGGCAGGGTGACGGTGTACGACAGGGTGGTCGAGGCGCCCGCGGCGAGCCCCGCCACCGTGGCCGACAGGCGGGAGCGGCCGCCCACCGCGGCGTCGTCGCAGGCGGTGAAGTCGCCGAGGGCGGTGACGTCCGCGCAGTCCAGCTCGGCGGGCAGCAGGTCCCACACGATGATGTCGGCGGCGTCCTGGTTGCCGTCGTTGGTGAGTGCCACGTCGTAGTCGACGCTCTCGCCGCCGACGTAGGGCCCGGTGCCGGTGGCGTCCGACTTGTCGAGGACGAGCTCGGCCTCCCGCCAGGGGGCGTCGGCGTCGTCGCGGAGCTGGAACACCTCGCCGGCGACGTTGGTGTACGAGAGCTTGGCGAGGTTGGCCGACAGGTCGACGGCGGCGGCCGAGGCGGCTGTCGGGTCCGTGACCTCGGTCTCGACGACGAGCTGCGCGACCTGGCCCTCGTCGACGTCGCCGCCCGTGCCCAGCGACCAGCTCAGGGTCTGCCCGGCGACCGTCGGTGAGCCGTACGACCCACCGACGGTGTCACCCGCCCCGGCGGCCACCGAGACGAGCTCGTGACCGGGCGGCAGGAGGTCGGACAGGGTGACGCCGGACGAGTCGAGGTTCGCCGGGGTGGTGACGGTGAGCCGCCAGCACACCCGGTCCCCCGGCCCGTACGTCGTGGTCGTGGTGGTCGGCTGCCACGTGGTGCCGGTGCCGTCACCGCAGCCCGCGGGGTCGGGGTAGGAGTCCGCGACCTCCTTGCTCAAGGAGATCGGGCCGGCGCTCTGCCCGGCCGAGGAGGAGTCGACGAGGGCGCGGGGTCCGGTGTCGGTGGTCCCGGTGCGGGCGGTGACCGTCCCGGTGAGGTCGACGTCGTTGGTCCACGAGTCCTGTGCCTGGACGGGCGTGTCGTCGGCCCCGCCGTCCTGGTAGAAGGCCCGGGCGACGGTCTCGAAGGAGAGGCTCGCCGTCCCGTTGGTCGTGAGGTCGGCGGGCTGCCAGACGAGGGTCCACGTGCCGTCCGTGTTCTCCGTCGCCGAGGTGTACCCGAGGCTCGGGGCCCCGGCGGCCGTGCACTCGGCGTCGCTGCCGGGGGAGATGCCGGTCGCCGAGCCCGGGCACAGCCCGTCGGGGACGGTGTCGGTGACGACGAGCGAGGACGCCGTGTCGACGTACTCGCTGACGGCGAGGTCGAGGGTCCACGTCGTGACGTCGCCCTGGACGAGGGCGTCGTCGTCGGCGCTCTTGACGATCCGCAGGTCCTCGAGGGTGACGGTGTGGCTGTCGTCGGCGGTCCAGCTCGTCGCCGCGTACGTGCCCGAGGCCTCGGCGAGGTTCGTCGCCGACCGCTCGCCCGGGGGCTCGGCGGTGCTCGGGCCGGTGTTGTTGTCGAGGTTGGCGGCCTGGGTGCCGCCGGCCGGTGCCGGCTCGCCCGACGACCACGTCGTCGTGTTGGCCCGCAGCGGCACCGCGGCGACGTAGTCGAACCGGAAGGTGCCCGCGGCGGCGAGGTCGGCGGAGCCGAGACCGGCGGCGAGGGCGGCCGCGTCCCACGTCACGTGGGTGTAGACGCCGGCGGTGAGCGGTCCGGCGCCGTCGGGGTCGGTGCTCACGGTCTCCACCGAGCTCGGCACCGGGCACGGGTTGGCCAGGGCCGGGCAGCACCGGCGTCCCGGCGGTGCTCACCGAGCTCATCACCCTCGGCCGCACCCTCCAGAAGCGCGCCGACGACGTGCTGGCCTACTTCGACCGCCCCGGCACGTCCAACGGCCCCACCGAAGCGATCAACGGCCGCCTGGAACACCTGCGCGGCTCAGCCCTCGGCTTCCGCAACCTCACCCACTACATCGCAAGATCACTGCTGGAGACCGGCGGATTCCGATCCCGACTACACCCTGGATTGTGAAGAGCCGCATTACCGTTCTGCATAAGCCTCAATGACTCACGACACTAGAGCCGGATTCGGCAGTGCGCTCGGACGGGGACCTACGCGGGGTACGAGGCGAAGGGTGTAGCCCGCGGTGACGAGGCGGTCGTAGGCGGCGCGGACGTGGGCCGGGACCTGCTGCGGGATGGCGTGTGCCTGCTCGGCGTAGACCCAGATGCGTTGGGTGTCGCCGACGAGCATGTGCACGACGAGGTCGGGGCCGCCGATGGTTCTCACGTAGTCGTCGAGGGCCAGGGGTTGGGCTGAGGTGAGGATCTTGATTCCGGGCCAGTGGTGGGCGGCGGTGGCGTAGGCCCGGCGCTGTTGGTAAGGCCGGGTGATGAGGATGACCGACCGGACGGAGATGCCCTTCTCGTCGAGCAGGGTCCGGGTGCGGGTGATGTTCTCGCCGGTGTGCCGGGCCTCGGGCTCGACGAGGATCGCCTCGTC
>JBHJOJ010000246.1:0-22093 GCA_050329835.1 Kineosporiaceae bacterium | reverse complement strand
CGGCGCCGTCGCCGCCCTCGGCACCCGGGCGGCCACCGGTGACCTGCCGCGGCCGGAGCGGCTGCTCCTCACCCCGCACGCCGGGGAGCTGGCCGGGCTCCTCGCCGCCCTGGACCAGCCGGCCGGCCGCGCCGCGGTCGAGGCCGACCCGGCCGGGCACGCCAGGCGCGGGGCTGCCCTGACGGGAGCCACGGTCCTCCTCAAGGGCGCCACGACGGTCGTCGCCTCGCCCGGCGGACAGGTCACCACCGTGGCCGCCGCCCCGCCGTGGCTGGCCACCGCCGGGTCCGGTGACGTCCTGTCCGGGGTGGCCGGAACCCTGCTCGCCGCGGGCCTGCCGCCGGACATCGCCGGCCCGGCGGCGGCGCTCCTCCACGGCATGGCGGGCCAGCGGGCGGCGGGTCCGGGACGCGGCGGGCCGGTGCCGGCATCGGCGCTGGCCCGGGCCGTGCGCGAGGTCGTCGCCGGACTGTGACGGACATCCCCGCGACCCGGGACCGACGACCTCATACTATAGACGGCTCTCGTCGTATGATACTCCTTATGCCTCCAAGCCGCGCCAAGGTCACCCGCAACGGTCAGGTCTCCCTCCCGGCGGCCCTGCGACACCGCTGGAACGCCGGATCGGTGCTGGTCATCGACCGGGGCGACTACGCCATCGTGCGGCCGGTGCCCAAGGATCCGCTGACCGCGCTGCGGGGGGCCTACGCCGGCGCCGGCCCGACCTCCGACGAGGCGCGCGCGCTGGTCCGGACCGGTGAGGCCGACTTCCGCGGCGACCGGACGGCGTGACCGTCCTCGACGCCTACGCCCTGCTGGCCTACCTGCGCAACGAGCCGGTCGCCCCGCTGGTCCAGGAGCTCCTGGTCGGGCCGACGGCGGTGTCGGCGGCCAACCTCGCCGAGGTCGTCGACATCCTGATCCGCCTCCACGGCAAGGACGAGGACGACGTCAACGCTGACATCGCCCTGCTCGTCTTCGCCGGGATGGAGGTGGCGGTCGTCAACGACGACCACGGGGTGCTCGCGGGGCTGCTGCGGGCCCGGCACTACGACCGGCACGGGGCGGTCGTCACGCTGGCCGACTGCATGGCGGCGGCGACCGCGCTGCTGTCGGACCGCGAGCTGGCGAGCAGCGACCCGTCCCTCATCTCGCTCATGCGCGACGAGGGCGGGCTGGTCTACCCCCTGCCGGACACCGGAGGGCACCTCCCTTGACGCCGCGGCACGGTGGCGGCCGGTGAGAGGTGCCGTTTCCGGATCCTGTGCGGACCATACGAATTGTAGGTTGTGCACAGGGTCCACGAGGGCGAGCCGGGTCCGGTCGAGGGGCGGCACGGGGTTCGCGGCACTGCTGTGGGCGGCCGGGGCTGCCAGACTGCGGCGGTGAGCGACTCCGACGGGCCGTCCGCCGCACCGTCGAACGACCTGCAGGTCACCGGCGAGGCGGTCGTCGACCTCGACGCCGTCGCCGGGAACGTGTCGTCGCTGGCCCGGTCGGCCGCCGGTGCCGAGGTCATGGCGGTGGTCAAGGCCGATGCCTACGGCCACGGGCTGGTGCCGTGCGCCCGCGCCGCCCTGGCGGGCGGGGCCACCTGGCTCGGGGTGGCCCAGCTCGACGAGGCGGTCGCGCTGCGGGACGCCGGCGTCACGGCGCCCCTGCTCGCCTGGCTCCTGGGTCCCGGCTCCGATCTCGAGGGCGGGCTGCGCCGACGGGTGACCCTCGGAGTCTCCTCCGGCTGGGCGCTGGCGGCGGTGGCGGCCGCCGCCCGGGCCACCGGGCAGGTGGCCGACGTCCACGTCAAGATCGACACCGGGCTGTCCCGGAACGGGGTGACGATGGCCGACTGGCCGGGGACCGCCGGCCGCGCCGCCGCCCTGGAGGCCGAGGGTGTGCTGGCGGTCACCGGGCTCTTCAGTCACCTGGCGCTCGCCGACGCCCCCGCCCACCCCACCGTGGACCGCCAGGCGGCGGCGTTCGCCGAGGCGATCCGCGTGGCGGAGGGCGCCGGCCTCCGGCCGCAGCTGCGCCACCTGGCGAACTCCGCGGCCACGCTGCTCCGCCCGGACCTGCACTACGACCTCGTGCGCCCGGGCATCGCCGTCTACGGACTCTCGCCGGCCCCGGACCTGGTGTCGCCGGCCGAGGCCGGGCTCGTGCCCGCCATGACGCTGCGGGCGTCGCTCACCCAGGCCAAGCGGGTGCCGGCGGGGTCCGGGGTGTCCTACGGGCACGAGTACACGACGACCTGCGACACCGTGCTCGGTCTGGTGCCCCTGGGCTACGCCGACGGGCTGCCCCGCTCGGCGTCCGGCCGCGGGCCCCTGCTCGTGCGCAGCGCCGACACCGCCCGCCGGGTCACCGTGGCGGGCCGGGTGTGCATGGACCAGGTCGTCGTCGACCTCGGGCCGGGTGCCGGGGCGGCGGCGGGCGACGAGGTCCTCCTCTGGGGCCCCGGCTCCCGCGGTGAGCCCACCGCCCAGGACTGGGCGGACGCCGCGGGCACGATCTCCTACGAGATCGTCACCCGGATCGGCACCCGGCTGCCGCGGCGCCACGTCGGGGCGGTGGGTTCCACCGGCAGGGCGGGCGAGGCGGCCGCGGCCGCCGTCCCGGCCCTCGACGGCCTGGTGGTCACGGGCCCGTGACCGCTCCGGACGCCGTGGCGCCGACCTGGCGCGGGCGCACCGCCACCGCCGACGCCACCCGGGCGCTCGGCGGGGCGCTGGCCCGACTGGCCGGGCCCGGCGATCTCGTCGTCCTCACCGGCCCGCTCGGTGCCGGCAAGACCACACTGGTCCAGGGGCTCGCCCGGGGCCTCGGCATCGCCGAGCCCGCGACCTCGCCCACCTTCGTCCTGGTCCACGAGATGACCGGCGGGCGGCTGCCGCTGGTGCACGTCGACGCCTACCGGCTGGGGTCGGCGCTGGAGCTGGACGACCTCGACCTGGACGCCGACGTCGCCCGCTCCGTCGTCGTCGTCGAGTGGGGCGAGGGCCTGGCCGAGCGGCTGTCCGGGAGCCGGCTCGACGTCGCGCTGGACCGCCGCGACGAGGGGACCCGGGACGTCGTGGTCCGGGCGCACGGCCCGCGCTGGGCGGGCGTCGACGTCGCCGGACCGCTCGGGGCGGCGACGCGCGGGGCGTCCTGATGCTGCTGCTCGCGCTCGACACGTCCTCGTCGACGGCGTCGGTGGTGCTCGCCGAGGTCTCCGGTCCCACCGCCGAGCCGGTCTCCGGGCGCGACGTGCCCGATGCCCGCCGGCCGGCGGACGTGCTGGCCGCCGCGGTGGCCGCCGTGCTGGGCGAGGCCGGTGCCCGCCCCGGCGACCTCGGTGCCGTGGCGGTCGGGACCGGTCCCGGCCCCTTCACCGCGCTGCGCGCGGGACTGGCCACGGCCCGCACCCTCGCCCTCGCCCTCGGAGTGCCGGTGACCGGGGTCGGCAGCCTGGACGCCCTCGCCGAGGCGGTGCGGGAGCGGGTCGACTCCCCGCTCGTCGCGACCGACGCCCGGCGGCGCGAGGTCTACTGGGCCGCCTACGACGCGGGTCGCCGCACGGCCGGGCCCGCGGTCGATCGCCCGGACGCGGTCCCGGTCGGCGACCGGCCGGTCGTGGGCCGGGGGGCGTGGCTGTACCCGGAGGTGCTGGGGCCACCGGTGGACGACGTCCTCGACCCCCCGGCATGGGCCGTGGCCCGGCTGGCCGCCGGCGACCTCGCCGCCGGACGCCCCGGCCCGGTCGTCCCGCAGTACCTGCGCCGGCCCGACGCCCGCGAGCCGGGTCCCCGCAAGCGGGTGACGGCGGCGGGACCATGACCGGCGGGACCGCCGGGGAGGTGGCGGCCCGGCCGGGCGGGGCCCCGGACCCGCCCGCCCGGATCCGGCGGATGCGCTGGTGGGACATCACCGCGGCCGTCGAGATCGAGCAGCGGGCGTTCCCCGACGACGCCTGGTCGGTCGAGACCTTCTGGGCCGAGCTCGCCGAACGCGCCACCCGCCGCTACGTCGTGGCCGAGACGGGCGGCCGGCTCGTCGGCTACGCCGGGATCGCCGTCGTCGGGGCCGAGGCCGACCTCCAGACGATCGCGGTCGCGGCCGAGGCGCGGGGGGCCGGGCTGGGGCGGCGGCTGCTCGCAGAGGTGACAGCGGCGGCCGCGGCGGAGGGCGTCCGGCGGCTGCTCCTGGAGGTGCGCGCCGACAACCCGGCGGCCGTCGCCCTCTACCGCTCCGCCGGCTGGGACGAGACGGGACGCCGGCGCGGCTACTACCGCCGGTCGGACGCGGGCAGTGTCGACGCCCTCGTCATGACCCGCAGACTGGGCCCGTGAGCAGCGAGCCCCTGGTCCTCGGTGTCGAGACCTCGTGCGACGAGACCGGCGTCGGGATCGTCCGCGGCTCCACGCTGCTTGCCGACGCCCTGGCCAGCAGCGTCGACGAGCACGCCCGCTTCGGCGGGGTGGTGCCCGAGGTCGCGAGCCGGGCCCACCTCGAGGCGTGGGAGCCCACGCTGCGGCGGGCGCTGTCCGACGCCGGGGTCGCGCTGACCGATGTCGACGCGGTGGCGGTGACCGCCGGGCCGGGCCTGGCGGGCGCGCTCGTGGTGGGGGTGGCGGCGGCGAAGGCGCTGGCGCTGGGGCTCGGCGTGCCGCTGTACGGGGTCAACCACCTGGCCGCCCACGTGGCCGTCGACACCCTCGAGAACGGTTCCCTGCCGGAGCCCGCGGTCGCGCTGCTGGTGTCCGGCGGCCACTCGTCCCTGCTCCGGGTGGACGACGTCACCGGGGACGTGCAGGTGCTGGGGCGGACCATCGACGACGCCGCGGGCGAGGCGTTCGACAAGGTGGCCCGGCTGCTGGGGATGCCGTTCCCCGGCGGGCCGCACGTCGACCGGGCCGCCCGCGACGGGGACGGCGCGGCCATCGCCTTCCCGCGCGGCCTCACGGCCGCCCACGACCTGCGCGAGCACCGGTACGACTTCTCGTTCTCGGGGCTCAAGACCGCGGTCGCGCGGTGGGTGGAGCGGCGCGAGGCCGCCGGGGAGCCGGTGCCGGTGGCCGACGTCGCGGCGAGCTTCCAGGAGGCGGTCGCCGACGTCCTGGTCCGCAAGGCCGTCGACGCCTGCGTGAGCGAGGGCGTCGGACACCTGCTGCTCGGCGGCGGGGTGGCGGCCAACAGCCGGCTGCGGGCCCTGGCCGAGGCGCGGGCCGGGGCGGTGGGCGTCGCCGTCCGGGTGCCGCCGCCGCGACTGTGCACCGACAACGGCGCCATGGTCGCGGCCCTCGGCTCGCTGCTGGTCACCTCCGGCCGCCCCCCGTCGGACCTGACCCTGCCGAGCGACCCCGCCCTCCCGGTGTCCACCGTCCTCGCCTGACCATGTCCCCCGTCCCGCACCCGGCCTTCCGGGGCGACGTCGGGTGATCGGCCGCCGCGGGAACGGACGGACCGGTCGGGCGGCGGACGGCTGCGGTCACGCCGGGTGGCAGACGACGGCGACGCGACGGCCGAGGGCGCGGGTGAGGACGACGGTGGCCGTCCCCTCGCCGGACAGGCGCAGGGCGGTGCGCAGTTCGTCGGGGTCGATCGGGGAGCCGCGCCGCTTGACGACGACGTGGCCGACGTCCCGCGCCGACAGGTACCCGCGCAACCGCTTGAGCCCCCAGGGCAGCACGGCCTCGACCTCGTAGACCGTGGCGAGCGGGGTGGTGGGCGCCGGGGTGCCGGCCGTGACGAAGGCGATCGACGGGTCGATGAGCCGTCCGCCCACGGCCGCGGCGACCGCCGTGACGAGCCCGGCTCGGATGACCGCCCCGTCCGGCTCGTACAGCAGGTCGCCGATCTCGCCGGCGCCGATCTCGTCGGCGGGCGGGGCGTCGGCGTCGGTCACCCGGGCGACCTCGGCGACGGCGTCGGGCGAGTCCGGGTCCGTCACGAGGACGTCGGCCGCCCGCCGCACCAGGGACTCCGCCGCCGCCCCGTGCCACAGCACCGCCTCGACGACGTCGCCGTCGACGCTGGTCCACTCCGCCTGCCAGCCCGCCTCGAAGGGGATGCGGTCGTGGTCGATCCCCGGCGCCACCTTGACGCCGACCGCCCGCACCCCGGCCGCCGCGCCGGCGGTGGGCAGCTCCAGCGCCCAGGACAGCGGCGGTGACCACGCCTGCGGGTCGGCGATCCGGCGGCCACCGGCCCGGCGTGCGGGGTCGGCCCACGCCCCCGAGACCAGGCCGAACCCGTCCGGGAACCGGGTGGCGTCGCCGTGGCGCACCGTGGCGTCGCCGGCCGCCAGCCGCAGGTTGACGGTCGCGACGGCCGCGGTCACGGGGTCGGACTCGACCGCCTCCACCCGTAGTCCCAGGCCGGCCATCGCGAGGGCGTCCCCCCCGATCCCGCACCCGAGGTCCGCGACCGCGTCCACACGGGCCTCGACGAACCGCCGGGCGTGCCGGGCCGCCACCGGCAGCCGGGTGGCCTGCTCCAGGCCCTCCGCCGTGTACAGCAGGTCGGGGGCGAAGGGCCCGAACTTCGACCCGGCCCGGGCCCGCAGGCGGGCCTGGGTGAGGGCGGCGGCGACGAGCGCGGGGGAGTGGCCCTCGGCCCGCAACCGCTCGCTCAGCCCGAGGACGTCCGCCTCGTCGTACGGCGGCAGGGAGCGCAACAGGTCCCAGCCGTCGGGCGCGAGCAGAGCGGTCAGGCCGGCGACGTCCACGAGGCGCCAGTCTGGCGCCTCGGCCGTCAGGCTCCCGCCAGGACGGCAGCCGACAGCCGGGGCCAGGCCTCGACGGCCCACGGCCCGAACGGGGTGTCCGCCAGGCCGGCGCACGCCACGCCCGCCTCCGGGTCCACCCAGAGGAAGCTGCCGGACTGGCCGAAGTGACCGAAGGTCCGGGGCGAGTTGGCCGGCGCGGTCCAGTGGGGGTCCTTCGTCCCCCGGATCTCGCAGCCCAGCCCCCAGTCGTTCGGCGACTGCCGGCCGTACCCCGGCAGCACGCCGTCCAGGCCGGGGTAGGCGAGGGTCGACGCCTGGGTGACGATCTCGGGCTGCAGGACGCGCGGGGCCAGCAGCTCGGCCCCGAGCCGGGCCAGGTCGGCGATCGGCCCGGTGACGCCGTGCGCCGGCGACCCCGTCAGCTCGGTCCCGGCCATGCCGAGCGGGGCGAGGACCCGGTCGCGGACGTCGTCGCCGAACGGCCGACCGGTGGCCGCCGCGACGTGGGCGGCGGCCAGCTCGTACCCGGAGTTGCTGTAGGTCCGCCGGGCGCCGACGGCCGCGACGGGCTCCACCCCCTCGAACGGCAGTCCCGAGGCGTGGGCGAGCAGGTGGCGCAGGGTGGATCCCGACGGTCCCACCGGGTCGTCCAGCGAGACCTCGCCGTCGGCGGCCGCCTCGAGGACCGCGAGCGCGGTGACCAGCTTCGTGACCGACGCCCAGGGGTAGGGTCGGTCGGCGTCGCCGATCACGGCGTCCCCGCGGGAGCCGAGGACCGCGACGGCCGCCGACCCCACGGGCCAGTCCCGGACCAGCGCCTCCGCCGCGCTCAGGTCGATCGACACGACCGTCACGCTACGACGCCCCGGCCCTGCGCGACGCCACTCCGGGCTTAGCACTCCGGTTGACCGAGTGCCAGAGTCCTGACTACTGTCGGCTTGGCACTCGGCAGAGCCCAGTGCCAGCCGCCTGGCGGCCGGCACCCGCGACGACGGTGCGCCCGGTGGGACTCGACCTGATCCATCACTGCTCCATCACCGGGCGGGGAGACACCCCGCCGCGTTGCGAAAGCGAGGTCACACGTGGCTGTCAACATCAAGCCGCTCGAGGACCGGATCGTCGTCCGCCCCCTGGACGCCGAGCAGACGACCGCGTCGGGTCTCGTCATCCCCGACACGGCCAAGGAGAAGCCGCAGGAGGGCGAGGTCATCGCCGTCGGCCCCGGTCGTTTCGACGACGAGGGCGAGAAGCGGATCCCGCTCGACGTCAAGGTCGGCGACACCGTCCTCTTCAGCAAGTACGGCGGCACCGAGGTGAAGTACAACGCCGAGGACTACCTCATCCTGTCGGCCCGCGACGTCCTGGCGGTCGTCGAGCGCTGACCCACCGGCGCCGTCCCCGCCCGAGGTCCAGCGGACCGCCGTGCGCGGGGGCGGCGCCGCTCCCGTTCCTCCCCGGTCGTCCGGGGGCCCACCCGCCACGCACGGAAGGCACATCCATGCCCAAGCTGCTGGAGTTCGACGACTCCGCACGCAAGGCCCTCGAGCGCGGCGTCGACACCCTCGCCGACGCCGTCAAGGTCACCCTCGGCCCCAAGGGCCGCAACGTCGTCCTGTCCAAGTCCTTCGGCGCGCCGGTCATCACCAACGACGGCGTCACCATCGCCCGCGAGATCGAGCTCGACGACCGCTACGAGAACCTCGGCGTCCAGCTCGCCAAGGAGGCGGCGACCAAGACCAACGACGTCGCCGGCGACGGCACCACCACCGCGACCGTCCTGGCCCAGGCCATGGTCCGGGAGGGCCTGCGCAACGTCGCGGCCGGAGCGGCCCCGTCGGCGCTCAAGCGGGGCATCGACGCCGCGGTGGCCGCGGTCACCGAGCGCCTGGACGAGCTGGCCCGCGAGGTGACCGACTCGGAGTCGGTCGCGAACGTCGCCACCATCTCCGCCCAGGACCGCGCCATCGGCTCGACGATCGCCGAGGCGTTCGACAAGGTCGGCCGCGACGGCGTCATCACCGTCGAGGAGGGCACGACCATGGGGGTCGAGCTCTCGTTCACCGAGGGCATGCAGTTCGACAAGGGCTACCTGTCGCCCTACTTCGTCACCGACGCCGAGCGGATGGAGGCCGTCCTCACCGACGCCTACGTCCTTGTCCACCAGGCGAAGGTCTCGAACCTGTCGCAGTTCCTGCCGCTGCTCGAGAAGGTCGTCCAGACCGCCAAGCCGCTGCTGGTCATCGCCGAGGACGTCGAGGGCGAGGCCCTCAGCACCCTCGTCGTCAACAAGATCCGCGGGACGTTCAGCGCCGTCGCGGTCAAGGCGCCCGGCTTCGGCGACCGCCGCAAGGCGATGCTGCAGGACATGGCGATCCTCACCGGCGCCGAGGTGGTGTCGGAGGAGGTCGGCCTCTCCCTCGACACGGTGGGCCTGGAGGTGCTCGGCACCGCGCGCCGCATCGTCGTCACCAAGGACGACACCACCCTCGTGGACGGCGGCGGCGACCGGGCCGCGGTCGAGGAGCGGATCGCCCAGATCAAGTCCGAGATCGAGCGCACGGACTCCGACTGGGACCGCGAGAAGCTCCAGGAGCGGCTGGCGAAGCTGTCGGGCGGCGTCTGCGTCATCGACGTCGGCGGCTACACCGAGGTCGAGGTCAAGGAGCGCAAGCACCGCGTCGAGGACGCGGTGTCGGCGACCCGGGCCGCGATCGAGGAGGGCATCGTCGCCGGCGGCGGCACCGCTCTCGTCCACGCCCGCTCGGTGCTCGCCGACCGGCTCGGGCGCACCGGCGACGAGGCCACCGGCGTCGACATCGTCGCCCGGGCGATGACCCAGCCGCTGCGCTGGATCGCCCAGAACGCCGGCCACGAGGGCCCGGTCGTCGTCGAGGCGGTCGCGGCCCGCGAGCCCGGACAGGGCCTCGACGCCGCCACCGGGGAGTACGTCGACCTCGTGGGCGCCGGGATCATCGACCCGGTGAAGGTCACCAAGGCCGCCCTGCGCAACGCGGCCTCGATCGCGTCGATGGTGCTCACCACCGACGCCCTCGTGGTCGACAAGCCCGAGCCGCCGGCCGAGCCGGCGCACGGGCACGGTCACGGGCACAGCCACTGACGCCCGGCCCGCCGGTCACTCGACCCGCCGGGTGACCGGCAGGCCGCCCGGCCCACGGGCCTCCTGACACGCGGACGGGCCCCGCAGCGAGACGATCGCTGCGGGGCCCGTCCGCGTCCGCGTCGCCGGTCGGGGCGACGCCGCCGTTCAGCTGGCCCGGCGCAGCGGCACCATGGCCGGCCGGGCGGCCGCGGTGCGCCGCTCCGTGTAGTGACGCTCGCGGTCGTCCTCGGTCAGCCCGCCCCACACCCCGTAGGGCTCGCGCACCTGGAGGGCGTGGGCCCGGCACGGCGTGATGACGGGGCACGAGGCGCAGATCGCCAGGGCGGCGGCGTCGCGGGACCGCCGGGCCGGGCCGCGCTCGCCCTCGGGGTGGAAGAACAGCGCCGGGTCGGCCTCGCGGCACGCCCCGACCAGCTGCCAGTCCCACAGGTCGGACACGGGTCCGGGCAGGCGGGAGATCTCTGCCATGTCTGTCAGCTCCAAACGAGTCCGGTGTGACCAGTAATCGCGCCGGAGGCAGGTCACGTGTCCTCGGCGGTGGCTCGATGTCGTGTGAGGACCGTAGCAATCGAGTCACTACTTGTTCAAGCGTGACGGCGACCCGATCTGACCCGGTCTTGGCCCGTCGAATCGCGTCAGGAGCGTGTCGATCGCCGCCGCCTGACCCGCTCGGCGTCGGGTGACGATGCGCGCCCGCGCCGGACCCAGCACACTGAGGGGGTGACCGGTACGACCCCCGGCCGCCCGGCCGCGGCGTCCCTGCGCGCGACGTTGACCGTCGCGGCCGTGGCCCGCCGGCTCGGGGTCGCCCCCGCCACCCTGCGGACCTGGGACCGTCGCTACGGGCTGGGTCCGTCCGAGCACGAGGCGGGGTCGCACCGCCGCTACTCCGCCGCGGATGTCAACCGGCTCCTCGTGATGCGCCGGCTCACCCTGGAGGGGGTCGCTCCCGCCGAGGCCGCCCGGATCGCCCTCGACGCCTCGCTCGACGCCGAGAATCCGCCGGTGACCCTGCTCCCGCCGCGCACCGCGGGCCCCACGCCCGACGACCGGCGGGAACGGGTGCCTGGCGACCGCCACTCCCCCCCGGCCGGGGCCACCCGGGCCTTCGTGCTGCGGGAGGCCTCGGGCGCCGACCGGGCCGTCCGGGGCCTGAGCCGGGCTGCGACCGCCCTCGACCCGGACGAGTGCCGGCGTCTCGTCCGCCGGCATCTCGACCGGGAGGGGGTGCCGACCGCCTGGGACCTCCTGGTCTCCCCGGTGCTGGCGGCCGTCGGCGAGCGGGCGGGGACCGGCGGTGAGGCGGTGGCCGCCGAGCGGCTGCTGACCGAGGCGGTGGCCGACGTCATGCGGGACGTCGTCCGCGGGTTCCGTTCCCCGGGCACCGTGCGTCCGGTCGTCCTGGCCGCGGCGGAGGACGAGGACCGCGGCCTGCCGCTGCACGTGCTGGCCGCCGCGCTCGCCGAGTGCGGCATCCCGGTGCGCAGCTTCGGGGTCCGGGTCCCGCGCGAGGCCCTGGCCGCGGCGGTCCGCCGGATCGGGCCGTCCGCCGTCGTCGTCCACGCCGACGCGCCCGTGCCGGACGCCGCACAGGTCGGCGACCTGCCGCGGCTGCGCCCGTCTCCGCTGGTCCTGCTCACCGGACCGGGCTGGGATCCCCCAGCGATCCCGGGCGGCGTGGAGCACGAGACGGACCTGGTGACCGCCCTCCGACGGATCGAGCGCGCCGTCGGTCCCTGACCGTGTCCGCCACGGCGCAGGTCGCTGCGCGCCGGGCCGCACCCCGCCGGTGCAACCGGTTCCTCAACCGCCCCGCCCGCCCTGCCGATGACACGTGGGCAGGCCGGCCGCAGGTCCGGCATGGCACGGATGCCGGAAGGCTGCGGAGGGAGACACGGTGGCGACTGTTTTCGTCGTGGACGACGCGCCGCTCGCGCGGGAGACGATGCGGCGCTCGGTCGCCGGACTGCCCGGGGTGACGCGGATCGTGGGTGCGGCCTCGGGGGAGGAGGCGGTCGCCCGCTGGCCCGTGGAGCGGCCGAGCGTGGTCCTGCTCGACGTCCGGATGCCCGGTCTCGGCGGGGTCGAGACCGCCCGGCGGCTGCTCGGCCGCCACGCCGAGGCCAACGTGGTCATGACGACGACCGGCGAGGACGCCGACGGCGTCGCCCGTGCGGTCGCGTCCGGCGCCCGCGGGTACGTCGCCAAGGACGCTTCCCGCGAGGAGCTGGCCGTCGTCCTGGGCGCCGCCCTCGGCGAGGCCCGGCGGTCGGCGGTCCCGGTGCAGGGCCGCCCGGTGCCCGAGGTGCCGGCGGTCCAGCTCACCGAGCGCGAGACCCAGGTCCTCGACGGCATGTCGCGGGGGCGCAGCAACGCGGCCATCGGCCGGGAGCTGTTCCTGTCCGAGGACACCATCAAGACCCACGCCCGGCGGCTGTTCCGCAAGCTGGGCGCGGCCGACCGGGCCCAGGCTGTGGCCATCGGCTACCGCATGGGGCTGGTGCGCTGACCGACCCCGGCGACCCGCCCCCCGGTCGTCCCGCCCTCGGGCGTGAGGCGGGGCCGGGTCCACGTACCATGCCCGGGTGGTGACGAAGCGTGAGGTCGACGTCCCGCCCGCCGCCGAAGCCCTCGACGTCCCGCTGGCGCTGACCTACGACGACGTCCTGTTGCAGCCCGGTCCCAGCGACGTGCTGCCCTCGGACGTCGACACGTCGTCCCGGGTGTCGCGGCGCATCCGGGTGGCGGTGCCCCTGCTGAGCTCGGCGATGGACACCGTGACCGAGTCCCGGATGGCCGTCGCCCTCGCCCGGCACGGCGGCCTCGGCGTCCTGCACCGCAACCTCAGCCCCGAGGACCAGGCCGCGCAGATCGACATCGTCAAGCGTTCCGAGGCCGGGATGGTGTCCCACCCCGTGACGACAACGGTGGAGGCGACCCTCGCGGACGTGGACGTCCAGTGCGGGCGGTACCGGATCTCCGGGCTGCCGGTGGTCGACGCGGCCGGGCGGCTGGTCGGGATCGTCACCAACCGGGACATGCGGTTCGTGCCCGACGAGGTCCGCGGGCGCACGCTCGTCGGCGAGGTCATGACCCCCATGCCGCTCGTCACCGCCCCCGTCGGGATCGGCCGGGACGAGGCGTTCGCCCTGCTGCGCCGGCACAAGGTGGAGAAGCTGCCGCTCGTCGACGGCGCCGGCTTCCTCCGGGGCCTGGTGACGGTGAAGGACTTCGCCAAGAGCGAGCAGTACCCGGGCGCCACGAAGGACGACGACGGCCGGCTGCGGGTCGCCGCGGCCGTCGGCGTCGGCGAGGACGCCTGGAAGCGGGCCCTGCTGCTGGTCGACGCCGGGGTCGACGTCCTCGTCGTGGACACCGCGCACGGTCACAGCCGCGGCGTCGTCGAGATGGTGGCCCGCCTCAAGGCCGAGCGTCACTGCGCGGACGTCGACGTGGTCGGCGGCAACGTGGCGACCGTCGCCGGGGCCCGGGCGCTGGTCGAGGCGGGCGCCGACGGCGTCAAGGTCGGGGTCGGCCCGGGGTCGATCTGCACTACCCGGGTCGTCACCGGGGTCGGGGTGCCGCAGGTGAGCGCCGTGCACGCGGCGGCCACGGCATGCCGGGACGCCGGCGTTCCCGTCATCGCCGACGGCGGGGTGCAGCACTCCGGCGACATCGGCAAGGCCCTGGTCGCCGGCGCCGACGCCGTCATGCTGGGGTCGCTGCTGGCCGGGTGCGACGAGGCGCCGGGCGAGCTCGTCCTCGTCGGGGGCAAGCAGTACAAGACGTACCGGGGGATGGGCTCGGTCGGGGCCATGGCATCCCGGGACAAGCGGTCCTACAGCCGGGACCGGTACTCCGCCGACGACGCCCTGAGCGACGACAAGCTGGTCCCGGAAGGCGTCGAGGGCCAGGTCCCCTACAAGGGCCCGGTCGCCGCCGTGGTCCACCAGCTGGTCGGGGGGTTGCGGGCGACGATGGGCTACGTCGGGTCGCCCGACGTGCCGGCGCTGAAGCGGGACGGCCGGTTCGTCCGGATCACGAGCGCCGGGCTCACCGAGTCCCATGCCCACGACATCCGGATGACCAACGAGGCCCCGAACTACGGCGTGCGCTGACCCGCCCCGGGCCGGTCGCCCTCCGGGGCATGATCGCGACTTGCGCCGCAGTGTGGTCGTCATCTGCCAGGTTGATCACGACTTGCACCGCAGTACGGCTCTCAAGAAGCCGGATGACGACCCGAACGCGGTGGAAGTCGTGATCAACTGACCTGACGACGACCACAGCGCGGTCCAAGTCCCGATCATGACTGACGGTCGCCCAGCGCGGGGCGTCCTGACGCTCAGTCGAGCCTGAATGCTCCTGCCACGAGACGCGGCACGACGTCGTCGGCGTCGATGTGGACGGCGACGTCGACGTCCGCGCCGTGGCCCCGGCGCTGCAGTTCGAGTCCGGAGACCGAGTCCGAGGCCGCTCCCGCCACGTCGCGGGTCCTCCGGTAGGCGACCGCCGCCGCGCCGGCCTCGGGCGATGCGTCCACCGAGGTCCTCCCGATGAGCGCGGAGACCACGGCGCCCGCTCCGAGCCGGTCCTCGAGAGCGGGCCTCAGCGATCCGTCCGGCCACTGCTCCCCGGCCGGGACCGCCGTCACACGGTCGACGCGGGACGCGAGGAGATGTCGGGCGACGGCCGACGCGTTCCGCAGGCATCCGATCACGATCTGGGCGTCCGCCGCCGACGCCCGAGCGGCGATGGCTGATCCGTTCGGCGACGGGAGCACCGGTGTCGGCACCACCGGCGCCGTCGACAGCGCGACCGGCGACGGCGACCAGGGGCGCGAGCGGGCGCTACGGTGCGCGCCATGGCCGAGGTGCTCACCCACAAGTACCTGCTCGACGAGTCGGAGCTGCCGACCCGCTGGTACAACATCGTGCCGGATCTGCCGGCGCCGCCCCCGCCGCCGCTGCACCCGGGCACGCACGAGCCCGTCGGCCCCGACGCCTTCACGGCGCTGTTCCCCATGGCGCTCATCGAGCAGGAGGTGACGGCCGAGCGCTACGTCGACATCCCGCCCGAGGTGCAGGACGTGTACCGGCTGTGGCGGCCGTCGCCGCTGTACCGGGCGCACCGCCTGGAGCGGGCGCTCGGCACTCCGGCGCGGATCTACTACAAGTACGAAGGCGTCTCGCCGGCCGGCTCGCACAAGCCGAACACCGCGGTGCCGCAGGCCTTCTACAACGCCCGCGAGGGGATCCGGAAGCTCACCACCGAGACCGGGGCCGGGCAGTGGGGAACCGCGCTGGCCTTCGCCTGTGCCCTCTTCGGCCTGGAGTGCGAGGTGTGGCAGGTCGGCGCCAGCTACGACCAGAAGCCGTACCGCCGGATGATGATCGAGACATTCGGCGCGACCGTGCATCGCTCGCCCAGCGACCTCACCGCGGCCGGCCGGGCGATCCTCGCCCAGCGGCAGGACCACCCCGGCTCGCTCGGCATCGCGATCTCCGAGGCTGTCGAGGTCGCCGCTCAGGACGACGAGGTGCGCTACGCCCTCGGCAGCGTCCTCAACCACGTCCTGCTCCACCAGACCGTCATCGGCGAGGAGGCGCTGCTGCAGCTGGCGAAGGCCGGGGACACCCCGGACCTCATCGTCGGGTGCACCGGCGGCGGGTCGAACTTCGCCGGGCTGGCCTTCCCGTTCCTGCGCGAGAAGCTGGCCGGGCGCGGGGCGCCCGTGATCCGGGCGGTGGAGCCGGCGTCGTGCCCGTCGCTGACGCGGGGCGTCTACGCCTACGACTTCGGCGACACCGCCGGGCTGACGCCGCTCATGAAGATGCACACCCTGGGCCACGACTTCGTGCCCGACCCCATCCACGCCGGCGGCCTGCGCTACCACGGGATGTCGCCGCTCATCTCCCACGTCTACGACCTCGGGCTCATCGAGGCGGTCGCCAAGCCGCAGACCGAGGGCATCGTCCCCGCGCCGGAGCCCACCCACGCCCTCGCCGAGTGCATCGCCGAGGCGCTGCGCTGCCGGGAGACCGGCGAGGAGAAGGTCATCCTCACGGCGCTGTGCGGTCACGGGCACTTCGACATGGCCGCCTACGACGCCTACCTGGGAGAGCGGATGGTCGACGAGACCGTCAGCGACGTCCGCCTGGCGGAGGCCCTGGCGACGGTCCCCGCCATGTGAGCCGCGGCCGGCCGCCGCGCCGCCGTCCCTCACCCGCCCCCGAGCGTGATCGTCGACAAATCGACGATCACGACCGAAAGATCGTCGATTTGTCGACGATCACAGCGAATCTGCCGGCGTGTCATGCCCTGATCATCGATTTGTCGACGGTCTTGCCGCCTTGGTCATCGACAAATCGACGATCAAGGTGTGGGCGAGGGCGGGTCACCAGGCAGGAACGGGTGTGGTCGGATGGCCTCGTGGACATCGGGAGCGGCACCGTCGCCGTGGTGACCGGAGCAGGATCGGGGATCGGAGCGGCGTTGGCCGGGGCCTTCCGCGGCGCGGGGGCGCGGGTCGTGCTGGCCGACGTGAACCGCGAGGGCCTCGACCGCACCGTGGCCGGGCTGCCCGAAGCGGCTGCCGCGGCGCTGCCCGGAGCGGCGGACGGCGTGCTGACCCGGACGACGGACGTGTCGGACCGGACCGCCGTCGCGGCTCTGGCGGACGCCGCCCTCGACCGGTTCGGACACGTCGACGTCATGGTCAACAACGCCGGCATCGCCCTGGACGGCGCCCGGATCGACCAGTTGACGCCGGAGCAGATCGCCACCGTCATGGACGTCAACTTCTGGGGGGTCGTCCACGGCACCCAGGTCTTCCTGCCCCACCTGGCCCGCCGGCCCCGCGCCGCGGTCGTCAACCTCTCGTCGATCTTCGGCATCACGGCCATGGGATGGCAGTCGGCCTACGTGGCCAGCAAGTTCGCGGTCCGCGGCTTCACCGAGGCGCTGCGGATGGAACTGGCGCATGTGGCCCCGCACGTGAGCGCCGTGGTCGTCCACCCCGGCGGCATCCGCACCGGCATCGTCCGGGCGAGCCGGCCCACCGGGGTCCGCCCGGATCACGTGGCCCGCCGCGAGCTCGCGCTCTTCCAGGCCGGGCTGCGCCTCAGCCCGGAGGCGGCCGCCCGGGCGATCCTCGACGGGCTGCGCCGGGACCGCTCGCGCATCCTCGTCGGCGCCGACGCGGCGGCGGGCGACCGCCTCGCCCGCCTGCTGCCCGTCGGCTACACCCGGCTGTTCCTGCGGCGCCTCACCCGGGCGGGCTTCTTCGCCGACGAGCCGCCGGTCGGCGGGTAGCCGCCGACCGGCGCCCGAGTGTCAGTCGTCCTCGCCCTCGTCCCCGCCGTCCTCCTCCTGCTCGACCTCGCCGCCGTCCTCGTCGTCCTCGCCGGCCTCGACGCACGCCGCGCTGCCGAGGGCCAGACCCGCCGCCGCCAGCGACACGGCCACCAGCCGGACCGCCCGCGAGCGGCTCCCCGGGATCCTCACCAGGTGTCTCCTTCCGTCCGGACCGGCGGCGTCCCCGCCGGTGGGGCGACGCTAGCCGTCCCCCGGACTAGCCTCTGCCCCGTGATGAGCTCGTGATGGAGATCGAGATCGGGCGCGGCAAGCGCGGCCTGCGGGCCTACGCCCTCGACGACGTCGCCGTCGTGCCCTCGCGCCGCACGCGGGACCCGGAGGTCGTCTCCCTCGCGTGGCAGATCGACGCCTACCGCTTCGAGCTGCCGTTCCTCGCGGCGCCGATGGACTCGGTGATGAGCCCCGCGACCGCGATCGCGGTCGGCAAGCTGGGCGGGCTGGGGGTGCTCGACCTCGAGGGCCTGTGGACCCGGTACGAGGACCCCGAGCCGCTGCTGGCCGAGATCGCCTCCCTGGAGGCGGAGCGGGTGACCCCGCGGCTGCAGGAGATCTACTCCGCCGAGGTCCGCCCCGACCTGGTCGCCGCGCGCCTGGCCGAGGTCCGGGCCGCCGGCGTGACGGTCGCCGGCTCCCTCAGCCCGCAGCTCACGCAGCGGTTGTGGGGGACGCTGGCCGAGGCCGGCGTCGACCTCTTCGTGATCCGCGGCACCACGGTGTCGGCCGAGCACGTGTCCCGCTCGGCCGAGCCGCTCAACCTCAAGCGCTTCATCTACGAGATCGAGGTGCCCGTCATCGTCGGCGGCGCCGCGTCCTACCCCGCGGCGCTGCACCTCATGCGGACGGGCGCGGCGGGGGTGCTCGTCGGGTTCGGCGGCGGCGCGGCCCACACCACCCGCACCACGCTCGGGATCCACGCCCCCATGGCCACGGCGATCGCCGACGTGGCCGCGGCCCGGCGGGACTACCTCGACGAGTCCGGCGGGCGTTACGTGCACGTCATCGCGGACGGGGGCCTGGGGCGCTCCGGATCCATCGTCGGCGCCGTCGCCTGCGGCGCCGACGCCGTGATGCTCGGGGCGACGCTCGCCCGGGCGGTCGAGGCGCCGGGACGCGGCTGGCACTGGGGCCGCGAGGCCCACCACCCGGAGCTGCCCCGCGGGGAGCGGGTCCGGGTCGGCACCGTCGGCAGCCTCGAGGAGATCCTGCTGGGACCGGCCCGCCGCTCGGACGGCACGACGAACCTCTTCGGGGCGCTGCGCCGGACGATGGCGACGACCGGCTACGTCGACCTCAAGGAGTTCCAGCGGGTCGACGTCGTGGTCTCCGGCTACGCGGCCTCCAGCAATGCCCTGCCGCAGGGACTGACGTGAGCGGCCACCTGGTCACCGTCGACCAGGGCACGACCTCGACCCGCTGCCTGGTCGTCGACGACCGGGCACGGGTGATCGCCTCGGCCCAGGCCGAGCACGACCAGATCATGCGCCGTGCCGGCTGGGTCGAGCACGACCCGCGCCAAGTCCTCGACCGCACCCGCCGGGTCGTCACGGAGGCGCTCGACGGCGCCGGCCTCGGGCCGCGCGACGTCGCCGCCGTCGGGATCACCAACCAGCGGGAGACCACGGTGGTGTGGGACCGCCGCACCGGGGACCCGATCGCCGACGCGATCGTGTGGCAGGACACCCGGACCGCGGCGCTGTGCCGGGACCTCGCCGGGGACGCCGGCCCGGACCGGTACCGGCGGCGCACCGGGCTGCCGCTGGCCACCTACTTCTCCGGGCCCAAGGTGCGGTGGCTGCTGGACGCCCACGACGCCCGCGACGCCGCGGCGCGCGGCGACCTGGCCTTCGGCACGATCGACTCCTGGCTGGTGTGGCACCTCACGGGCGGCGTCGACGGCGGCCGGCACGTCATCGACGTGACCAACGCCTCCCGGACCCTGCTGGCCGACGTGTCGTCGCTGCAGTGGGCGGAGGACATCGCCGGCGAGATGGGCGTCCCGGTCGCGATGCTGCCGGAGATCCGCCCGTCGCTGGAGGTCCTCGGGCGCGTCCGCGGACTGCCGGCGTTGGAGGGGGTGCCGATCGCGGCGGTCCTCGGCGACCAGCAGGCGGCCACGTTCGGGCAGGCCTGCTTCGACCCCGGGGCGGCCAAGAACACCTACGGCACCGGCAACTTCCTGCTGCTCAACACCGGTCCCGAGCCGGTGTTCAGCGACCACGGGCTCATCACGACGCCGCTGTGGCGGACGGCGGCCGGCGAGACCGCGTACGCCCTCGAGGGGTCGATCGCCGTCACCGGGTCGCTGGTCCAGTGGCTGCGGGACAACCTCGGGCTGATCGACTCGGCCGCCGAGGTCGAGGGCCTGGCCCGCACCGTCGAGGACAACGGCGGCGTCTACGTGGTGCCGGCCTTCTCCGGGCTGTTCGCCCCGCACTGGCGCGACGACGCCCGCGGCGTCATCGCCGGGCTCACCCGCTACGCCACCCGGGGCCACCTCGCCCGGGCCGCACTGGAGGCGACCGCCTACCAGACCCGGGAGGTGGTGGATGCCATGAACGCCGACGCCGCCGCGAGCGGTCGCCCGCCGCTCACCGAGCTCCGGGTCGACGGTGGCATGGTCGGCAACGAGCTCCTCATGCAGTTCCAGGCGGACGTGCTGGGCGTCCCGGTGATCCGGCCCGCCGTCACCGAGACGACCGCACTCGGGGCCGCGCTGGCGGCCGGGGTGACCGTGGGGGTCTTCGACTCGTTCGACGCGGTGCGCGCCGTGTGGGCGGAGGACCGGCGCTGGCAGCGCACGATGCCGGAGGGGACCGTGGACGAGCTGCTGCGGCGGTGGGCCAAGGCCGTGGACAGGACCCTCGACTGGGTCGACTGAGACCGCGTCGACTGAGACCGGGCCGTCGCCAGGGCGTGCCGACCGGCGTCAGTGGGCGCCGTGGACGACGAGCACCGGGCACGGCGCCACGTGGACCAACCGCCGGCTGACCGATCCGAGCACCAGGGCGGCGAAGCCGCCGCGGCCGCGGGAGCCGACGACCACCATGCGGGCGCCCCGGGCGTGCTCCAGCAGCGCGTCCACCGGGTGGAGCTGGACGACGTGCTGCTCGACCACGGCGCCGGGGACCTCGGCGGTCACGGCGTCGACGACGGTTCGGAGCTCGTCCGCCGCCTGCTGCAGCGCCGGCTCGTCCGGCCCGCTGACGATGCCCGCGGCGTCGACGACCGGCGGCATCGACATGACCGCCCGGACCGTCCCGCCGTCGCGGGCCGCGACGTCGACGGCCATGGCCAGGGCCCGCACGGCCGCCGTCGACCCGTCGAACCCGACGACGACGTGCCCGTGGGGGTGCTCGGCCGGGTGCCGGACCACGAGCACCGGGCCGGGGGCGTGGCCCGCGACCGCTTCGGAGGTGGAGCCCACGAAGACCTGCGTGACGGGACGGAAGCCGTGGGACCCCACGACCATCAGGTCGTCGGCGCCGGCCTGGCGCAGCAGCACGGTCGACGGGGTGCCGGCCTCGATGTGGGTGTGCACCCTGGTCTCGCCCAGGGTCGCCGCGGCCCGGGCGTAGGCGTCCTGCACCGCCCGCTGCGACGAGGTCTCGTGGGACTCCTCGCGGCCCGGCAGGTAGATCAGGGGGTCGATGGCGTTGACCACGAGGACGTCGACGCCGCGGACTCGGGCCTCCTCGATCGCGGTGTCCAGCGCCGCCTGCGAGTGCGTCGACCCGTCGTAGCCGATGACGACCCTCGACACGGTCGGGCGTGCGTCCATGACCTCTCACCTCGCTGTGCTCGGGTCGCTCGTTCCGGCGGCCTCGGTCCGCCACCTCCGACGCTAGGCCGGGCCGTGCCTCCTGGCCCGGGCCCTACGTCCCCGTGCGGGGCCGCGCCACGCGGGCGGCCGTGTGGTCCTCTCGTTCGAGGACGGCGAGCACCCGACGGGCCCGCCCCGGTCCGCGCCACCGCCGGGGCTCATCGTGTCCACCCCGCTAAGGCTTCGTCGTCGACGGTGTCAACAACCGGTCGAGGTAGCGGCGCTGGGACTCGTTGACGGCCAGCTCGCGCGCGCGGGCGAGTTCGGTCAGCGCCGCCGCCTCGTCATCCGATCGCAGCAGCAGGTGGCCGCGGGCGACGTGCAGGGCGTGATAGCGGTCGAGGCCGCGCACCCGGTCCAGTGCCGCCAGGCCCGCGGCCGGACCGTCGCGCATCGCGAGGGCGACCGCGTGGTTGAGCCGGATCACGGGGGAGGGGTCGAGGCGGGCGAGGGTCTCGTAGGCCCGGCAGATCGTCACCCAGTCCGTGGCTTCGGAGGACGCCGCGTTCGCGTGGAGCGCCGCGATCACCGCGAGCAGGACGTATCGGCTCGGCGGTCCGCCGCGCATCGCCCGGTCGAGCAGGGCGTTCCCGGCGGCGATCTCGTCGGTGTGCCAGCGGGTGCGGTCCTGGTCGTCGAGCAGCACGAGCCCGCCCTCGCCGTCGACCCGGGTGTCCCGGCGGGCGTGGTGGAGGACGAGCAGCGCCCGCAGCCCGAGGACCTCGGGGCGGTTCGGCACCAGCTCGTCGACGAGGCCGGCCAGGCGCAGCGCCTCGGCGGCGAGGTCGACCCGGACCAGGTCGCCGCCGGCGGCGCTGAAGTGCCCCTCGGTGAAGACCAGGTAGATCATCGTGAGCACGGCGTCGAGCCGCTCGCCGAGGTCGGCCGGCAGGGCGAGCGGGATCCCGGCGGCCTTGATCTTCTTCTTGGCCCGGACCAGGCGCTGGGCCAGCGTGGCCTCGGGCACGAGGAACGCGGCGGCGATCTCGGCGGTGGTGAGGCCGAGGACCAGCCGGAGCGTGAGGGCCACCTGGGCGTCGCGGTCGAGCGCGGGGTGGCAGCACAGCAGCAT
>JBHJOJ010000245.1:0-2778 GCA_050329835.1 Kineosporiaceae bacterium | reverse complement strand
GGCCGCCCGGGCGGCCACCGTCGCCGCCGTGGCCGGCCACCCCGACCACGCGGACCCGGCCCGGGCCGCCGTCCGGCTGCTCGACGCGACCGCGGCCCTGGCCGCCCGGTGCCGGCTCGACCCCGCCGCCGACCTGTCGATCGGCTCGATCCACCTGCCGGAGCCCGGGATCCTCGGCTTCGCCGCCGGCACCGACCTCCAGGCGGTCCTCGCCGCCCGGTGCGGTGACGGCCTCGACCGCCGGTACGGCGGCGCCCCCACCGTGCCGGGCCGGCACGGCCCGGTGACCCGCGCCGGGCTCGAGGCCCGGCTGCACGGCGAACTCGCCACCGTCGCGGAGCTCGGGTTCGCCGGGTACTTCCTCGCCGTCGCCGAGGTGTGCGACCTGGTCCGCGGGATGGGGGTGCGGGTTGCCGCCCGCGGGTCCGCCACCGGCAGTCTGCTCTGCTACCTCCTCGGTGTCTCCGGCGTCGACCCGATCCGCCATGACCTGCTGATGGAGCGGTTCTGCCACGCCCGGCGGGTCCAGCTGCCCGACGTCGACGTCGACGTCGAGTCCGACCGCCGGCTGGAGGTCTACGACGCGATCCTCGACCGCTTCGGCGGTGAGCGGGTGACGTGCGTGTCGATGATGGACACCTACCGGGTCCGCCACGCGGTCCGCGACGCCGGTGCCGCCCTGGGGCTGAGCCCGGCCGAGATCGACACGGTCGCCACCGCGTTCCCCCACATCCGGGCCCGCGACGTGCGGGCGGCGCTGGCGGACCTGCCCGAGCTGCGGGCGTCGGGCCTCGCCGAGGCGGGCCTGGACCTGCTGTTCGACGTCGTCGAGCGGCTCGACGGCCTGCCGCGCCACGTCGCGCTGCATCCCTGCGGGGTGATCCTGTCCGACGCGGGTCTGCTGGACCGGGTCCCGGTCGAGGCCAGCTGGATGGGCTACCCCATGACCCAGTTCGACAAGGACGACGTCGAGGCGGTCGGCCTGCTCAAGCTCGACGTCCTCGGGGTCCGGATGCAGTCGGCCATGGCCTACGCCGTCTCCGAGGTCGCCCGGGTCGACGGGGTGGACGTCGACCTCGACGACGAGGCGCAGGTCCCGCACGACGACCCGGCGACCTACCGGCTGATCCGCTCCGCCCGGACGCTCGGGATGTTCCAGATCGAGTCGCCCGGCCAGCGCGAGCTGGTCGGCAAGTTCGCCCCCGAGACCTTCGACGACCTCGTCGTCGACATCTCGCTGTTCCGCCCGGGTCCGGTGAAGTCCGACATGGTGGCGCCGTTCCTGCGGGCCCGCCACGGCTGGGACGTCCCGCTATACGTCCACCCCGACCTCGAGCCGGCGCTGCGCGAGACCTACGGCGTCGTCGTCTTCCACGAGCAGGTGATCCGGATCGTCTCGGTGATGGCGGGCTGCTCGCTCGCCGAGGCCGACGAGGTCCGCCGGGCACTCGGCACCCGCGAGGGGCAGGCGGCGGTGCGCGACTGGTTCGTCCCGCTGGCGGTGGGCCGGGGCTACGGCCACGAGGTCGTCGGCCGGGTGTGGGAGATCCTCAAGGCGTTCGCCTCGTTCGGGTTCTGCAAGGCCCACGCCGCGGCGTTCGCCCTGCCGACCTTCCAGTCGGCTTGGCTCAAGACCCACCACCCGGCGGCGTTCCTCGCCGGGGTGCTGACCCACGACCCCGGCATGTACCCCAAGCGGCTGATCCTCGACGACGCCCGCAACCTCGGGATCGCCGTGCTCGGCCTCGACGTCGACGCCTCGACCGGCACCTACCGGGTCGAGCGCACCGAGGAGGGGTACGGCGTCCGGCTGTCGCTGGCCGAGGTCAAGGGGATCTCGGCGGCCGAGGTCTCGCGGATCGTCGCCGCCCGGCCGTACGCCTCGCTGGCGGACTTCTGGCGCCAGGCCGGGGTGACCCGCCCGACCGCCGAGCGGCTGGTCCTCGCCGGCGGCTTCGACGAGATGTACGGCCTGGCGGGCCGGCCCGCCCGGCCCGGGCCCGGCGGGGGAGCGGGCTACCGGACGGTCCCCGTCCGCGGTCGGCGGGGCCGGGTGACCCGGCGGGACCTGCTGGTCCAGGTCGCCGAGCTCGACCGCTGGGGGGCGGGGGCGACGCGGACCCGCACCCGCCGACGCAGCCCGGGGGGTGGCTCGGGGGGCGGCCCGGGAAGCAGCCCGGGTGGCCCCGGAGCTGGAGCCGGCCCGGTGAGCAGCCCCTGGGAGGACACCGCGCGGGCCGCCCGGCGGCAGGCCGCCGCGCCCGCACCCGCCCCGGACCCGGCGACGCTCACCGCCCAGCTGGCCCTCGACCTCGGCGACCCGCCGGGTCTCGGGGCCGTCACCGGCCTGCCCGAGATGACGAGCGCCGAGCGGGTGGCCGCCGAGCTCGAGATCCTCGGCCTGGACGCCTCCCGGCACGTGCTCGACTTCTACACCCCGCTGCTCGACGCCCTCGGGGTGGTCCGCAGCACCGCCCTGGTCCAGCAGCGCAGCCGCAGCGAGCTGCTGGTGGGCGGGGTCAAGGTCGCCACCCAGACCCCGCCGATCCGCTCCGGGAAGCGGGTGGTGTTCCTCACCCTCGACGACGCGACCGGTGCGGTCGACGCGACGTTCTTCGAGGACGCCCAGGAGGGCTACGCCGCCACGGTCTTCCACTCCTGGCTGCTGCTGGTCCGCGGCGTCCTGCGCCGGACCGGCCCGCGCGGGGTGTCGCTGCGGGCGACCGGGGCGTGGGAGCTGCCCCTCCTGTGGGATGCCTGGCGGGCCGGCGGGGTCGA
>JBHJOJ010000244.1:0-9522 GCA_050329835.1 Kineosporiaceae bacterium | reverse complement strand
CCCGGCCGTCGTCCCCGCCGGCTCGGCCGCGACGCCCGGGGCGTCGGCGGCGCCGCCGCGCAGCTGCGCGATCTCACGGTCGCGGGCGGCCAGGGCGTCGCGCGCGGCGTCCAGGACCTGGTCCACCTGGTCCATCCGGTAGCCGCGGAAGGCCAACTGGAAGCGCGCGCGGTCCAGGTCCGCCGGCTCCCCGACGGGTCCCGGCAGCGGTGGCGGGACGTCCGTGGCCGGCCGCGGCAGGCCGCCCCCGATCCGGCCGACCGTGACGGCGACGGCCAGCCCCACGACGAGGACCAGCAGGAGGACGAGCAGCAGCGTCACGCCGCCGATGGTCCCATGCCCGCCCGGGCGGGCATCCCGAGCACCTGCGCCATGGGCGGGCGGTCCCCCACCGTGATCTCCGCCGACTCCGGGGTCCAGTGGCCGTCCGGCTCCCGGTCGAACTGGACCAGACGGACGTCCGGCGCCGGCGGGACGCCCTCCCCGCGCCGGGAGGCCAGCGCGAGGAGGATCTCGGTGGCGGTGCGCCCGAGACTCAGCAGGTCGCGGTGACGGTGCTTGCGCACCCCCACGTCGACCTGGGCGAGGGCGTCGAGGCCGAACCGGTCGACGACGTCGAGCAGCAGGCCGATCTCGACGGCGTAGCCGGAGGCGAAGGGGACGGCCCGCAGCACGTCGGTCCGGGCCGCGTACTCCCCGCCCAGCGGCTGGATGACCCCGGCCAGCTCGGGGGCGAACCGGGCGATGGCCGGGCGGGCCAGCAGCTCGGTCACCCGCCCCCCGCCGCTGCGGACCCCGTCGTCGGCACCCGAGGCGCCGATCCGCAGGGGCCGGTCGTAGAACGCCTTGACGAAGCCCACGCCGGGGTCGGTGAGCAGCGGGCCGAGCAGCGCGACCACGAGCGAGCCGTCGACGTCGACGAGGTCGGCGTCGGCGTACACCACGAGGTCGGCGTCGGTCGCCGCCAGCGCCCGCCACATGACCTCGCCCTTGCCGGGCAGGGGCGCCAGGCCGGGCAGCACGTCCTGGCGCGCGACCACCCGCGCCCCCGCCGCGCGGGCCACCGCGGCGGTGTCGTCGGTCGACCCCGAGTCCATGACCAGGATCTCGTCGACCAGCGCCCCGCTCCCCTCCCCGGCGCGGGTGAGGGGCAGGAACGCCGACACCACGCCGCCGACGGTCTCGGCCTCGTCGAGGGCCGGCAGGACCACGGCGACCCGCCGCCCGCCCTTGAGGGAGGCCAGCTCGCCCGCCGTCCACGGCGGGCGGTGCCAGGTGGCACGGGCGAACCAGTCGGCAACGGTCCCGGGCAGCGGATCCGTCGCTCCGCCGCCGGGACCCGGCGACGTCGTGGACTTGTGAGTCAACCCCGCTCCTCGCATCTTCCTCGGTGGATCGGTGACCGGACCGGCCACCCGCGTCCGGGCGTTCGGCCGGCGGGGAGCATCGTCGCGCACCGGCGACCCGACGGAGATCCCACGGACCCTCACGGGGGCACGGCGGCGGAGGGCTCACGGACCCGTCGGCTCGACGTTGTGCCGGGAGCCGAGCGGGGAGCGCAGGCCGAGCAGCGCCTCCGTCATGCGGACGGCGCCGACCGCCGCGGCCACGTCGTGCACGCGCACCACACGGGCCCCCTGCCGGACGCAGAACGCGAGGACCGCCGCCGTGGCGGGCCCTCGCGCGTCCTTCGGCGCCCCGATGGTCTCGCCGATGAAGTCCTTGTTCGAGACCGAGACCAGGAGCGGGTGGCCCAGGCGGGAGAACGCCGCCAGGCCGCGGGTCAGCTCGAGGGAGTGCAGGGTGTTCTTGTTGAGGTCGTGGCCCGGGTCCACGATGATCTGCTCCGGGGGGACCCCGGCCCCGGTGGCGCGCGCGATCCGCTGCCGCAGGAAGGCCAGCACCTCGCCGCAGACGTCCGCGTAGGTCGGCCGGTCCAGGACCCGGCCGGGCGCGGCCAGGCTGTGCGTGATGACGACGGCCGCCCGGTGGGAGGCGACGACGCCCGCCATCTCCGGGTCGCTCAGCCCCGAGGTGTCGTTGACCGCCGACGCGCCCGCCGCCAGCGCCGCGGCCGCCACGGCGGACCGGGTCGTGTCCACCGAGACGACCGCGGCCGAGAACTCCCGGACGGCCTCGACCAGGGGCACGACCCGGGCCGTCTCCTCCGCCGCCGACACCCGCCCGGCGAGGGGCGAGAACGGGACCCCGCCGATGTCCAGCCACTCCGCGCCCTCGTCGAGCGCCTGCCGGCACCGGTCCACGGCCGCCCGGAACCCGAAGGTCCGCCCGGCGTCGAAGAAGGAGTCGGGTGTCCGGTTGACGATGGCCATGACGACGGTCGCCCGGTCGAGGTCGAAGGCGTTCCCGCCGATCACCCGGCGCCCGCTGGCACCGAGGTCGGGGACCACCGCGAGGTCGCTCCCGGCCCCTGTCACGCCGCCGCCAGCCACTCCCGCAGCACCGCCGCGGCCAGCTCGACGTCGGCGAGCGCCACGTGCTCGTCGTCGTGGTGGGCCAGCTCAGGGTGGCCGGGGCCAAAGTTCACCGCCGGGAGGCCGAGCCCGGTGAAGCGGGCGACGTCGGTCCAGCCGAGCTTGGCGCGGGCGGGGCGTCCGGTCCGGGCGGTCACCAGCTCGGCGAAGCGGGCCAGCTCGGGCCGGTCGAGTCCCGGGGCCGCCGCCGGCGCCGCGTCGACGACCCGGCACGGGTGGTCTCCGACGACCTCGCGCAGGGCCGCGGCGGCGTCGTCGACGTCCCGGTCGGGGGCGAAGCGATGGTTGACGACGAGGGTGCAGCGGTCCGGCACGACGTTGCGGGCCGGGCCGCCCCCGTCGATCCGGACGACCTGCATCCCCTCGCGGTACTCCAGGCCCCCGACGACCGGGCGACGCTGGGGCGCCGCCGCCACCCGGGCGACCACGGCGGCGGCCTCGTGCACGGCGTTGCGTCCCCGCCAGGCCCGGGCCACGTGCGCCGCCGTCCCCGCGACGGTCACCTCGACGGTGACGGTGCCCTGGCAGCCGCCCTCGACGGCGAGGTCGGTCGGCTCGCCGAGCAGGGCGACGTCGCCGACCAGCAGGTCCGGGCGGGTCCGGGCGAGGCGCAGCAGGCCGTTGCGCTCGGCCTCGACCTCCTCGCCGTCGTAGAAGACCCAGGTGACGTCCGGACCGGGGTCGGCGACCGTCGCGGCGACGTGCAGGGCCATGGCGACGCCGCCCAGCATGTCCACCGCCCCGCGGCCCCGCAGCACGCCGTCGGCGACCCGGGTCGCCAGACCCGCCGGCGGCAGGGGCACGGTGTCGAGGTGGCCGGCGACGACGACGCGGCGGCCCCGACCGCGGTCGGTGCGGGCCGTCACGCAGTCGCCGTCCCGGACCACCTCGAGCCATGGGACCGGTCGCAGGGCCGCCTCGACGGCATCGGCGATCGCGCGCTCCTCGCCCGACACCGAGCCGATCCGGACGAGCGCCTCGACGAGGGCTGTGGGGTCGGCGACCGGGAGCGGGACGGGCACGCGGCACGGTACCGGGCCGGGCGCCTCGGACGACCCGGGCGCCCCGCGAGGCGGCGGGCCAGCGGTCAGGCGGTCAGCGGCTCCCGCAGCCGGGCACCCGGGCCGACGGTGAAGTGGACCTCGCGCATCCCCGGGACGTCGTGGCCGGCGTCGCAGCGCAGCACGGCGTGCACCCGGCCGCCGCAGTCCCGGTGCCGGGCGGTGACGGCAGGGCCGGCGGCGTCGGCGGCGTACCGGTCGCCCCAGTCGAGCAGGGCGACGAGCACCGGGTAGAGATCGAAGCCCTTGGGCGTCAGCCGGTACTCCCAGCGGCGGCGCTGGCCGGGTTCCTGGTAGTCGTGCCGGCGCAGCAGGCCCTCGCCCACCAGCCGGCCGAGGCGCACCGAGAGCACCTGCCGGGCAATCCCGGTGCGCAGCCGGATGTCGTCGAAGCGCCGGACGCCGGCGAACACCTCCCGCATGACGAGGAAGGTCGCCCGGTCCCCCACGACGTCGAGGGCACCGGAGATCGTGCAGTTGTCGGCGCTCCACCGCAGCGCCTCGGGCCGTTCCACACCGGGCACTCTACGTCTTGTTGACAGACTCAGGAGAGCGGCGGCAGGCTGCGTCCATGTCACAGACCCAGCGGGCCGAGACGCCGGTGCGCGAGCGGCGCCACTCCTGGCAGGACCCCCGACCGGCGCTGGCCGAGGCGGCCGGGCTGGACGGACTGGAGATCATGCGGCGGATCGCCGACGGCCGGCTGCCGTTCCCGCCGCTCGCCGGCACCCTCGGGTACTCGCGGTTCGAGGCGGGCCCCGGACGGGTCGTCGTGGGCCTGGATCCGGAGGAGTTCCACTACAACCCGCTGGGCACGGTCCACGGCGGGGTCATCGCCACCCTGCTCGACACCGCCGCCGGCTGCGCCGTCCACACCACCCTGCCGGCCGGGACCGGCTACACCACGGTCGATCTGCATACCAGGTTCCTGGCCCCGGTCCGGGTCGCGACCGGTCCCGTGCTCGCGACCGGCACCGTCCTGCACCGGGGGTCGCGGACCGCGACCGCCGAGGCCAGGCTCGACGACGCGGGCGGGCGGCTGCTGGCTCACGCGACGGCCGGCTGCCTCCTCCTCTCCCCGGCGGGGACGGGCCGATGACCGGGATCGCCGGACCGAGGCCGCAGCCGTTGACGCTCACGACCGGCGACGGTGCGGAGCTGGCCGCGGACCACTACCCCGCCGGCGGCGCGGCCTACCTGGTCGTGGCCGGGGCGACCGCGACCCAGCAGCGCCACTACCGGCGCTTCGCGACCTGGCTGCAGGAGCGCGGCGTGGACGCGGTGACCGTGGACTACCGCGGGATCGGCCACTCGCGGCGGGCCCCGCTGACCGAGCTGCGCCAGGTCGGCTTCGCCCAGTGGTGCCACGACGACCTCGGCGCCGCGGTGGCCTGGGCGGCCGAGCGGGGACCGACGTGGCTGGTCGGGCACAGCCTCGGCGGGCACGCCCTCGGGCGGCTGCCGGACCCCGGCCTGGTCCGGGCCGCCTACGCGGTGGGCGTCGGGTCCGGGTGGAGCGGGTGGATGCCCAGGGCGGAGGCGCGGCGGGTCGAGATGTTCTGGCGGGTCCTCGGGCCGGTCGGCACCGCGGCCTTCGGCTACGCCCCGCTGAGCCGGTTCGGGATGGGCGAGGACATCCCGCTGCAGGCGTACCGGGACTGGAAGCGGTGGTGCGCGCTGCCGCGGTACTTCTTCGACGACCCGCAGGCGGGCGGGATCACCCGTCGGTTCGCCGAGGTCCGGATGCCGGTCGCCGCCGCGGTCGCCACCGACGACGCCTGGGCGCCGCCGGCCTCACGGGACGCCTTCTTCAGCGGCTTCACCGCCGCCGAGGTCGACCCGATCGACCTGGACCCGGCCGAGCTGGGGACCGGCCCCGTCGGGCACATGGGCTACTTCCGTCCCGCGGTCGGCGCCGCGCTGTGGCCGAGGATCCTCGCCTGGTTCGAGGCCCGAGGCCTCCGGCGAACGTAAGTGCGCCCACCCACCTGCCCCACGTCCCAGCCCCTACCCATGACCGTCGACTTGTCGACGTTCAAGACGGAGAGATCATCGATAAGTCGACGATCTGGGAGCGACACGCCGTCCGCAACGCTCTGACCATCGACTTGTCGACGATCACTACCGGGTGATCGTCGATCTGTCGACGATCGGGTGGGGTGCGGGAGGCCGTAGGGTCGGGACCCGTGCCGCGCCCCGCCTCCGGTCATGCTCTCGTCACCGTCGCCCGGGACGGGTCGGTGCTCGACGCGAGATTCCCCGCCCCCGCGCTCGGCGGCAGCGTCCACGAGGTTCCCGGCCTCGCGGACCTGGCGGGCGAGGACCCGGACCGGGGGGTGCACCGGGAAGTGCGCACCGTGACGGTCGACCTGGACGCTCCGCCCGCCGACGCGGTCGACGCCTACCTGCGGCTGCACCTGCTGTCGCACCGGGCGCTGGCCCCGCACGGGGCGAACGTGTCGGGCGTCTTCGGGGTGCTCACGACGGTCGTGTGGACCGACCGCGGGCCGTGCGCCGTGGACGGCTTCGAGTCGACCCGGGTGCGGCTGATGGCCGGCGGCCCGGTCACCGTCCACGGCGTCGACAAGTTCCCCCGGATGGTCGACTACGTCGTCCCGACAGGGGTGCGGATCGCCGACGCCGACCGGGTGCGGCTCGGCGCCCACCTGGCGCCCGGGACGACGGTCATGCACGAGGGGTTCGTCAACTTCAACGCCGGGACCCTGGGGGCGTCCATGGTCGAGGGCCGGATCTCGGCCGGCGTGGTCGTGGGCGACGGCTCGGACCTCGGGGGCGGTGCGTCGATCATGGGGACGCTCTCCGGCGGCGGCACCCATGTGGTCTCGGTCGGCCGCCGGTGCCTGGTCGGCGCCAATGCCGGGCTCGGCATCAGCCTCGGTGACGACTGCGTGGTCGAGGCGGGCCTCTACCTCACGGCCGGGACCGTGGTGACCCTGCTGAGCGGCGGCGACGAGCAGGCGGTCAAGGCGCGCGAGCTGTCGGGCGCCGCGGGCCTGCTGTTCCGCCGGCACTCGGTGACGGGCCGGGTCGAGGCGGTCCCCCGGCCCGGCGTCGGCGTGCGGCTCAACCCGGACCTGCACGCCACCTGAGACCGGCGGCGCGCCCCGCGCGGGCTCAGCGGCCGTCGAGCGGCACGAACGGCCGCTCCGGGGACCCCACGTAGACCTGGCGCGGGCGCCCGATCTTCGTCGCCGGGTCGGTGATCATCTCGCGCCACTGGGCGATCCAGCCGGGCAGCCGGCCCAGGGCGAACAGCACGGTGAACATCCGGGCCGGGAAGCCCATGGCGCGGTAGATGAGGCCGGTGTAGAAGTCGACGTTCGGGTAGAGCTTGCGCTCGACGAAGTAGTCGTCGGCCAGCGCGATCTCCTCCAGCCGCTGGGCGATGTCGAGCAGCTCGTCGCCGCCGCCCAGCAGGCCCAGCACCTCCTTGGCGGTCTGCTTGACGATGGCGGCGCGGGGGTCGTAGTTCTTGTAGACCCGGTGACCGAACCCCATCAGCCGCACCCCCGGCTCGCGGTTCTTGACCCGCGTGACGAAGGCCTCGACGTCGCCTCCGGCCTGCCGGATGGCCAGCAGCATCTCGAGCACGGCCTGGTTCGCCCCGCCGTGCAGCGGTCCCGACAGCGCCTGGATGCCGGCGGACACGCTGGCGAACAGGTTGGTGTGAGCGGACCCCACCAGGCGCACCGTGGACGTGGAGCAGTTCTGCTCGTGGTCGGCATGGAGGATGAACAGCTGGTCCAGCGCGCGGGCGAGGACCGGGTCGACCACGTAGGACTCGGCCGGGATGCCGAAGGTCATGCGCAGGAAGTTCTCGACCAGGCCGAGGCTGTTGTCGGGATAGAGGAAAGGCTGGCCGATCGCCTTCTTGTACGCGTACGCCGCGATCGTCGGCAGCTTCGCCAGCAGCCGGATCGTCGAGATCTCGACCTGCTCGGGGTCGAACGGGTTGAGGCTGTCCTGGTAGAAGGTCGACAGCGCGCTGACGGCGCTGGACAGCACGGCCATGGGATGGGCGTCGGCCGGGAAGCCGTCGAAGAACCGCCGCAGGTCCTCGTGGAGCAGGGTGTGCCGGGTGATCCGCTCGGCGAACTCGGCGAGCTGGGACCGGGTCGGCAGCTCCCCGTAGATCAGCAGGTAGGACGTCTCGACGAAGGTGCTCTGCTCGGCGAGCTGCTCGATCGGGTACCCGCGGTAGCGGAGGATCCCGGCGTCGCCGTCGATGTAGGTGACCCTCGACGTGCAGGAGGCGGTGTTGACGAAACCGATGTCGAGCGTCACGTGGTCCAGCGTCGACAGCAGTTTCGACGCGTCGAGGCCCGAGGCCCCCTCGGTCGCCGGGCGCAGCGGCAGCGCCACGGCGCCTGCCGGCCCGGACAGCGTCCAGCCGTCCTCGCGGGCCTCGGTCGGGGTCGTCATCGGGTCTCCCGTCGTACGAGGGCACGCTCGTGCCCGGCCTGCGGATCCGGAACGCTGCGGGGTTACTCGACGGTACCCCACCAGGGCGTCCGTCCCCGGCCGAGACGGACCCCGGGTCAGCGGGCCGCCAGCCGCGCGGCGGCCGCCGCGACCCGCTCGTCGCTCGCGGTGAGGGCGATCCGCACGTGGTGTGCCCCGCGCGCGCCGTAGAACGCGCCCGGCGCCACGAGGATCCCGAGGGCGGCCAGGTCGGCCACCGTCTCCCAGCAGTCCCGTCCGTCCGTCGCCCACAGGTAGAGCCCGGCCTCGGAGTGCTCGGTCCGCAGGCCCGCCGCCGCCAGCGCCGGCAGCAGCACCTCGCGCCTGGCCAGGTAGGCGGCACGGACCCCGGCCACGTGCGCGTCGTCGTCCAGCGCGGCCGCCATGGCCGCCTGGACCGGGGCCGGGACGATCATGCCGGCGTGGCGGCGGACCTCGTGGATCCGCTCGACGAGCACCGGGTCCCCGGCCACGAACGCCGCCCGGTACCCGGCGAGGTTCGACCGCTTGCTGAGGGACCCGACGGCGAGCAGGCCGGCGTGGTCGCCGTCGCAGACCCGGCGGTCGAGCAGGCTCGGGACGTCCGCCACCTCCCAGCCCAGCTCCGCGTAGCACTCGTCGCTCGCGACCACCGCCCCGGCGTCCCGGGCCCAGCGGACCACCTTGCGGAGGTGGTCGACGCCGAGCACCCGGCCGGTGGGGTTCGCCGGGGAGTTGAGCCACACCAGCCGCACCCGGGCGCCGGCCCCCAGCGGACCCAGCGCGGCGGTGCCGTCCGCCGCCACGGGGGTCGCCCCGGCGAGCCGGGCGCCGACGTCGTACGTCGGGTAGGCCACCTCCGGATGGACGACGAGGTCCCCCGGACCGAGGCCGAGCAGGGTGGGCAGCCAGGCCACCAGCTCCTTGGACCCGATCGTCGGCAGGACCGCGTCCGGGTCCAGTCCCGCCACCCCCCGGCGGCGCGCGAACCAGCCGGTCACCGCCCGGCGCAGACCGGGCGTGCCCCGGGTGGTCGGGTACCCCGGGGCATCCGAGGCCGCCTCCAGGGCGCGGCGGACCACGTCGGGTGTCGGGTCGACCGGCGTCCCCACCGACAGGTCGACGACCCCGGCGGGGTGCTCGCGGGCGGTCGCCGCGAACGGGGCGAGGGCGTCCCACGGGAAGTCGGGCAGGCGCCCGCGAGCCCCGGACCCGGCGGCCGCGGGCGCCGTCACTCCGACTGCTGGGGCGGCAGCGCCGAGACGATCTCGTGGTCGGCGTCGATCGGACCGACCTTGGCGGCCCCGCCGGGCGACCCGAGCTCGGAGAAGAAGTCCACGTTGGCGGTGTAGTACTCCTTCCACTGCTCGGGCACGTCGTCCTCGAAGTAGATCGCCTCGACCGGGCACACCGGCTCGCAGGCGCCGCAGTCGACGCACTCGTCGGGCTGGATGTACAGCATCCGCTTGCCCTCGTAGATGCAGTCGACGGGGCACTCCTCGATG
>JBHJOJ010000243.1:0-7875 GCA_050329835.1 Kineosporiaceae bacterium | reverse complement strand
CGGCCCGCCGGAGGGGCCGGTGAGCCCGGTCCCCGCCGGGGCGTCGCTGCCGCCGGTGGGGGCGGGCCACCCGGTGCGCCGGCCCCGGCGGCTGCGGTCGACCCGGGCGCTGCGCGAGCTCGTCAGCGAGGTCCGGCTGCACCCGCGCGACCTGGTCCTGCCGGTCTTCGTGCGCGAGGGGCTGGACGAGCCGCGGGCCGTCCCGAGCTTGCCCGGCGTCCTCCAGCACTCCCGCAAGTCCCTGGTCGCCACGGCCCACGACGCCGTCTCCGCCGGGGTCGGCGGGCTCATGGTCTTCGGGGTGCCGGCGGAGCGGGACGCCCGCGGGTCCGGCGCCGACGACCCCGACGGCGTGCTCAACGTCTCGCTCGCGGACGTCCGGGCCGCCGTCGGCGACTCCCTCGTCGTCATGGCCGACCTGTGCCTCGACGAGTTCACCGACCACGGGCACTGCGGCGTGCCGGACGGGCGCGGGGGCGTCGACAACGACGCGACGCTCGAGCGGTACCGGGCGATGGCCGTCGCCCAGGCCGACGCCGGCGCCCACGTGGTGGGGACCAGCGGCATGATGGACGGCCAGGTCCAGGCCGTCCGGGACGCGCTGGACACCGCGGGTCGGGACGACGTCGGGATCCTCGCCTACGCCGCGAAGTACGCCTCGGCGTTCTACGGCCCGTTCCGCGACGCCGTGGAGTCGGCGCTGACCGGCGACCGGCTCACCTACCAGCAGGACCCGGCGAACGCCCGGGAGGCGCTGCTCGAGGCGGCGCTCGACGTCCAGGAGGGCGCCGACCTGATCATGGTCAAGCCGGCCCTGCCCTACCTGGACGTGCTGCGCCGGGTGGCCGACGCCTCCCCGGTGCCCGTCGCGGCGTACCAGGTGTCGGGGGAGTACGCCATGGTGGCCGCCGCGGCCGAGCGCGGCTGGCTCGACGGCGACCGGGCGATGGCCGAGTCGCTGGTGTCGATCCGGCGCGCCGGCGCCGACGTCGTCCTCACCTACGCCGCCCTGGAGGCGGCCCGCTCGCTGCAGGACGGCCCGGGCGGACGGAGGTGACGCCGGGCGGTCGCGGGGCGACGGCCGACGGTCGCCGGGCGACGGCCGACGGCCCCGGCGCGACCCGCTGGCTCGACGCCGAGGAGCAGGCGGCGTGGCGGGCGTACCTCGAGGGCAGTGCGCGGCTGCAGGACCACGTCGGCCGGATGCTGGACGCCCACGGGCTGTCGCTGGCCGAGTACGAGATCCTGGTCCGGCTGTCCGAGGCCGCGGAGTCCTGCGCCGAGGGGCTCGGCCAGGTCCGGATGAGCGAGCTGGCCAGCGCCGTCGTCCACTCCCGCAGCCGCCTCACCCACACCGTGACCCGGATGGAGGCGGGCGGCCTCGTCCAGCGGGTCGCCGACCCCGCCGACGGCCGCGGCGTGCTGTGCCGGATGACGCCGGCCGGCCGGGACCTCCTGGTCGCGACCGCGCCGCACCACGTCACCAGCGTCCGGGAGGGCTTCCTCGACGCGCTGACCCGCGAGGAGTTCCTCGCCCTCGGCGCCGCGATGGCGAAGGTGGCCGCCCGGCTGCGCTGCTGAGGCGTCTCCGACATCCATGGAACCGAGTGCCCTCGCTACCGTCTGAGGATGGGGTACGACCAGCCGGCGGGTGGGCCTCCGATGTCCGGGCGTCCGCGCATCGATGTGCTGGAGACCCCGGACGAGGTCATGACCAAGATCGAGAAGCGACACAACGTCTCATACGACGATGTCGACGAGGTTCTCAGGGGAGCCTTCGGCTACAGCTGGTCGTTCGAGGAGGCGCGTGGGTGGCGGTTGTACGTGCAGGGGAGAGCCCGGGGTGGGAAGCTCCTTAAGGTGGTGCTGCGACTCGTCGACCCACTGGACGGTGTGTGGAGGCTTCGGACCGCCTTCTGGACCAATCGGCCCTTGTGATCGAGGAGACTGTCGCCAATGATGTCAAGCATGAGTCCCCGGCGTGTCGTGTCTTCTGAGCCGCTGCCCGACGACCTCGATGACATCGACATGAGCGAGGACGAGTTCGACCAGGCCTACGCCGCCGGGCACACTGGTGATCAGATCGCTCTTGGGAGCGGCCCGACGTTGACCATCGCCAGCGGTTCCACCAGTGCCTCCGTCGGCGGCGGCACGTCGATCTCGGTCGTCACTCAGACGACGAGGGTGAGCGCACCGGTCGCCGCGTAAGCTGCTGCCGTGCGTGTCACCCTCTTCCTCGCGGATGCGGCACAGCCCGAGCAGGCCACGAGCAAGGTTCACGCCCTCGGTGCGGGGTGGAGCGTGACTGGGTCACCCACTCCGCCGATGGCGGTCGTGGCGCTGATCAAGGTTCCCTGGGACCAAGCCAACACTCAGCACGTTGCCAGACTGGAGCTGGTCGACGCCGACGGACAACCGGTGACAGTGCAAGGACCGGCAGGTGCGCAAGCACTCAAGGTCGAGCAGGTGTTCGAGGTGGGCCGTCCACCAGGCCTGCCGCGAGGCATCGAGATCGACCACTCCATCTGCGTCAATCTGGGCCCTGGACTGCCGTTGCAGCCTGGCATGTCGTATCAGTGGCGCCTGACCATGGATGGTGACGAGGACACCGCACAGGTGGCGACCTTCTTCATCCGTCAGCAGCCCTCGCCGCCCCCACAGGGCTGACACGTGCTGTAGGTGGGTCGAGGTCTGAGCACCCGGTCGCCTTTGCGACACTGTGTCGTGTGACCGCCGTGCCCAGCCCGGCCGCCGTCCCCACCGTCCCGGTACCCGCCTCGGCTGCGCTGTTCGACCGGGCGGGGCGGGTCATCCCCGGCGGGGTGAACTCGCCGGTCCGCGCCTTCCGGGCGGTCGGTGGGACGCCGCGGTTCATGGTCTCCGGGCGCGGCCCGTACCTCACCGACGCCGACGGCCGGGACTACGTCGACCTCGTGTGCTCGTGGGGGCCGATGATCCTCGGCCACGCCCACCCGGGCGTCGTCGAGGCCGTCACCACGGCCGCGGCCCGCGGCTTCTCGTTCGGCACCCCCACCGAGGGCGAGGTCGCCCTCGCCGAGGAGATCGTCTCCCGGGTGGCGCCGGTCGAGCAGGTCCGGCTCGTGAACTCCGGCACCGAGGCCACCATGAGCGCCGTCCGCCTCGCCCGCGGCGCCACCGGCCGTCGCAAGGTCGTCAAGTTCGCCGGCCACTACCACGGCCACGTCGACGCCCTGCTGGCCCACGCCGGGTCGGGGGTGGCGACGCTCGGCCTGCCGGACAGCCCCGGCGTCACCGGAGCCGCGGCCGCCGACACCCTCGTCGTGCCGTACAACGACCCGGCCGCGTTCCGGGCCGTGGTCGAGGCCCATGGACCCGACATCGCCTGCGTCGTCACCGAGGCCGCCGCCGGCAACATGGGCGTCGTCCCGCCGGCGCCCGGCTTCTCGCGGCTGCTGCGCGACCTCACCCGCGACGCGGGCGCCCTGCTGGTCCACGACGAAGTGATGACCGGCTTCCGGGTGTCGCGGTCCGGGTGGTTCGGCCTCGAGGGCGTCGAGCCGGACCTCATGACGTTCGGCAAGGTCATGGGGGGCGGCTTCCCCGCCGCGGCGTTCGGGGGGCGAGCCGACGTCATGGCCCACCTCGCCCCCGCGGGCGCCGTGTACCAGGCCGGCACCCTCAGCGGGAACCCGGTGGCCGTCGCCGCGGGGCTCGCCACGCTGCGGCACTGCACGCCCGAGGTGTACGGCGCCGTGGACGCCGCCGCCCGCACCCTGTCGGCCGCCGCGTCCGAGGCGCTCGCCGCGACCGGGGTGCCCCACACCGTCCAGCACGCCGGCAGCATGTTCAGCGTCTTCCTCGGCGTCGACGGGCCGGTGCCCGACTACGCCGCCGCCCGCGCCCAGGACACCGCCGCCTACGCGGCGTTCTTCCACGCCATGCTGGAGCGCGGGGTCCACCTGCCGCCCAGCGCCTTCGAGGCGTGGTTCCTGTCCGCCTCGCACGACGACGCGGCACTGGACCGGGTGCTCGACGCCCTGCCGCCCGCGGCCCGCGCCGCCGCGGAGGCGCGATGAGCACGACGGTCGTCCACCTGCTCCGCCACGCCGAGGTCCACAACCCGACGGCGGTCCTCTACGGCCGCCTCCCCGGGTTCCACCTCTCCGAGCGCGGCACCCTCCAGGCGGAGCGGGCGGCGGAGCACCTCGCCGCGCTCACCCGGGACTGCGGGGTGGCGGCCCTGCTCACCAGCCCGCTGGAGCGGGCGCGGGAGACCGCGGCCCCGGTGGCGGCCGCTCTCGGCGTGGCGCCCGTCGTCGACGACCGGCTGCTCGAGAGCGCGAACGACTTCCAGGGCGAGGGGCTGGCGTTCCGGGCCGCCTACCTGGCACCGGCGTACTGGCGGCGCTACGGAGCCCCCTGGCGCCCGTCGTGGGGCGAGCCGTACACCCGGGTCGCGGACCGGATCACGGCCGTGGTCGACGAGCTGCGGCGGGCCCACCCCGGGCGCCACGTGGTGTGCGTGTCGCACCAGGCGCCGATCTGGGTCACCCGCCGCCGCCTCGAGGGCCGCCCGCTGTGGCACGACCCGCGCCGCCGGCAGTGCGGGCTGGCGTCCCTCACCAGCCTCGCCTACGACGGCGACGACCTGGTGGGCGTCTCGTACGCGTGCCCGGCGGCGGACGCGTGAGGCGGTCCCGCGCGCCGGCCGCGGGCGCCCTCGCCATGCTCGCCGGGCTCGCCGTGGCGGTCGCCGGCTGCACGTCGGACGCCGGGACGCCGGAGCTGCGCGACGCCGGCGATGCCGGGTTCGTCGCGGGCGACGGCTCCGTCGCCGTGCTGCCGGCCGCCGACCGTGACGCCCCGGTCGAGATCGCCGGGGAGACCCTGGACGGGGAGCCCCTCGACCTCGCCGGCCTGCGCGGCGGCGCGGTGGTGCTGAACGTCTGGGGATCGTGGTGCGCGCCCTGCCGGGCCGAGGCCCCCGACCTGGTGTCCGCGCACGACCGGCTGACCGCCGACCACCCCGGCGAGGTGGCGTTCGTCGGGCTCAACATCCGCGACGCCTCGGCCGTCAACGCCCGCCGCTTCGAGGAGGGCTTCGGCGTCCCCTACCCCAGCCTGTACGACCCCGACTCGCTGCTGCTGCTCCAGCTGCGCGGCGAGATCCCCCCGAACGCCATCCCCTCGACCCTGGTGCTCGACCGGTCGGGTGCGGTCGCCGCCCGCGTCCTCGGGCGGGTGGACGAGGCGACCCTGGTCGGGCTGGTCGAGGACGTCCTCGCCGAGTCGCCGGGTGAGCCCTCGCCGGGTGAGCCCTCGCCGTGACGGACCCCGCCTCCGTCGTCCTCGGCGGCTCGCTGTGGCTGGCGCTGCCGGTCGCCGTCCTGGCCGGCCTGGTGTCGTTCGCCTCCCCGTGCGTGCTGCCGCTGGTCCCCGGCTACCTGGCCTACGCCTCCGGCTCCGGCGACCCCGGCCGGGCCGGCACCGGGCGCCTGGTGGCCGGCGCCGCGCTGTTCGTCCTCGGGTTCACCGCCGTCTACCTGGTCATGGGCGCGACGGCAGGGGCGCTGGGCGGCTGGCTGCTGCGGGAGCAGCGCACCGTCGAGGTGGTCGGCGGGATCGTGACGATCGGGCTCGGCCTGCTGCTGGCGGGTCTCCTGCCCGGCCTGGCCGGCGAGCGGCGGGTCCGGTGGCGCCCGGCCGCCGGCATCGCCGGGGCGCCGCTGCTCGGGGCGGTCTTCGGGGTGGGGTGGACCCCGTGCATCGGCCCGACGCTGAGCGCGGTCCTCCTGCTGGGGCTGCAGGAGGGCTCCGCCGACCGCGGCGCGGTCCTGGCGGCGGCCTTCTGTCTCGGCCTCGGCCTGCCGTTCCTGCTGGTGGCGGCCGCCTACGGGCGTGGCATGACGGCGCTCGGCCCGCTGCGGCGGCACCGGGTGGCGATCGCCCGCGCCGGCGGCGGGCTGCTCGTCGTCGTGGGCGTGCTCCTCGTCACCGGGGTGTGGAACACCCTGGTCCGGTCCTTGCAGGGGACCGTGGCCGGCTTCGAGACGGTGATCTGATGGCCACCCAGGAGATCGCGCCGCCCGCCGCGGGCACCGGCCCGCCGCGCCCGCCCGCCGGCCCTGACCTCGGGCCCGTCGGCGCGCTGCGCTGGGCGTGGCGGCGGCTCACGAGCATGCGCACGGCCCTGCTGCTGCTCCTGCTGCTCGCGCTCGCCGCGATCCCCGGGTCGATCGTCCCGCAGCGCAGCGTCGACCCCGGGGCGGTCGCCGCGTTCGAGGAGCGCAACCCCGAGCTGGCGCCGTGGCTGGACCGGCTCGGGTTCTTCACCGTCTTCAGCTCGCCGTGGTTCGCTGCGGTCTACCTGCTGCTGTTCACCAGCCTCGTCGGGTGCGTCCTGCCGCGGGCGCGGGTGCACCTGCGGGAGTGGCGCGCCCGGCCGGACCCGGCGCCGGCCCGGCTGGAGCGCCTGGCCACCCACCGGCGCTGGGAGGCCGCCGGCGAGCCCGCCCGGGTCGCGCGGGAGGCCGCCCGCGTGCTGCGCCGGCGGTGGTCGGTCGCCGTCGACGAGCACCCCGACGGCCGGGTCGAGGTCGCCGCCCGGACCGGCCGGCTGCGCGAGACCGGCAACCTCGTCTTCCACCTCAGCCTGATCGGCGTCCTGGTGGCGCTCGCCGGCAGCGCGCTGTACTCCTGGCGGGGCGAGGCACTCGTCGTCGAGGGCGACGGCTTCGCCAACGCCCTGCCGCGCTACGACTCGTTCACGCCGGGCCCGCGGTTCGACACCTCGTCCCTGCCGCCCTTCAGCCTCACCCTCGACGACCTCGCGGTCCGCTTCGAGGACACCACGAGCGCGGGGTTCGCCGCCCCCCGGGACTTCCGGGCGGCGGTGACGGTCGTCGACGAGCCCGGCGCCGCGGCGCGCACCGAGGTCATCCGGGTCAACGACCCGCTGGGGATCGCCGGCTCCCGGGTCTTCCTGTCCGGCAACGGCTACGCCCCGGTGGTCGAGATCCGCGACCCCGGGGGCGAGCTCGTCTTCCAGGGCGCCGTGCCGTTCCTGCCGCAGGACGGGGTGTACACCTCGACCGGCGTCGTCAAGGTCCCGGACGCCGGGGCCGCCGGATCCCCGGACCTCGCCCTGCAGGGGCTGTTCCTGCCCACCGGGGTGGTCGACGACCAGGGCCCGCGCAGCCTGTTCCCCGACGCCCTCGACCCGCAGCTGGTCCTCACGGCCTGGACCGGCGACCTCGGCCTCGACGAGGGGCGGTCGGCCTCGGTGTTCGAGCTCGACACGGCCGGGCTGGACCAGGTCGAGTCCGGCGGCGAGCCGGCGCGGCTGCTGCTGCGGCCCGGGGACACCGTCGACCTTCCGGACGGGACGTCGGTGACGTTCACCGAGCTGCGGCGGTTCGCCGCCCTCGACGTCCGGGCCGACCCCTCGGGACCGCTCGCCCTGGGGGCGTCGGTGCTGGTGGTGATCGGCCTGGCGGTCAGCCTCACGGTGCCCCGGCGCCGGCTGTGGGTGCGGGTGACGCCGGGGCCGGAGCCCGGGCGTACGGTGGTCGAGGTCGCGGGGTCGTCCAGGCCGCGGGACGTGGGCCTGGCCGCCGCGGTCGACCGGGTGGCCGACCAGGTGGCCGACCGGACGGCCGGGCCGGCGGGCGGGCAGGACAGGGGTGCCGGCGCGGCACCCACCGGAGCACGGGAGCGGGCATGAGCGTCAACGAGTCCCTGGCCGGCACCAGCGACGCCCTCACGGTGTCGGCGATGGCGGTCTACACCGTCGCCATGCTGGCCTTCCTCGCCGACCTGGCGGCGGCGGGCCGGCGGGCGGCACCCCGCGCGGCGCTCGTCGGCGCCGGAGCGGGCCCGGGGGGCGGCCCGGGC
>JBHJOJ010000242.1:0-21839 GCA_050329835.1 Kineosporiaceae bacterium | reverse complement strand
GCCCGGCGCGGCGCCTGCGGGAGCTGCTGGCCGAGGGCGCCGGGGGGGAACGGCCGTGACGCGCCCCGGCGTCCTGCCCGCCACCGCGGTGCCCGCCACCGCGGTGCCCGCGACCGCGGGCACCCGCGAGGAGCTGGCCCGGCACCGCGCGGCGATGCCCGGCCGGGTGGCCGCCGTCCTCACCATGGGGGCCCTGCACGCCGGACACCTGGCGCTGGTGGAGCGGGCCCGCGCCGTGGCCGACCACGTCGTCGTCACCGTCTTCGTCAACCCGCTGCAGTTCGCCGCCGGCGAGGACCTCGACCGCTACCCCCGCACCCTCGAGGCCGACCTCGCCCTGCTCGGCGACCGGGCGGACCTCGTCTTCGCCCCCGGGGCGGCCGAGGTCTACCCGGCCGGCGCGCCGCAGGTCCGGGTCTCGGCGGGACCGCTGGGGGACGTCCTCGAGGGCGCCCACCGCCCCGGTCACTTCGACGGCGTGCTGACCGTCGTCACCGTGCTCCTCCACCTGCTGCGACCGGACGTCGCGGTCTTCGGCGAGAAGGACGCCCAGCAGCTGGCCCTGGTGCGCCGGCTCGTCGCCGACCTCGCGGTGCCGACCAGGATCGAGGCGGTGCCGACCGTGCGGGACGCCGACGGCCTCGCGCTGTCGAGCCGCAACGCCTACCTCGCCCCCGGGGACCGTCGCCGCGCGCTCGCGGTGCCGGCCGCTCTGGCGGCGGCCCGCGCCGCCGCCCGGTCGGGGGCCGCGGCCGAGGGGGTGCGAGCCGCCGCGGCGGCGGTGCTCGCGGACGCCGACGGGGTGGCCGCGGACTACGTCGAGGTCGTGGACCCGGTGGGCTTCACCCCGCCGGCCGGGCCGGGCGAGGCGCTGGCCCTGGTGGCCGCCCGGGTGGGCGCCACCCGGCTCATCGACAACGCCCGGGTCGAGCTCCGCCGGTGACCGGGGCGAGGACGACCGCGGTTCTCGAGCCGGTACGGGTCCGCCTCGGGTCGTAGAGCTCGACGTCGGTGACGCGGCCGGGGTCGGCCTTTCGACCCCGCCGACCACAGCGAGATCGACGCCCGGCCCGGCTCCGGGGACGACGTCGCGCGCCTGGGACGCGGCCCCGGCACCGTCGTCGATCTCATCGTCAACCACGTCTCCGCCGACAGCCCCGACCTGGGACTCAGCTCGGGTTCGGGTCGGGTCAAGCGGAGACCCGGGGGTGCCGAGATCACCCGGGGGACCCGACCCAGGGAGGTAGACGCGTGATCGAGGTGCGCGCCGCCACGCGGCGGCGCGCCGCTGCCGTGGGCGCCCGGCGACGTCGGGGATACGGCGGCGCCGTCCTGGGCGCCCTCGTCGCCTCGGTGACCTGTGGGGTACTGATCGCCGGAGTGGCGACGGCACCGGTCAGCGGCGCGTTCTGGGACACGACGGCCGGCCCGTCCTCTTCGTGGCAGGCAGCGATCAGCTTCACCCAGGGCCCGCTACGGGCGGCGGGCACGGACTCGCACGGTGAGCTGGGTCTGGGTCGGGTGCCCTCGACCCTGTCCCCCGCCCAGGTCGGCACCGACACCATGTGGGCGACGGTTGACGTCGGGATCGCATTCGGCTGCGCCATCCGTACCAACGGCACCCTGTGGTGCTGGGGACAGAACTACCACGGTCAGCTCGGCCTCGGTCACACGACCGCTGTCGGCACGCCGACGCAGGTCGGGACCGCGACCGACTGGTCGGCCCTCGGCGTGGGAGCGGAGTCGGCCTGCGCGCTGCGGGCTGCGGGCACCCTGTGGTGCTGGGGCCGTAACCAGGTCGGTCAGCTGGGCCTGGGCAACACGACCAGCCAACTGAACCCCACCCAGGTCGGCGTTGCGGCGACCTGGGCCAGCATCACCCACTACGAGCAGCACACGTGCGCCACCCAGACCGGCGGCACCCTGTGGTGCTGGGGGCTGAACCAGTTCGGGCAGCTGGGGCTGGGCAACACCACGAACCGAACCTCCCCGACCCAGGTGGGGGCCCTGACCTCGTGGGTCCGCGCCGCGACCGGGACTGGGCACTCCTGCGCCACCCGGACCAATGGCACTCTGTGGTGCTGGGGACGGAACAACAACGGGCAGCTGGGGCTGGGCGACACCACGAACCGCACGTCACCCGTTCAGGTCGGCACCGCCACCACGTGGGACGACCTGACCGAGGCCTCGGATCTCACCTGCGCCACACGCACGGACTCCACTCTGTGGTGCTGGGGATCGAACGGCCGAGGAGCCCTCGGCCTCGGCGACACCACCAATCGGAACGTGCCGACCCAGAGCACGGCGCACACCGACTGGTCGATGGCCACGGTGGGGACACAGCACTCGTGCGGCATTCGCGGCACCGGCACCCTGTGGTGCGCGGGGGCCAACAGCGAGGGCGAACTCGGCCTGGGCACCCGGACCGACTCCACCGCGCGCGTCCAGGTGGGTACCGCGTCGACCTGGACCGTGGTGAACGGAGGCCGCTGGGGCACGTGCGCGTTGCGGTCCGACGGGACCCTGTGGTGCTGGGGCGACGTCGGAGTCGGAGTCCCCTTCGCCACGACACATGTCCCGGTCGGGGCCGTGACCACCTGGACGGACGTGGCCGCCGGCGGGAGGAACAGCTGTGGGGTGCATGCCGACGGCACGTTGTGGTGCTGGGGCATGAACGATCAGCTGGGCCTGGGCAACGGCGACTACACGTCGGCAGACGTGCCAGGCCAGATCGGTACGGCGACGACCTGGCACGTGGTGAGGGTCGGGCAGTCGCACTCCTGCGCCCTGCGGACCGACTCCAGCCTCTGGTGCTGGGGCATGAACACGGCCGGCCAGCTGGGCATCGGCAGCACCGCCGTTCGGACCTCCCCGGACCACATCGCCGCGGGCCAGCAGTGGCTCGACGTGAACCTCGGCGAGAACTACACCTGCGCGGTGCGGATCGACGGCACCCTGTGGTGCTGGGGCAACAACAGCCTCGGGAGGCTCGGCCTGGGCGACACCGTGAACCGGCTCTCTCCTACCCAGGTCGGCACTGCCACCACCTGGAGCCAGGTCGTCGGGTCGAGCGAGGCGACCTGTGCGGTGCAGACCAACGGCACCCTGTGGTGCTGGGGAGGCAACAGCGTCGGCCAGCTCGGCCTGGGAGACACCGCGAACCGGCTCACGCCCACCCAGGTCGGCACCGCCACCACCTGGGACTTCCTGGCCCCCGCCCCCCAGGCCAGCGGCATGTGCGCGGTCGGGGTCGACGGCACCCTGTGGTGCTGGGGACGCAACAGCGAAGGCCAGCTCGGCCTGGGAGACGCCACGAACCGGCTCACGCCCACCCAGGTCGGCACCGCCACCACCTGGGACAAGGTGGCCCTGAGTCAAGAGACGACCTGCGCCGGGCGGACCGACGGCACCCTGTGGTGTGCAGGCGTCAACGGCACCGGTGCGCTCGGGCTCGGCGACCAGATCTCCCGCAGCGTCCTCACGCAGATCACCGTCCCGGGTTACGTCCGCGACGTGTCCGCCGGGCGGGGCCACACGCTGATCATCACGTGAGGCCGGTCACGGCGCCTTCGGCCGCGCCGGCAGTCTGGTCGTGGCCGCAGTCGCGCTGCTCGTGACCCATCCGGTAAGCGCAGAGTCGCAACGCCTACCTGGCCCCGCCGGACCGGCGCCGGGCGCGCGCGGTGCCCTCGGCCCGGCGACCCGTGCGGGTCGCCGGGCCGGGGGTCGGTCCTGGCATGGGGCGTCTCAGTGGCAGGCGGTCCCCGAACACGTCTCGAGCTCGGCCAGCCTGGCGTCGAGCTCGGTCACGAGCTCCTGGGTGGTGGTGCTCACCGCCACCCCCGGCGCCAGGAGGTTCTCGAGCTGGTACGGGTCCCTCCTCAGGTTGTAGAGCTCGACGTCGGTGACGCGACCCTGATCGGCCTCGTCGGCGTAGGTCTCGATGTAGATGTGGGTGGCGGTCCGGACCGCACGCCACTTGGGGACGTCGATGAGATCGGGCAGGTCCGTGTCGTAGTCGTCGCTGCCGTACTCGGCGAGGAAGTCCGTGCGCCAGTCGGGCGGAGCCGTGCCGTCGAGGAGCGGCACGAGCGAGCGGGTGTCCAGGTCCGGGACCTCGATCCCGGCGAGGTCGAGCACGGTGGGGGCGAGGTCGGGCATGAGGGCGAGGCTGTCGGTGGTCCCGGTGGCGACGCCCGGTCCGGCGACGACCAGCGGGACGCGGATCGACTCCTCGTAGGCGGCGAACTTCTGCAGCAGGGTGTGGCTGCCCCAGTTGTAGCCGTTGTCCGAGGTGAACACGAAGTAGGTGCTGTCGAGCTCACCGGCGGCCCGGACCTCCTCGACCAGGCCCGCCACCATGTCGTCCAGGGCGTACAGCGACCCCATCCGGTCCTGGTAGTCCTCGTCCACCGTCGCCTCGACGGCGGCCGACCGCTGCTCGGCCTGCTCCTGCAGCCACTGCGGCTTGTCCGAGACGTCGGCCTCGTTGAAGTTCTCCGAGCGCGGCAGGGTGGCCTCGGCGTACTCGTGGTCCGCGTGGCGCGGCGCCGGGGGCATCGGGGCGTGCGGCGGGGTCGGCCCGGCGAGCAGGTAGAACGGCTCGCCCGCCGCGGCGCTGTCGTGGACGAACTCGCGGGACTTCGCCGCCAGGACGTCGGTGACGTAGTCCTCCTCCGCGGAGCCGTAGCCGACGAGGGTCCCGTTCTCGTTGAGCGTGTACTCGTAGCCGGAGAACGCGTTCGAGTCGGTGGTGCCGATGTAGGTGTCGAGGTCCGGCGGCACGTAGTCGGCCGGCGCGTCGTTCATCCACTTCCCGACGAATCCGGTGGCGTAGCCGGCGTCCTGCAGGTACCGGAAGACCGTGTCGTCCTCGTAGCCGTTGGCCACGAAGGTCTCGAAGCCGGAGACCGTCTCGGGATCTCCGATGCTGCCGTTCTCCAGCACCCCGGTGTTGTGGGCGAGGTCGCCGGTGTACAGGCTGGCCCGGGCGGGACAGCACGTCGGGTCGGGTGAGAACGCCTGCTCGAACTCCAGGCCGCGGTCGCGCAGCAGGGCGGCCGTCTGCGGCATCGCGTCCCAGAACGGCACCCGGGCGTCGAGGTCGTCCGCCATGACGACGACGACGTTCGGGCGGTCGCCGCCCGTGGCGGCCGCGGAGCCCTCCGCCTGGGCGGTCGGGGTCGTCCCGCCGTCGGGCGCGAGGACGGACCAGGCGGTGAGCGCGACGACGGCGAGCGCGGAGGCGCCGGCCAGGGCGCGGTAGCGGCCGCGACGGCGCCGGGCGCCGGGGACCGACGGTGGGTGGATCGTCATGCGCCCACCCTCCGGGCCCGGTGTGAGGGCCCGGTCCGGGGAAGGTTCGAACTCGGTAAGGGCCGAGCCGCGATCACCTCGGGAAGATCGCGGTCTACGGAGGGTTGCGCATGATCAGACCGGTATCGATCATGCGTAACCCTCCGCACACCACGATCATGGGTCGGATCAGCGGCGCGCGAAGCGGTGGGCCCGGGTCCGGAGCCGGTACTGCAGCGTCCCGGACCCGTCGGCGTGCTCGGCCGCGAGCCCGCGGACCCGCTCCAGCACGCTCCCGGGGTCGGGGCCTCGGGCGACCCAGGACCACGTGGCGACCAGCGCGACGAGCTCGTCGACGGTGGTGGTGTGGCTGTTGTCGGCCGTGAACGCCTCCCCCGGGCCGAAGGCGCCGTGCGGCAGGACCAGCTCGCCGTCGCGGGCCCGGTCGACCACGTCCTCACGGCCGGTGAGCGCGGCCAGCCGGCGCGCCATGGCGTCCTCCGGGTCCAGCACGTTCCACACCAGACCCACCACGCCGCCGGGGCGGAGCACCCGGGCGAACTCGGCGGCGGCCGCCGGGTGGTCCATCCAGTGCCAGGCCTGCGCGACGGTCACGGCGTCGACGGCGCCGTCGTCGACCGGTATCGCCTCGCCGGTGCCCTCCAGGGTCCTCACCCCGGGCACCGCCGTCCGCAGCTCGGCCAGCATCCCCGGGTCGGGATCGACGCCGGTCACCGCGTGGCCGGCCGCCGCGACGACCCGGGTGAGCTTGCCGGTCCCGGCCCCCACGTCGAGGACCCGGGCCGCGGCGCCCGCCGGCTCCAGCAGCCACCGGACGACCTCCGGCGGGTAGCCGGGCCGGTGGGCCTCGTAGGCGGCGGCGCGCTCGCCGAACGACAGCGCCCGCGCGTCCCCGCGGAACGAGAGTCCCGACGCCGCCCCCGGGACGTCGTCGGCCCTGGTCCTGCGCCCGGTCCCGGCCACGGTGCCTATCCTCGCACCCGTGCCGGCGACCCATCCCCCCGCAGCCGTCGACGCCGACCCGGCGGCCGACGTGGTCCCCGCCGTCGTCGAACCCGGCGCGGCGGTCGACGACGTCCCCGAGCAGATGCGGGTCCGGGCCGCCAAGCGGGACCGGTTGCTGGCCGGCGGCACCGCGCCGTACCCGGTGACCGTCCCGCGGACCCACACCCTGGCCGAGGTGCGCGCCGGGTGGCCGGACCTGCCGCCGGGGACCGAGACCTCGGACGAGGTCTCGGTCGCGGGTCGGGTGGTGTTCCTGCGCGAGGGCGGGCGGCTGTGCTTCGCGACCCTGCAGGCCGGGGACGGGACCCGGCTGCAGGTCATGCTGTCCGAGGCCGCCGTCGGCGCGGACGCGCTGGCCGCGTGGAAGGGCGACGTCGACCTCGGCGACCACGTGTCCGTCACCGGGGTCGTCGGCAGCTCCCGGCGGGGGGAGCTGTCCGTCATGGCGCGGTCGTGGGAGCTCGCGGCCAAGGCGCTGCGGCCCCTGCCGACGCTGCACCGGGAGCTGTCGGACGAGGTCCGGGTCCGGCAGCGGGACGTCGACCTCGTCGTGCGGCCCCGGGCGCGCGACCTGGTCCGGGCCAAGGCGGCGGTCCTGCGGGCGCTGCGCGAGACCTTCCACGCCCGTGGTTTCCTCGAGGTCGAGACCCCGGTGCTCCAGCTCCAGCACGGCGGCGCGGCGGCCCGGCCGTTCCGGACCCACGCCAACGCCCTCGGCACCGAGATGTCCCTGCGGATCGCCACCGAGCTGCATCTCAAGCGGTGCGTCGTCGGCGGGATCGAGAAGGTCTACGAGATCGGACGGGTGTTCCGCAACGAGGGCATCGACGCCACGCACCATCCGGAGTTCACCATGGTCGAGGCCTACGAGGCCTACGGCTCCGGGGCCACCATGCGGGAGCTCACCCGGGAGCTCGTCCTGGCCGCGGCACAGGCCGCGGGCCGGGAGGAGATCGACGACGGCGCCGGAGGGCGGATCGCCCTCGCGGGCGAGTGGCCCGTCCGGACGGTCCACGAGGCGGTGTCCGCGGCGCTCGGCGAGGAGGTGACGCCGGATACGCCGGGGGTGGCCGTGCGCCGGCTGGCCGAGCGCGCCGGGGTCGAGGTGGAGGCCGGCCGGACGGCGGGGGAGATCGTGGTCGAGCTGTACGAGAGGCTCGTCGAGTCGACCGTGCGGGAGCCGGCGTTCGTCGGCGGCTTCCCGGCGGAGGTGCGCCCGCTGGCGCGGCAGGACCCGGGCGACCCGCGCCTGGCCGCGGCGTGGGACCTCGTCGTGGCGGGGACCGAGCTGGTGACCCTCTACACCGAGCTCACCGACCCGGTCGTGCAACGGGAACGCCTGGTCGACCAGGCCCGCCGCGCCGCCGCCGGCGATCCCGAGGCGATGCGGCTGGACGAGGATTTCCTCCGGGCCCTGGAGCACGGCATGCCGCCCACCGGCGGGATGGGAATGGGTATCGACCGGCTCGTCATGCTGCTGGAGGGCGTCGGCATCCGAGAGGCCGTGCTGTTCCCGCTGCTGCGGCCCGGGCACTGATATCGGGCGGGCGGGCGTTATGGGCTGGGACACGCTGCGCGAGGTCCTCTACGGGCTCGTCCCCACGGCGGGGGTGCTGGCGGTCTTCTCTCTGGTGGTCCGGGCGATCCTGCGGGCCGACGAGTCCGAGCGCCGCGCCGCCCGGGAATTCGGCGGGGGCGCCGGTGGCCGGGACGGAACCGAAGCCCCCGGGCAGGACTCCCCGGAAGCACCCGACGCCGATCGGTAAGGGGCGCCCCGGCCGGCGCGGGATCGGGCGTGCGCCGGGTTTGCTTTCCAGCGGTGACAGGAGCAGAGTGATCCGCGATCACCCCTGTCATTCTGTGAGGAGCGAGGCCAAATGGCTCAGAAGGTGAGCGTCCAGCTGGTTGACGACCTCGACGGCAGCGAGGCCGTCGAGACCGTGACGTTCGGTGTCGACGGCGTCAATTACGAGATCGACCTGTCGGAGGCCAACGCCTCGCGACTGCGCGAGTCCCTCTCGCCGTTCGTCGGCAGCGGACGGAAGGTGGGTGGGGGTTCGGGTCGGCGTCGCAATGCCGGGGCGCGGGCACCGCGGTCCTCCGGGGGCGGCGCTTCGGTCGACACGAACACCGTGCGCGAATGGGCGCGGTCGAACGGCTACCAGGTGGCGGACCGCGGCCGCATCAAGTCCGACGTCATCGCCGCCTACCAGGCCGCCAACGGCTGAGCGGCCGACGCCTCGAGCGGCAACGCGTCCGTCCGGTGCGGCGCGGCGGGACCCGGTCCCGCCGCGCCGCACCGTCGTCTCAGGGCCGTCTCAGGGCCGTCGTGCCGCGCTCCGCTCGTCGCCGCGGGACCCCGCCCCGTCACCGGTCCCGCCGGCCAGGCCGTCCGCACGCCCGTCCGCGTCCCCGTCCGGCGTCACGGCGGCCGGGGCGGGCCCGCGGTCGCCCGGGGGCACGTCCCGGGTGTGGTCCGCGGCGTCGACCCGCTCGGCACGGGCCGTCCCGGTCCGGGTCGCCACCAGGGACGTCACGGTGACGGTGGCGAGAGTCAGCACGATGACGACGAGGCTCCAGGTGGTGGGGATCTCGGGGACGCCCGGGAACTCGTCGTGCGCCCAGTGCAGGACCAGCTTGGCGCCGATGAAGAAGAGGATGAACGACAGCCCGAACGACAGGTGGACCAGTCGTGACAGCGCGCCCTCCAGCAGGAAGTAGAGCGCGCGCAGCCCCAGCAGCGCGAAGGCGTTGGTCGCGAAGACCAGGTACGGGTCGCCGGTGATGCCGTACACCGCCGGGACCGAGTCGATGGCGAAGATGACGTCGGTGATGAAGATCACCACGATGACGACCGCGAACGGCGTGAGCATCCGGACGCCGTTCTCGCGCACCAGCAGTGACGTCCCGTGATAGCGGCCCGAGATGGGGGCGAACCGGCGCAGGAACCGCACCGTCCGCATGGAGTCGACGTCGACCTCCTTCTCGTGCCCGGACAGCGCCTCCCGCAGCAGCTGGACGCCGGTGGCGGCGAGGATGAGCCCGAAGACGAGGAAGGCGAAGGACAGCTGCTGGATGGCGGCCGCGCCGACGGCGATGAAGGCGCCGCGCAGCACCAGCGCCCCGACGATCCCGAACAGCAGGGCCCGCTGCTGCAGCTCGCGCGGGACGGCGAAGCTCGACAGCAGCAGGATGAAGACGAACAGGTTGTCGACGCTCAGCGACTTCTCGACCAGGTAGCCGGTGTAGTACTCCACCCCCGTGGTCGTGCCGTAGCGGCTCAGGACGAAGACCCCGAAGGCCAGCGGCAGGGCGATGTAGAACGCCGACCACAGGGACGCCTCTTTGATCGACACGGCGTGCGGCTTGCGGGTGAGCACGAAGTCCAGGGCGAGCAGCGCGACGACCGCGGCGATGGTCGCCGACCACAGCCAGGGCGTACCGATGGTCTCCAGGGGCACGGGGTCTCCTCACACGGGCGGCCGCACGGGCCGGTGGGGTGCGAGGTCTCCGTCACCCCGGGGCCGGGGCCCCGCGCCCGGGGCCGCCGTGATGCGACCGTGCTGACCGGACACGGGCCGTGGGACGTACTCCCCTCGACCTGCAGAGGGTACGCCGGGGCCGGGTGCCACCGCTCGTCGGCCGGTTGCGGCCTTACGCCCAGGGCGGAACGCCCGCCTGACCGGGAACGACGGCACAGGCCGCGGCAGTTGGAAGCGACGTAGGTCCTCAGGGTCGTGGCGCACACTGCCGATGCCCGCCCACACTGCGACATCGGACGCCGAAGGGCGTCGCGACCCACCGGAGCGACCGGACCGACCGCAGCCACAGCCGCACGCACCACCCACCGCCCCGCGAGGAGCGCACATGTTCGAGAGGTTCACCGACCGGGCCCGCCGGGTCGTCGTCCTGGCCCAGGAAGAGGCCCGGATGCTCAACCACAACTACATCGGGACCGAGCACATCCTCCTGGGCCTCATCCACGAGGGCGAGGGCGTCGCGGCCAAGGCGCTGGAGTCCCTCGGCATCTCCCTCGACGCGGTCCGCGAGCAGGTGCAGGAGATCATCGGCCAGGGCCAGCAGGCCCCCTCGGGTCACATCCCGTTCACCCCGCGCGCCAAGAAGGTGCTCGAGCTGTCGCTGCGCGAGGCGCTCCAGCTCGGCCACAACTACATCGGGACCGAGCACATCCTGCTCGGCCTCATCCGCGAGGGCGAGGGCGTCGCCGCCCAGGTGCTGGTCAAGCTGGGCGCCGACCTCAACCGGGTGCGTCAGCAGGTGATCCAGCTGCTCTCCGGCTACCAGGGCAAGGAGCCGGCGACCGCGGGCGCCCCCAGCGAGTCCTCGACCCCGTCCGGCTCGCTGGTCCTCGACCAGTTCGGCCGCAACCTCACGCAGGCCGCGCGCGAGTCCAAGCTCGACCCGGTCATCGGGCGCGAGAAGGAGATCGAACGGGTCATGCAGGTGCTGTCGCGGCGCACCAAGAACAACCCGGTCCTCATCGGCGAGCCGGGCGTCGGCAAGACCGCCGTGGTCGAGGGCCTGGCCCAGGCGATCGTCCGCGGCGAGGTGCCCGAGACGCTCAAGGACAAGCAGCTATACACCCTCGACCTGGGCGCGCTGGTCGCCGGTTCCCGCTACCGCGGCGACTTCGAGGAGCGGCTCAAGAAGGTCCTCAAGGAGATCCGTACCCGCGGCGACATCATCCTGTTCATCGACGAGATCCACACCCTCGTCGGGGCGGGCGCCGCCGAGGGTGCCATCGACGCCGCCAGCATCCTCAAGCCGATGCTGGCCCGCGGCGAGCTGCAGACCATCGGCGCCACCACCCTCGACGAGTACCGCAAGCACGTCGAGAAGGACCCCGCGCTGGAGCGCCGGTTCCAGCCGATCCAGGTCGCGGAGCCCTCGCTCGCCCACACCATCGAGATCCTCAAGGGCCTGCGCGACCGGTACGAGGCCCACCACCGGGTCTCGATCTCCGACGCCGCGCTGGTCACCGCGGCCACCCTGGCCGACCGCTACATCAACGACCGGTTCCTCCCCGACAAGGCCATCGACCTCATCGACGAGGCCGGCGCCCGGCTGCGCATCCGCCGGATGACCGCGCCGCCCGACCTCCGGGAGTTCGACGAGCGGATCGCCGACGTCCGCCGCGAGAAGGAGTCCGCGATCGACGCGCAGGACTTCGAGAAGGCGGCCTCGCTGCGCGACTCCGAGAAGAAGCTGCTGGCGCAGAAGGCGGAGCGCGAGAAGCAGTGGAAGTCCGGTGACATGGACGTGGTCGCCGAGGTCGACGAGGAGCTCATCGCCGAGGTGCTGGCCGTCGCGACCGGGATCCCGGTGGTCCGGCTCACCGAGGAGGAGAGCCAGCGCCTGCTCAACATGGAGGCCGAGCTCCACAAGCGGATCATCGGCCAGGAGGAGGCCATCAAGGCCCTCTCCCAGGCGATCCGCCGGACCCGGGCCGGGCTCAAGGACCCCAAGCGTCCCGGCGGCTCGTTCATCTTCGCCGGCGCCACCGGCGTCGGGAAGACCGAGCTGGCCAAGGCGCTCGCGGAGTTCCTGTTCGGCGACGAGGACGCGCTCATCCAGCTGGACATGAGCGAGTACTCGGAGAAGCACACCGTGTCGCGGCTGTTCGGCTCCCCGCCCGGCTACGTCGGGTACGAGGAGGGCGGCCAGCTGACCGAGAAGGTCCGCCGCCGGCCGTTCTCCGTGGTCCTGTTCGACGAGGTCGAGAAGGCCCACCCGGACATCTTCAACTCGCTGCTGCAGATCCTCGAGGACGGCCGCCTGACCGACAGCCAGGGTCGGATGGTCGACTTCAAGAACACCGTGATCATCATGACGACGAACCTCGGGACCCGGGACATCGCCAAGGGCGTCTCGGTCGGCTTCTCGGCCGGCGCGGACACCAAGACCGGGTACGAGCGGATGAAGGCCAAGGTCACCGACGAGCTCAAGCAGCACTTCCGGCCCGAGTTCCTCAACCGCGTCGACGACATGGTCGTCTTCCCGCAGCTCACGCAGGAGGAGATCGTCCGGATCGTCGACCTCATGATCACCAAGGTCGACGAGCGGATGAAGGACCGCGACATGGGCCTGGAGCTCACCCAGGCCGCGAAGGACCTGCTCGCCACCCGCGGGTACGACCCGGTGCTGGGCGCCCGGCCGCTGCGCCGGACGATCCAGCGGGACATCGAGGACGCCCTGTCCGAGCGGATCCTGTTCGGCGAGCTGCGTGCCGGGCAGATCGTCCTGGTCGACGTCGAGGGCGAGGGTCCGGGAGCCGGGTTCACCTTCACCGGCACCGACAAGCCCAGCGCGGACGACCGGCTGCTGGCCGAGGCCGCCTCGGCGACGGGTGAGGAGCAGCCCCCCACCCAGCAGACCGCCTGACGACCGCTGCCCCCGGAGGCGGCCGACCCCTCGACGGGGGCGGCCGCCTCCGCCGTTCCGCCGCCCCGACGTGACCCCGTACCGCCCGTCGCCCGCCCCGCCCCGCCCCGCCGAGGTGACCTCGTGCCGGGTGAGGGGGCCCGGCGGGAGCGGGCGCAGCGTGGGTTAGCTTTCCCGGGTGGTCGGCGTGAGGGGGGCCCTGCCGCGGGACGTGCCGCGGATCGCCGAGCTGGTGGGCGCGCACGTCGCCGACCGGCGGCTGCTCGCCAAGGACCTCGTCACGCTGTTCGAGGACGTCCAGGAGTTCGTGGTCGCCGAGTCCGGCGACCGGGTCGTCGGCGCGGGGGCGCTGCACGTCATGTGGGCGGACCTGGGCGAGGTCCGCTCCCTCGTGGTGGACCCGGCCGCGCGCGGGCACGGGATCGGGGCCCGCCTGGTCGAGACCCTGACGGCGCGGGCCCGGGCGCTGGAGCTCCGGCGGCTGTTCTGCCTCACCTTCGAGGTGTCGTTCTTCGCGCGGTTCGGGTTCCGGCCGGTCGAGGGCCCGGCCGTCACGCCCCACGTCTACGACGAGATGCTCCGGTCCCACGACGACGGCGTCGCCGAGTTCCTCGACCTGGCCCGGGTGAAGCCCAACACGCTCGGCAACACCCGGATGATCTGCGACCTGTGACCCCGGACCTGACCCCCGGGGACTGGCCGCCGCTGGTGGCCGCTGTGATCGCGCTGCTCGCGGTGGCGCTGCGCCCGGTGTGGCGTTGGACGCGGGGCGTCGTGACCATGGCGCACGAAGGCGGCCACGCGGTGGCGGCGGTCGCGACGGGGCGCCGGCTGGCCGGCATCACCCTGCACACCGACACCTCGGGGCTCACCGTGAGCCGCGGCCCGGCCCGCGGTCCGGGCATGGTGCTCACGGCGTTCGCGGGCTACGTCGCGCCGTCGGTGCTCGGGGTGCTGGGCGCCGTCGCCGTCGCCGCGGGCTGGGCGGAGTGGCTGCTGTGGGTGGCCGCCGGGCTCCTCCTGGTCATGCTGGTCGCCGTCCGCAACGTGGTCGGCGTCCTCTCGGTGCTGACGACAGCGGCGGTGCTCGTGGGGGTCTCCGTCACCGGGTCCGCCGAGGTGCGGCTGCTCGCGGCCCAGGTGCTCGTCTGGTTCCTCCTGCTGGGCGGCGTGCACGCGGTGCGCGAGCTGGCGCGCAGCCGCCGCCGTCCGGGTGCCGTGACCTCCGACGCCGACCAGCTGGCGACCCTCACCCGGCTGCCGGCGCTGCTGTGGGTGGCGCTGTTCGCCCTCGTGACCCTGGGGTGCCTGGCCCTGGGGGCGTGGATCCTGGTGGCCCCGCTGCTGTGAGCGGGGCCGCCAGGACCCCGCGGAGCGCCGCCGTCAGCTCCGCGCGGGCACCCGCAGGACCAGGGCGTCGCCCTGCCCGCCCCCGCCGCAGAGGGCGGCGACGCCGGTGCCGCCGCCACGGCGGCCGAGTTCGAGGGAGAGGGTGAGCGCGAGGCGGGCCCCGGACATCCCGACGGGGTGACCGAGCGCGATCGCGCCGCCGTTGACGTTGACCCGGTCGTCGGCCTCGGCCTCGCTCAGCCCGAGGTCCGCCGCCGACGCCAGGGCGACCGCCGCGAAGGCCTCGTTGATCTCGTACAGGTCGAAGCCGTCGGCGGCCACCCCCTCGCGCTCCGCGGCCTTGCGGATCGCGTTCGACGGCTGGGTCTGCAGCGACGAGTCCGGGCCGGCGACCATGCCGAAGGAGCCGATCTCCGCCAGCCATGGCAGGCCCCGGTCCTCGACGAGGTCCTTCCGGGCGACGACGACCGCCGCGGCGCCGTCCGAGATCTGCGAGCTGGTGCCCGCCGTGATGGTCCCCTGCGGGTGGAAGGCCGGCCTGAGCCGCCCCAGCCCCTCGACGGTGGTGTCGGGGCGCACGCCCTCGTCCGTGGTGACGGTCAGCGGGTCCCCCTTGCGCTGGGGCACCTCGACCCCCACGACCTCCTCGGCGAACCGGCCCTCCTTCCACGCCAGCGCCGCGCGCTGGTGGGAGCGGGCGGCGAAGGCGTCCTGCTGCTCGCGCGGGAACCGGTGCCGGCTGGCGACGGCGGTGCCCTCCCGGTTGGCCTCGTCGGTGAGTGCCCCCATGGCCTGCACGGTGAAGGCATCCTGCAGGCCGTCGATGACCATGTGGTCGTCCAGCGTCACGTCACCGTAGGTGAAGCCGGCGCGGCTGCCACGCAACAGGTGCGGGGCCTGCGACATGGACTCCATGCCGCCGGCGACGACGACGTCGACCACCCCCGTCGAGATCATCTGGTCGGCGAGCGCGATCGCCGTGAGGCCGGACAGGCACACCTTGTTGACGACCATCGTCGGCACCGACATCGGGAGCCCGCCCACGGCGGCGGCCTGGCGGGCCGGCGCCTGGCGGGCGCCCGCCGACAGCACCTGGCCCATGATCACGTAGTTCACGGCGTCGGGTGAGAAGCCGGAGCGGGCGACGGCGGCACGGATGGCGGCGCCGCCGAGGTCGGTCGACGGCAGCGAGGACAGCGAACCCTTGAGGCGCCCCATGGGGGTCCGGGCGCCGGCGACGATGACGGAGGCCATACGGCAGGTTACGTCAGCGTCACGCCCCGGTGGGAAGCCGGAGACCGCCCTCCGCAGGCTCCAGGAGGCCGTCGGCGACGAGGCCGTCGACGCACCGGGCGAGCTGGACGCGGTCGGGCCACACGGCGTCGACCGCCGGCGCGGGGACCGTCCCCGCCGCCTCCCGGGCCAGGGCCATGACGAGTCCCCGGACGTGGCGGTCGCTGCCGTGCCACGGCTGCGGGCGGGTGGTGCGTCCGGTGTCCGGGCGGGGCCCCGGGCACCGCGAGCGCAGCGGGCAGGTCCGGCAGGACGGCCGGCGGGCGGTGCACACGAGGGCGCCGAGCTCCATCACGGCCGCGTTCCAGCGGGCGGCCGTCGCCGGGTCGGCCGGCAGCAGCGACTCCGCCCGGTCCCGCTCCCGCCGGACCGGGGCCGCGGGCCCGGGGTCCGCCTCGCCCGCGGTGCGGGCGAGGACCCGGCGGACGTTGACGTCGAGCACCGCCACCCGGACGCCGTGACCGAAGGCGGCGGTGGCGGCGGCGGTGTAGTCGCCGACCCCGGGGAGGGCGCGAAGCTCGGCCACGGAGGCCGGCACCCGCCCGCTGTGCCGCTCGGTGACGGTGCCGGCGGCGGCGTGCAGCCGCAGGGCGCGGCGCGGGTAGCCGAGCCGGCCCCACATCCGGACCGCCTCCCCGGGCGGGTCCGCCGCGAGGGCCGCCGGCTCCGGCCAGCGCGCGGTCCAGCGCCGCCACGGCTCGACGATCCGGGGAGCGGGGGTCTGCTGGCTCATCACCTCGCACACCAGCACCCCCCACGGGGTGCGGTCCGGGGCGCGCCACGGGAAGTCACGGGCCGCCCGCCGGTACCACGCGAGGACCTCGTCGATCACGCGGACATCATGCGCCGGGCAGCGGACGACCCGGGCGGGGCTCCGGCCCCACCCGGGGTCCGGCTCAGACGTAGCGCTCGAGGATGCTGGTCTCGGCCAGGCGCGACAGACCCTCGCGGATGGCCCGCGCCCGCAGCGGGCCGATGCCCTCGACCCCGCTGAAGTCGTCGACCCCGGCCGCGAGCATCTTCTGCAGGGACCCGAAGTGGTCGACGATCCGTTCGGTGAGCACCTCGGACAGCCGGGGCACCCGGTGCAGCATCCGGTACCCGCGCGGGCTGACCGACACGTCCAGCGGCTCGGCGCCCTCGGTGAAGCCGAGCGCGGCCGCCACCTGGGTGAGGTCGACCAGCTGGCCCGGGCCGAGCGCCGTGAGCCGGTCGAGCGCCTCGGCGGTCTCCTCCCGGGTGCCGCCGTGCCCGACGTAGTCCCGGACGACCGCCTGCCGCTCGGCGCTGAGGCCGGAGATCAGCTCCTCCAGCTGCAGGGACAGCAGGCGGCCGTCGGTCCCGAGCTCGACGAGGTACTCCTCGACCTCGGCGGAGATCCGGCGCACCATCTCGGCGCGCTGCATGACGGTCGCCACGTCCCGGACGCTGGCCAGGTCCTCGATCTCCAGGCCCGCCAGGGTGCCCGTCACCTCCTGCAGGCGGTGCGAGTAACGCTCCAGGGTCGCCAGGGCCTGGTTGGCCCGGGTGAGGATCTCGGTCGAGCTCTCGAGGACGCGGCGGCGCTCGCCCATGTAGAGGGCGATGAGGCTCATGGACTGGCTGACCGAGATCACGGGGTGCCCGGTCTGCTTGGCGACCCGTTCCGCGGTGCGGTGGCGGGTGCCGGACTCGACGGTCTCGACCGATGGGTCGGGGACCAGGTGGACGGCCGCCCGGACGATGCGCCCCACACCGGACGCCTCCGACACGGTCGGGTCGAGGACGATCGCGCCGTCCATCTTCGCCAGCTCCCGCAGCCGGGTCGCCGAGAAGTCGGCGTCGAGCACGAAACCGCCCGTGCACATGGTGGCGATGCCCTCGTCGTACCCGAGGATCACCAGGGCGCCGGTGCGACCCCGGACGATCCTCTCCAGTCCGTCGCGCAGCGGCGTGCCCGGCGCCACGGCCGCCAGCACCCCTCGGAGTCGCTCGTCCATCCTGTTCACCCCCCGGACCTGATCGTCCTGGCGTTCACCCGACCTCCGTGAGTCCGCTGCTGCGCGAAGCGGAGTCTAGGTCCCCTCACGCGCGCGCACCAAAGGAACACGAAGTGTGACCTCTGTCGGTTTCCTCCTGCCACCCCTAGTTCATGGACCGTGGGTCAGGTCCCCCGACCACGGTCAACCGACCCGACGCTAGCGGAACCCGGCCGGAAGGGCGAGCGTTTCGTCCCCTTTGTCCCGTACGCGCCGTTCCGGACGGGCGCCCGGAGCCGGTGCCGAGGCCCGTCACCCGGCGTCCGGCCGCGCTCCGGCCGGTCGTCCCCGGCAGGGCTGCGAGCAGGGCCTCGGCCACGGTCGCGACCTCGACGACCCGCAACCCGTTGGGCCCGGCGGCCGCCCGGCCGGTTCCCGCCGGAACGACCGCCGTCCGGAACCCGAGCCGGGCCGCCTCCGACAGGCGGCGGGGCAGCGCCGGCACGGTGCGCACCTCCCCGCCGAGACCGACCTCGCCCACCACGACCAGGGAGGGGCGCGTCGCGACGTCGTGCACGGACCCGGCGAGCGCCACCGCCAGGGCGAGGTCGACGCCCGGGTCCGACAGGCGCAGGCCGCCGACGGTCGCGGCGTAGACGTCGGCGGCCGGGGTCGGGACCCCGGCCCTCCGCTCGACCACGGCCTGGACCATCGCCACCCGCGAGGCGTCCAGCCCCGACGTCACCCGCCGGGGCGAGCCCGTGGCGGGCGCGACGAGCGTCTGCACCTCGACCGCGACGGGACGTCGACCCTCGACCGAGACCGTGACGCACGAGCCCGGCGCCGGCGAGCGGCCCGACAGGAAGGCGCCCGACGGGTCGGCGACCTCCGTCATGCCCTCGTCGTCGAGTTCGAAGCAGCCGACCTCGTCGGTGGGGCCGTGCCGGTTCTTGACCGCCCGCAGCAGCCGCAGCCGGGCGTGGCGGTCCCCCTCGAGCAGGCACACGACGTCCACCAGGTGCTCCAGGGTGCGCGGTCCCGCCACCGAGCCGTCCTTGGTCACGTGCCCGACGAGCAGCGTCGTCGCCGCCGTGCGCCGCGCCAACACCCCCGCGGCCTCCGCCACCGCGCGGACCTGGGTGACGCTGCCCGGCGCGCCGTCGACCTCGTCCGTCGTCATGACCTGGACCGAGTCCACGACGACGAGGCCCGGCCGGCAGTCCTCGGCCGCCGCGGCGACCGCCGGCATGGTGCGGGCCTCGACGACGAACACGCCCTCGACGTCCGCCCGCACCCGCCGGGCACGGGCGTGGACCGCGGCGGCCGACTCCTCGCCGGTCGCGTAGAGCACCCGGCCCCCGGCCCGGGCGGTCGCCGCCGACAGCTCCAGCAGCAGCGTCGACTTGCCCACCCCCGGCTCGCCGGCGAGCAGCACCACCGCCCCGGGGACCACACCGCCCCCGAGCACGCGGTCCAGCTCGCCGATGCCGGACGGGCGGGCCGACACGCGGTCGAGCGGCACGTCGGTGATCGGCAGGGGGGTCGCGGCGGGCCCGGTCACGGTGCGGGCCGCCGGACCGGGCCGGGACTCCGGCGCCTGCTCAACGGTGCCCCAGCCGCCGCACCCGCCGCACCGGCCGACCCACTTCGCACTCGTCGCACCACAGGCCGTGCACTCGTACCCGACCGTCCGTCGCCGTCCGCCACTCACGGGCCGCACGCTAGGCGCCACCCCGGACACGCCCGGCGCCGACTCACACGCGTCCGGCACGGCGTTCGTCCGACTCGTGCGCGTCGGTCGCCGCCATCTCGACGCCGCACCCGTCCGACCGGGGGCCTCGGACCATGGAGCGCCCGGACAGGTCGAGGCGTGGGGACGAGTCGCGCCATCGTCACCAACGCTGTGCAGAACATAAAAATTGTAGGTCATGCATAGCGTTGACTGGTGGGCCCGGATCGCGGGAGGCGAGTGGTCGGCAGCATCACGAGATGCCGCTGGTGGGCAGGGATCGCCACACCGGACGTCCTGGACGGGGGCCGACGGGCGGCCTGGGGATCGACGAGGATTCTCAGACCGCCAGCAGGGTCGCCGTGAAGATCAGCACACCGGCGCCGATCGCCACCCCGGGGATGAGCGCCCAGGTGAGCACCGAACGGCTGCGGGTGTGCACGTACTCGGCGATGCCCGCCCCCGCGAAGATCGCGATCCCCGCCGCCGAGACCGCAGCGGCCAGCCACACCTCGCGCGGGTCGGGGTCCGTGGCCGTGGGGGCCACGATCGTCCACGGCACCACGGTGGCGACGCCGACGCCGGCCAGCCACACGAGGACCAGCACCACGCTCAGCGGGGACGGGCGGGGCCGCCGCGGTGCCGGCGCGGTGTCGCGGGGCGGCGCCGTCGTCCGCCCGGGTCGGGACTCGCTCACTCGCACAGGGTGCCACGGGCTACCGTGCGCCACATGCGGCTCGGGGTGCTCGACGTCGGGTCCAACACCGTCCACCTGCTGGTCGTGGACGCGCGGCCGGGTGGGCGGCCGGTCCCGGCGGCGTCGCACAAGTCGGAACTCCACCTCGCCGAGCACCTCGGCCCCTCCGGCGACGTGACGGACGCCGGGACGGAGGCCCTGGTCGCGGCCGTCGGCGACGCCATGGCTGCGGCCGCCGACCAGGGCGTCGAGCAGGTCCTGCCGTTCGTCACGTCGGCGGTGCGCGAGGCCGGCAACGCGGAGGCCGTCCTGGCCGAGGTCGCCGCCCGCACCGGGGTGTCCCTGCACGTCCTCACGGGGGAGCGGGAGGCGGCGCTGACCTTCCTCGCCGCCCGCCGCTGGTACGGCTGGTCCGCCGGGCGGCTGGTCGTCCTCGACATCGGGGGCGGCAGCCTGGAGGTCGCGGCGGGGCAGGACGAGGCCCCGGACGTCGCGCTCAGCACACCGCTCGGCGCGGGCCGGCTCACCCGGGAGGCGTTCGCCGGCGCGGGCCGCGACGTCGCCACGGCCCCCGAGATCGCCGCGCTGCGGGTGCGGGTGCGCCGCGACGTGGCGCGGCTGGTGGCGGAGCTCAACCGGGCCGGCCCGTGGGACCGCGCGGTGGGCACCAGCAAGACCTTCCGCAGCCTGGCCCGGGTGGCCGCGCACGACGCCGACGGCCGCCTCGCCGGCGACGTCGGAGTCCTCGAGCGGACCGCCCTCAGGGCCTGGGTGCCGCGGCTGGCCGGGATGGACGCGGCCCGGCGGGCCGAGTTGCAGGGCGTCACGCTCAACCGGGCGCCGCAGCTGCTCGCGGGGGCGCTCGTCGCCGAGGCGCTCATGGACCTGCTCGACGTCCCGGCCGTCGCCATCTGCCCGTGGGCGCTGCGCGAGGGCGTGCTGCTCCACCACTTCGACGCTCTGCCGGACCCCCGCCCTCACTCGCCCACCGCAGCCGTCCCCCCCGTCCCCGCCTGACCGGGCCCGCCGGGCGGACCGGCGCCCCCTACGATCCCCCGGTGACCGACGACCGCGCCGCCGGCGGTGCTCGGCCGCATCCGCCCGACCCCCCGGGGTCCGGCGGGCCGCCGGCGATCGCCGTCGGGATGTCGACCATGGCCGTGTTCCCCGACGGGGTGCAGGCGGCCTTCGCGACGGCGGCCGACCTCGGCTTCGACGGCATCGAGATCATGGTGTGGTCGGACCCGGCCAGCCGGGACGCCCGGGCCGTGGCCAAGCTCTCGCGGGACCACGGCGTCCCCGTGCTGAGCGTGCATGCCCCCACCACCCTGCTGACCCAGGGCGTGTGGGGGCGCGACCCGTGGGAACGGCTGCGCCGCTCCGCCGAGCACGCCGAGGCGCTGGGTGCGGACGTCGTCGTCGTCCACCCGCCGTTCCGCTGGCAGCGCGAGTACGGGGCGGGCTTCGCCGACGGGATCGCGCGCCTCGGTGAGGAGCACCACGTGGACTTCGCGGTCGAGAACATGTTCCCCTGGCGCGTCGGCACCTCCCGGCTCGAGGCGTACTCGCCCGGCTGGGACCCCACCCACCACGAGTACGAGCACGTGACCCTCGACTTCTCCCACGCCGCGACGGCTCAGCTGGACTCCCTCGACCTGGCCCACCTGTGGGGCCGGCGGGTGCGCCACGTCCACCTCGGCGACGGCTCGGGGTCGGTCAAGGACGAGCACCTGCCCCCTGGGCGCGGGAACCAGCCGGTCGCCGAGGTGCTCGAGCACCTGCGGCGGACCGGCTGGCGCGGCCACGTGATGGCCGAGGTCAACACCCGCCGCGCCGGCTCCCGGCGGGCGGCGGTGCTCGCGGAGACCCTCGCCTTCGCCCGGACCCACCTCGGGCAGGCCTGGCGGCGGCCGGCCGGGGAGGCGCCCGCCCCGGTGCCCGCCGACCCGGGGGCACCGTGAGCCTCGTCCGTCGGGCCGGCGACTTCGGCGGCGCGCTCACCGCCCGGCTGGGGCGCCGGCACGCGGCCGGGCCGGATCCCGAGGATGCCCTGGCCCGGGGGGCCGACGAGCGGTCGGCCGCGGCCGAC
>JBHJOJ010000241.1:0-5287 GCA_050329835.1 Kineosporiaceae bacterium | reverse complement strand
CGCCTCGCCCCGACCGCTGCCCCCGGGCCCCGCAGTGTCACCTCGGCACCCGCGCACCGGCCCGTCCCGCCCGCCGCCCGGCCGCCGCAGCCGTCCCCGCCGCCACCCGCTCCGTACCGGCCGACCCAGGCGTACCCCGCCGGGTACGGCCCGTCCCCGCAGTACGGCCCGTCCCCGCAGTACGGCCCACCCCCGCAGTACGGCCCGCCGCCCCCGACCGGCGCGCCGGTCCGGCAGGCCGCCGGCTGGGGCTGGCTGCAGTGGGCGTGGCTGGCGGCGGTCGCGGCCGCGGCGGTGGTGGCCCCGACGGGCGTGCTGTTCCTGGGGCTGGTGTGGTCGGCGGTCGCCCGGGCGGTGGAGTGGACCCGGGTGGCCCGGGCCCGGGACGCCTGGACGGCGGCGTCCCTGGGCAGGCCGCCGGGGTCCGCGGCCTCGTCGGTCGTCGCGTTCCCGGTGCGGCTGGTCGGGGCCTTCGGGGTGTCGCTGCTGTACGTCCTGCCGGTGGTGACGGGCGCGGCGCTGGCGGTGTGGGCCCGGGTCGCGGTGCCGGGCACCTTCCCCGGGGTCGGCGCGACCGCGTTCGCCCTCGCGGTGTCGGCGCTCGCGGTCCTCTCCGCGTGGTGGGGGGTCGGCGGGACCACGTTGCGGCGCGGCACCCGCTACCTCACCCAGCCTGTCACCCGCACCTCCACGGGCCGCTGGGTCTGGCTCGCGGTGGCCGGGCTGGTGCTGGTCGCCGCCCTGCTGGTGACGGCCGAGGGAGGGCCGGGTCCGGACTGGTCACCGGGCTGGACCGTGCCGCCCTGGCTGGCCCCGGTCGTCGGCGCGGCCTGAGGGCCCGCCCCGGCGCCACGACGCACCCCACCCTCCGGGGCAGGCCCGGGTCACCGTGGGCCACGGGGATCGACCGTCACGGCCAGTGGGTGGCGCCCAGCTCGCGGGACACCGCACGGGCCGCGGCGCGCAGCGCCCCGGTCCACTCGTCGAGGCGCGGATCCGTCGACTCGTCGGGCCACTGCGCGCTCGGCACCACGACGCCCAGCGCGGCGACCACGGCACCGGTGCGGTCGACCACCGGGGAGGCCAGCGCGGACTCCCCGACGACGACCTCGTCCCGCTCCGTCGCCAGGCCGCGCTCCGCGATCCCCGGCAGGGAGTCGAGCAGCGCGGCGGCGTCCGTGACGGTGTCGCCGGTCAGGCTGCGCAGCGATCCCTGCCCGAGCAGGGCCCGGGCGGCCGCCGGGTCGCCGCTGAGCAGGACCTTGCCGAGCGCGCAGGCGTGGACCGGCAGCGAGATCCCGGTCTCGGGCATCTGGCGGCTGCCGTCCGGTCGTGCCACGTGGTGGAGGATCATCACCTCGTCCAGCAGCTCGACGCCGAGCCGCACCGCCAGGCCGGTCGACCGGGCGAGGTCCTCCATCCAGGGCAGGGAGCGCCCCCGCACCTCGTGGGTGTCGAGGTACACGCTGCTGAGGCGCACCAGGGCGGGGCCGAGCATGTACCGCCTCCCGCCCGGCTCCTGGACGACGAGGCCATGGGCGGCGAGCGTGCGGACGATGCCGTGCACGGTCGACGGCGAGAGCCCGAGCCGCTCGGCGATCTCGGTGATGCCGAGGTGTCGGGACCCCTGGAGGGACACCAGCACCCGGACCGCCCGGTCGACCGACTGGATCACGTGCCGGGCGCCGATCCGGGACGTCTGACCCTTGACGTGATGACCATCACTTTCCTATCATACCGAACACCATTCGACGATGTCGAATGATTGGCCATCCGCTCCATCCCCCGGGATGGACCCGGGTCCGGCTCCGCCGGCCCCGGAGAGCTCGAGGAGGAGCTCATGGAGTACAAGCTCTGGCAACGACTCGCGGCAGAAGTCATCGGCACGGCGTTCCTCGTCTTCGTCGGCGTGGGGTCGGTCCCCGCCATGATCATCGTGAACGGGGACGCGTCCCCGTTCAGCGGCGCCGAGCTCGGGATCATCTCCCTGTCGTTCGGCCTGATCGTGGTGGCGACCGTGTACGCCTTCGGCCACATCAGCGGCAACCACATCAACCCGGCGGTCACCCTCGCCCTCGCCGCCACCGGCAAGTTCCCGTGGCGCGAGGTGCCCGCCTACCTCGTCGCCCAGGTCGTCGGCGCGATCGTGGGGGCGCTCGGCATCATCGCGGTCCTCGGGCAGGCCGCCTCGGACGCCGGCCTCGGAGTGGCGAGCTACTCCGACGACGTGGGGGCGGGCCGGGCCTTCGCAGCCGAGGCCGTCGGCACGTTCATCCTGGTCATGGGCATCTTCGGGGCCATCCACCGCAAGGCCCCGGCCGGCTTCGCCGGCCTCGCGATCGGCTTCGTGGTCTTCGCCGCCATCATCCCGGTCGCCCCGGCGACCGGCGCCTCGATCAACCCCGCGCGCACCACCGGCCCCATGATCGTCCAGTCCCTGTGGGGCGGGGACGTCCAGTGGGAGCAGTGGCCGGTCTACGTCCTGGCGGAGATCGTCGGCGGCGTGGCGGCCGGGCTCCTCTACACGGTCATCTCGACCGAGAGCCGCCTCACGGCCATGCAGGCGGAGACCGAGCTCACCCAGCGCGACCGGACCGCCTGACGGCCCGGCGACGGATCGACGGAGAGGGACATGAAGAAGCTCATCAACGACCCGGAGACGGTGGTCGCCGACGCCCTGAGGGGCGTCGAGGCGGCCCACCCCGAGCTGCGCGTCGACCACGAGCACAAGGTGATCCACCGGGCGGACGCGCCGGTGCGGGGCAAGGTCGGGCTGGTGTCCGGCGGCGGGTCCGGCCACGAGCCGCTGCACGGCGGCTTCGTCGGCCCCGGCATGCTGGACGCCGCCTGCGCGGGCGAGGTCTTCACCTCGCCCACCCCGGACCAGATGCTCGCCGCGACCCGGCTCGTCGACGGCGGTGCCGGGGTCCTCCACATCGTGAAGAACTACACCGGCGACGTCATGAACTTCGAGATGGGGGCCGAGCTGGCGGCCGCCGAGACCGGGACCGAGGTGGTCCAGGTCGTCACCGACGACGACGTCGCCGTCCAGGACAGCCTCTACACCACGGGCCGGCGCGGGGTCGGCGTCACCGTCCTCGTCGAGAAGATCGTGGGGGCGGCGGCCGAGGCCGGCCGGGACCTCTCGGCCTGCGCCGAGGTGGCCCGGCGGGTCAACGCCGAGGGCCGCAGCATGGGCATGGCGCTGACCTCGTGCACCGTGCCGGCCGCCGGCAAGCCGACGTTCGACCTCCCCGAGGACCAGATGGAGATCGGGATCGGCATCCACGGCGAGCCCGGTCGCGAGCGGGTCCCGCTCGGCCCGGCGCGCGAGGTGGCCGAGCGGCTCGTCGAGCCGGTGCTCGCCGACCTGCCGTTCCGGTCCGGCGACGCGGTGGTCTGCTTCGTCAACGGGATGGGCGGCACCCCGCTCATCGAGCTCTACGTCCTGTACGGCGAGGTGGCGGCGATCCTCGACCGGCACGGCGTCACGGTGGCGCGCTCGCTCGTGGGCCCGTACATCACGTCGCTGGAGATGGCCGGGGCGTCGGTGACCCTGTTGCGGGTGGACGACGAGCTGCTGTCGCTGTGGGACGCCCCGGTCCGCACCCCCGGCCTGCGGTGGGGGGTCTGACGCCGGATGACCGTGACCGACCTGGTGTCCGCGGCGGACCTGCAGGACTGGCTGCGCCGGTTCGCCGCCGCCGTCGCCGACCGCAAGGAGTGGCTGACGGAGCTCGACTCCGCCATCGGCGACGCCGACCACGGCATCAACATGGACCGGGGGATGCGGGCCGTGGTGGACACGGTCGGCACCGGTCCGCCGGGCGCCGCCGGCGAGCTGCTGAAGGCGGTCGGCATGACGCTGGTCAGCACCGTCGGCGGCGCCAGCGGGCCCCTGTACGGCACGTTCTTCCTGCGGGCGGCCGGGGCCGCCGGGGACGGGGCCGAGCTGGCGGCCGACCGGCTCGGCGCAGTGCTGCGCGCCGGCTACGACGGGGTGGTCGCCCGCGGCAGGGCTGAGCCCGGCGACAAGACGATGGTCGACGCCATGCTGCCGGCCCTCGAGGCGTACGAGTCGGCCGTCGCGTCCGGCTCCGGGGCTGCGGACTCCGCGGCGGCCGCCGCGACCGCCGCGGCCGCCGGCCGCGACGCCACCACCCCGCTGGTGGCGCGCAAGGGCCGGGCCAGCTACCTCGGGGAACGCTCGGCCGGCCACACCGACCCCGGCGCCGCGTCCACGACCCTGCTGTTCGAGGCGCTCGCCGCGAGTCTCGCGGACGGCGGCACGGGCGGGCCGTGACCGTGGCCGCCGCCCGGGTCGGCCTCGTCGTCGTCTCGCACTCGGCGCCGCTGGCCTCGTCCGCGATCGCCCTCGCCGCTCAGATGGCGGGGGAGTCGCCGGCACCGGTCGCGGCGGCGGCCGGTGCCCCGGGGGGCGGTCTCGGCACGGACGCCGCGGCGGTGGCCGAGGCTCTCGCCGAGATCGCGGCCCGCCTGCCCGCAGCGGAGGCGGACACCGGGATCCTCGTCCTGGTGGACCTCGGCAGCGCCCTGCTGTCGGCGGAACTCGCCCTGGAGCTGGCCGGCGACCTCCCCGTGCCGGTCCGGGTCTCGCCGGCGCCGCTCGTCGAGGGACTCGTGGCGGCGACCGTGCTCGCCGGGTCGGGTGCCGGGCTCGCCGAGGTGGCGGCGGAGGCGGCCGCCGCGGCCCGGGGCAAGGCCGAGTCGCTCGGCGGGGCGGCGGAGCCTGCCGCTGGTTCGGCACCGCGCGAGGAGGCGGTGGCGGCGGTGCCGGCGGTGGAGGTTCCGGCCGGTGCCGAGGCGGTCGTCGAGGTGGACGTCGAGGTGGACGTCGTGAACCCGCACGGCCTGCCCGCCCGCCCCGCGGCGGCACTGGTCGCCGAGGCCCGGCGGTTCGACGCCCGGGTCCGCCTCACCGTCCTGGCCGGTGCGGGCCGGGAGGCGGACGCCCGGTCGATCAGCGCGGTCTCGGCGCTGGGCGCGCGCGAGGGGGACCGGGTGCGCTTCTCGGCCTCCGGGCCGCAGGCCGGGGCGGCCGTGGCGGCGCTGTCCGCCCTCGTGGACGCCGGTTTCGGCGAGCGCACGGGCGGTCCGCCACCGCCGGGCCCGTTCGCTGCCGGTTCGCAGGACCGCCATGCCCTCACCGGTGACGGCGAGGACGCCGCCCCCGGCGCCGCCGCTCCGGTGGCCGGACCGGTCGGCGCGGACCCGGGCGCCGGGCGGGTGCGGGGGCTCCCGGCCGCCCCCGGCCGGGCGGTCGGGC
>JBHJOJ010000240.1:0-32240 GCA_050329835.1 Kineosporiaceae bacterium | reverse complement strand
GTCCGACCACCTTCCGTTCCGGCACGTGCATCACTGCATCGTTCGATCTGATGCTATGATGCTATGATGCTATGATGCCTACGTGCGAACCACGGTCACGTTGGACCCCGACACCGATCAGCTCGTCAAGCGGCTGATGCGAGAGCGTGGCGTGTCGTTCAAGGAGGCGCTCAACGACGCCATCCGCGCAGGTGCTCGAGTCGGCGCGGAGCCGACGCCGTTTCGGACGGCACCAGCGTCCATGGGCCGGTCTGCAGTCAACCTCGACCGGGCGCTGCAGATCGCAGCAGAGCTCGAGGACGACGACCTCATCCGGCGGATGCGCGCAGGATCGTGAAGCTCGTCGACGCCAACGTCCTGCTCTACGCCACGAACGAGGACGACCCCCGCCACGAGCAGGCCCGCTCGTGGCTCGACGACGCCCTCTCGGGAGCCACGCGGGTGGGGTTCGCCTGGGTGGTGCTGCTCGCCTTCGTACGCCTCAGCACCAAAGCGCACATCTTCCCCCGCCCGCTCACGACGGACAGCGCCATGGACCACGTCGACGACTGGACCGGACAGCCGCCCGCGGTGATCGTCGATCCCGGACCGGGCCACCGCGGCACGCTGCGCCGCCTGATGGCGACTGCCGGCACGGGCGGGAACCTGACGACGGACGCCCACCTGGCGGCGCTCGCCGTCGACCACCGGGCCGAGATCGTCACCTACGACGACGACTTCGACCGTTTCCCCGGAGTCAGATGGACACGACCGACGTCGCCACGTTGAGCCTGCCCGGGGGGCCGACGACATGATGCCGCCTGCTTCGCCCACCTCACGGCCGGGGTCAGACCATGATCCAACTCATGCGAGCGCAGCTTCGGGGGTCAGACCATGATCGGACTCATGCGGGCGCAGGCTCGAGTCCGCGGAAACCTGCACCCGCATGAGTTCGATCGTCGCTGCTGGATCGCAGCAGGTGTTCACCGCGCCGATAAGTAATGTTATGACAAGTACATCCTTCACCCGGGCGCGTCAAACATGATCGAACTCATGCGGGTGCAGGCCCGCGACGGGACGAGCCTGCACCCGCATGAGTTCGATCTTCGCACCATGTCGACGACCGTGGGTCAGCGCCGGGGCGACGTCCGGGCCAGCACCGGGACCAGCACCGCGGCCACGGCCAGGTGCATGACGTTGAGCCAGACGGCGGTCTCGGTGTTGACGGCCGCCACGGCGGCGTTCACCCCGGTGAGGACGAGCACCACGACCGCGATGACCAACCAGATCGTGCGGGCCCGGGTCAGGAAGCGCTCGAGCAGGGCCAGCACCGCCCAGCCGACGCCGCCCTGGACGAGCGCCGACCCGACGACCCAGACGGCGACAATCTGCTGCTCTGTGGCACCGATCGTGACCCTCAGATCAGCGTCGGCGACAAGAGCCGCGATCAGCCACACCACGAGCCCGGCCACCGCTCCTCCGAGCCAGGCCAGGAGCCGGGACCGGAACCGGGCCGGGTCGCGGACGATGCCGGACCGCTCGGCGCCGGTCGCCGCGGATGCGGAGTTCTCGGTGGTCATGAACACTCCTATGATCGTGAGGCGTCTAACGTTCTCGTCCGAGAGGAACTTAGCCACCTAAGGAAGAGTTGAAAAGGCATGGAGTGGGTCGAGGCGGACGGTCTCAACACCGCGGTGCGCACGGTGGCGATGCGCCACCGTGCGCTCGCCGCGGCGGCGCTCGCCGAACTCGGCCTCTCCCCCGGTCAGGAGGTCGTGCTGCTGGAACTGGACCGGTCGGGGCCCCGGACCCAGTCCCAGCTCGCGACCGCGGTGGGCTGCGAGCCGCCGACGATGACGATGGCGTTGCGCAAGCTCGAGGCGGCCGAGCTGGTGGTCCGCACGCCCTCGCCGACGGACGGCCGGGCCGTGGTGGTGGACCTCACTCCGACCGGCCGGGACCTGCTCCCCCGGCTGCGCCGCGCCTGGGTGACCCTCGCCGAGCGGGCCGTCGCCGGGCTCACCCCGAAGCAGGTCGACGACCTGCGCCGCTCGCTCGCCGACCTCGCCGGCAGCCTCGGGGCGCGGCGGTCCTGTCCGCCGTGCCCCGGAGCCACCGGGGCGAACCCTCAGTCGAGCGAGAACCGGTCGAGCACGAACACCTCCGACGACGCGTCGGCGGTGACCGCCGTCACCCGCGGCGCAGGGCAGGAATGATCTTCTCGCCGTACGCGGTGAGAGTGGCCTCGGGGTCGTCGTGCATGAGGTAGACCGCGAACTGGTGGACCCCGAGGTCGCGCAGCTCCCGCAGCCGGTCCACGTGGTCCTCCACCGGTCCGAGCAGGCAGAACCGGTCGATGACGTCGTCCGGCACGAAGTCGGCGTGGGTGTTGCCGGCCCGGCCGTGCTGGTCGTAGTCGTAGCCCTGGCGCTCCCGGATGTAGTCGGTGAGCGCGGTGGGCACCCCTCCCCCGCCGTCGCCGTAGCGGGCCACCAGGTCGGCGACGTGGTTGCCGACCATGCCGCCGAACCACCGGACCTGGTCGCGCTGGTGGGCGAGGGTCTCGCGGGGGCCGACGTACGCGGGGGCGGCGACGCAGATGTACAGCGACTCCGGGTCCCGGCCCGCCTCGGCGGCCGCCTTCTTGACCGCGCCCACCGTCCAGGCGGTGATCGCGGGGTCGGCCAGCTGGAGGATGAAGCCGTCCGCCTCTGCCCCGCACAGCGCGAGCGCCTTCGGTCCGTACCCGGCCATGTACACCGGCAGCCGCCCGCCCCGGGACCACGGGAACGACAGCTCGCGACCGTTGACCGTCGCCGGGCGGCCCTCGGCGAGGTCGCGGATGACGGCCATCGACTCCCCCAGCTCCGCCAGGGTGCACGGCGGTCGGCCGATGTAACGCATCGCCGAGTCGCCGCGCCCGATGCCGCACACCGTGCGCTCGCCGTACATGTCGTTGAGCGTGGCGAACAGCGACGCGATGACCGTCCAGTCCCGGGTCCCCGGGTTCGTCACCATCGGGCCGACGACCATCCGGTGGGTCGCGGCCAGCACCTGGCTGTAGACCACGAACGGCTCCTGCCACAGCACGTGGGAGTCGAACGTCCAGCCGTGGCCGAACCCGAGCGTCTCCGCCCGGCGCAGCAGGTCCACGACCCGCCACGCCGGCGGGTCGTTCTGCAGGACCACCCCGAAGTCCACGCGTCCCCCTCAGCGCAGGTAGCTCGACAGGCCGCGGCGGAGGAACCGGCCGTCGCCCCTGGCGCCCAGGTACCGCCGGTCCGACACGATGACCTTGCCGCGCGCCATCACGGTGTCGACGCCGCCGTCGATCTCCCAGCCCTCCCAGGCCGAGTAGTCGATGTTCATGTGATGGGTCCGGGCGGATATCCGGGTCCGGGCGCCCGGGTCGTACACCACGATGTCGGCGTCCGATCCCGGCGCGATGACGCCCTTCTGCGGGTACAGGCCGAACATCCGGGCCGGCGTCGTCGAGCAGGTCTCGACCCAGCGGGCGAGCGACAGCTTGCCGGTGACGACCCCCTGGTAGACGAGGTCCATCCGGTGCTCGACCCCGCCCATCCCGTTCGGGATGGACCGGAAGTCCTCGCGCCCCAGCTCCTTCTGGTCCTTGAAGCAGAACGGGCAGTGGTCGGTCGACACGACGCTCAGCTCGTCGGTGCGCAGGCCCCGCCACAGGTCGGCGTGGTGGGTGCCCTCCCGGCTGCGCAGCGGCGGGCTGCACACCCACTTGGCCCCCTCGAAGCCGGGCGCGCCGAGCTGCTCCTCGAGGGTGAGGTACAGGTACTGCGGGCAGGTCTCGGCGAAGACGTTGTGCCCCTCGTGCCGCGCCTCGGCCACCTTCTCCAGCGCCTCGGTCGCGGAGAGGTGGACGAAGTACACGGGCGCTCCGGCGACCAGGGCGAGCTGGATCGCCCGGTTGGTGGCCTCCCCCTCCAGCCGGGACGGCCGGGTGATGCCGTGGTACCGGGGCGCGGTCTCGCCGCGGGCGGCGGCCTGCTCGGCGATGACGTCGATCGCGATGCCGTTCTCGGCGTGCATGCAGATCATCGCGCCGTTGCCGGCCGCCTTCTGCATGGCCCGCAGGATCTGCCCGTCGTCGGAGTAGAAGACGCCGGGGTAGGCCATGAAGAGCTTGAAGCTCGTGATCCCCTCGGCGACGAGGGAGTCCATCTCCTTGAGCGCCGCCTCGTCGACGCCGCCGAGGATCATGTGGAAGGCGTAGTCGACCGCGCACTGGCCCTCGGCCTTGGCGAACCACTGGTCCAGGCAGTCGCGCACGTTCTCGCCGGTGCGCTGGACGGCGAAGTCGATGATCGTCGTGGTCCCGCCGTGGGCGGCGGCCCGGGTGCCGGTCTCGAAGGTGTCCGAGGCGAAGGTGCCGCCGAACGGCAGCTCCATGTGGGTGTGGACGTCGATGCCCCCGGGCACGACGTACTTCCCGGTGGCGTCCACGGTCACCTCGGCGGTGACCCCGAGCGCCGCGGCCGTGCCGGGGGCGAGGACGGCGGCGACGGTCTCCCCGTCGACGAGGACGTCGGCCGGGGCGGCCCCGGTCGTGCCGACGACGCTGCCGCCGCTGATGAGAGTCCTGGCCATGTCGACCTCCCGTGACGACCGGATCTGTGGCGACCCGGACCTGTGACGACCGGACGGGTGAGGATGGGACCGGAGCGGTCCGGGAGAGCCGAACCTATGCGAGCGGCCCGACGAAGGGAATGGCCCGATCGCGGGACGGTGCGGCGGGTCGCAGGTCGGCGTCGTCGCGGGTCGCCGGGACGACAGCCGCCCGCGCCGCCTCGATCCGGCTGGTCCGCAGGACCCGGCCGAGGACGGCGGCGAGGACGACGAACCCGACGGCCGCCACCACGTAGGGGGCGCGCAGGTCCACCCGCGCCAGCAGGCCCGCGACGACGGCGCCCACGGGCATGCCGAGCAGCGCCACCACCCGGTAGGACGCGGTGAGCCGCCCGAGCAGGCGCCGGGGGACGACGGTCTGGCGGACCGTGTGGATGATGACGTTGCTCGCCGTGGCCGCGAAGGAGACGGTGGCGAGCCCCGCCGCCACCCCGACGGCGCTGCCCGTGGTCGCGATCAGGGCGAACCCGCCGGCGACCCCGAGGTTCCCGGCGAGGATGACCGGGCCGGGACCGGTCCGGGCCGAGATCCGGCCCACGGTCCAGCCAGCGGCGAGGGATCCCACGGCGAGCCCCAGCAGGACGACGCCGAACCAGGCTTCGCCGTACCCGAGGCGGCGGGTGACGAGCAGCACGAGGACCGAGAGGGCGCCCGTTGCGAGCAGGTTGGCGGTGAACGCCCCGACCGCCGCGACCCGGAGCAGGGGGTGCCGCCAGAACCAGGACCAGCCCTCGCGGACCTCCCGCCAGGCGCCACGGTCAGCGTCCGGGGACGGGGCGTCCGCGGGGACCCGGCTCCTCAGGCGGTGGGCGGCAGCGCCGGCCAGCGCGAACCCCGCCGCCGACCCCACGAAGGGCGCCCAGGAGGCCGCGGCGAACAGCAGCCCGCCGGCCGGCGGGCCGACCAGCTCGTTGCCGGCCGAGGACGCCGCCTCGACGCGTCCGTTGGCGGTGTCGAGGCGCTCGTGCTCGACGACGTCCGGCACGAGCGCCACGGCGGCGGTGTCGACGAGGGCCTCCGCGAGCCCGAGGACGACGGCGGCGGCGTAGACGAGCGCCAGCCCTGCCGGGCCGCCGACCCCCAGCAGGACCGCCGTGGCCAGCAGGGCGAAGACCGTGGCGCGCAGCAGGTTCCCGAACACCAGCAGGCGGCGGCGGTCCAACCGGTCGACGAGAACGCCGGCACCGAGGACCGCCAGCACCACCGACCCGCGCTGGGCCACCACGACCCCCGCGACCAGCAGCGGGTCGGGCGTGAGCCGGGCGGCCAGCAGCGGGCCGGCGGCGATGTACAGCCCGTCCGCCAGGTTGGCCGCGCCGACCGTCGCCAGTAGGCGCCGGAAGTCGGGCCTCCGGTCGGTCCGGCGCTCCTGTCCCACGCGACCCCCGCGTCACTCGACATCTCGCCCGAACCGGGACGTACCGGCCGGTAACACCCCACAGTAGCCGGAACGGAACGGTGGGTGAGACGTCACGCCCGACCGGGTGAGCCCGGACGGGGCGGGATCAGCCCTCGGTGAGCAGTCCGTAGGCGTCGGGCCGGCGGTCGCGGTAGAACGCCCACTGGTTGCGGACCTCCGCGACCCGGTCGAGGTCCAGGTCGCGGACCACGAGCTCCTCGTCGTGGGTGGAGGCGACCTCGCCGACGAACTGACCGCGGGGGTCGACGAAGTACGACTGCCCGTAGAAGTCGTTGTCCCCGAGCGGTTCGACGCCCACCCGGTTGATGGCGCCGACGTAGTACATGTTGGCGACCGCGGCCGCTGGCTGCTCGAGCTGCCACAGGTAGCTCGAGAGGCCGCGGCTGGTGGCCGACGGGTTGAAGACGACCTCGGCGCCGGCGAGGCCCAGGGCGCGCCAGCCCTCGGGGAAGTGCCGGTCGTAGCAGATGTACACCCCGACCCGGCCGACCGCGGTGTCGAAGACCGGCCACCCGCCGTTCCCGGGGCGGAAGTAGAACTTCTCCCAGAACCCCCGCACCTGAGGGATGTGGGTCTTGCGGTACCGACCCAGGTAGGAGCCGTCGGCGTCGATGACGGCCGCCGTGTTGTAGAGGAAACCGGGACCGTCCTGCTCGTAGACGGGCAGGACGAGGACCATGCCCAGCTCCCTCGCCAGGGACCGGAACCGCTGGACCGTGGGACCGTCCGGCACCGCCTCGGCGTAGGCGTAGTGCTCCGCATCCTGCACCTGACAGAAGTACGGACCGTAGAACAGCTCCTGGAAGCACATGACCTGCGCCCCCTGGGTCGCCGCGTCCCGGGCGTGCTTCTCGTGGAGATCGATCATGGAGGCCTTGTCGCCGGTCCAGGCGGTCTGGACGACGGCCGCGCGCACGACACGAGACATGCCGGGACCGTAGGTCACTCGCCGGGTGCCAGCAAGGACCCGCCGGGACCGGCGCTGACAGGGCCGACCCGGGTGCACCACGATGGTGCCGTGACGATCATCGAGATCATCGTCAGCACCCTCGGGTCCGAGGGGGACTACGACAGCCGGGTCGTCGAGTGCGACGCCTGGCACTGGGGGGCGCGCCTCGACGCGCACCGGGACGGCGTTCTCGTCGCCCAGTTCGCCGCGGAGGCAGTCCTCGGCGTCGTCGACCTCACCGCCCTGGCGGAGGTCGAGGACGAGGAGGACGAGGAGGACGAGGAGGAGGACCTGGAGGAGGACCTCGAGGACGACGAGCCCGAGGTCCCGCCGGCGCCCTTGGGCACCGCCCCCTGACTCAGCCCCGCTCCGCCCCTGCCCGGCGCGTGGCCAGCCACCACGTGCCGAGCAGGGGCAGGACGAGGGGCACCAGCCCGTACCCGAGGCCGTACCGGGACCACACCGTGTCGTCGGGGAACCAGCCCGGCAGGACCAGGCTCAGCGTCCCGACGACGAGGACGCCCACGAGCTCGGTCCCCACGGCGGCGGCGGCGACGCCCCGGGCCCGCCGGCCGGGACGCGCGAGCGCCAGGGCGGCGACGACGTACACGGCGGCCGCGAACGCCGAGAGGGCGTAGGCCACGGGCGCCTCGCCGGCCTTGGTGATCAGCTGGTACGTGGCCCGGCTGGTGGCCGCGACCGCGAACACGGCGTACAGCGCGACCAGGGCGCGGCCCGCGCCGGTCACCCGGTCGGGCGGGGCGCCGGTCACGCCGGCCACAGGTCCCACAGCCGCGCCACCATCGCGAGGACTCCGCCGCCGGCCACGGCCATGATCGCGTTGCTCCACCGGGACCGCTCGCCCAGCGCCCAGAACACCGCGACCGGCAGGATGAGCACCGCCCCCGCGAGGTACGACAGGACCAGGGCGGGTGACTCCGGCCGGTCCCCGCCGGCCAGACGCACCACGGCGACGACCAGCTGGACGACGAGCACCACCTCGGCCGCGGCCGCGAGGACGAGCGGCCCGAGGTCGAGGCCGCGCCCCAGCAGGGCGAAGGCGGCCCCCAGCAGGGTCATGGCCACCAGGGCCGTTCCCGCGAGGACGACGAGCGCGCTGACCACCCGTCGAGCCTCGCAGACCCCGCCGCCGACCCGCCCACCCCCGCCCGGCACGGGCGTCGGGACACCCCGGCGGGCCGCTCGTCGGCACGTGCTCGGCCGTCCGGCGGTGGCGTCCGGCAGGTGGTCTAGCCTGCGGCGATGGCCACCTCGGACCTCGTCACCGGGATCGTGGAGGACCCGGTGGCGGCCGTGGCGGCGACGCGGGCGACTGAGCCGGCGACGGACTTGGCGACAGACCTGGCGGACCGGGTGCTCCAGCTGGTCGCGGACCGGGCGAGGGCGGGCGGGGGGCCGCCCCGGCCGGTGGTGGTCGGGTTCGACGGACGCAGCGGAGCCGGGAAGACCCTCCTGGCCGCGGGAGTGGGGGTCCGCCTCGAGCCGGTCGTCGAGGTCGCGGCGGTGAGCCTGGAGCCGCTGTACCGGGGGTGGCACGGGCTGGCGGCCGGCACCCGGCTGTGGTCGGAGCAGGTGCTCCCGGCCCTGGCGGCGGGCCGGGCTGCGGAATACGCCGCCTGGGACTGGCAGGCGGGCCGGCACGGTCCCACCGTGCGGCTGCGGCCGGCGGGTGTGGTGCTCGCCGAGGGCGTGGGCGTCGGGGTCCGGGCCGCCCGGGCCGCGCTGGACCTGCTGGTGTGGCTCGACGTCCCGGCGGCCGTTCGGCGCCGGCGTGCCCTGGCGCGGGACGGCACCGGGTACGCGCGCTGGTGGGATGCCTGGGCACAGCAGGAGGCCGAGCTGCTGGCCGCCGACCCGATCCACCGGGCCGCGGGCCTCGTCGTGTCCGGCGGTGGTCTCGGTCCCGGCGTCTGCGAGGCTTGAGGCATGGCATCGAAGGAGCCGCGCCGGCGCCGCCGGGGCCTCGTCATCGTCGTCCTCGCCCTGCTAGTCGCGGCCGGTGCAGTGGCCTTTCGCAGGCTGCGGCGCCGACCGGCGGAGGCGCCGCCGCCGCTCGACCGGCCGGCACCCGCCGGCCCGGCCGCCCGGTCCGGGTCGTGGACTGCTCCGGCACCCCCACCGGCGCCGGTCACCCCGCCGGACGTGGACCCGCCACCGGTGACGCGGCCCACCGCCCCCGCGGGCCCGCCGGACGGGTCCGCGGCGGCGGACGACCTCGTCGTCATCGACGGCATCGGGCCCAAGATCGCCTCGGCGCTGGTCGCCGGCGGGGTGACGACGTTCGCGGGCCTCGCCGAGGCGTCCCCGCAGCGGCTGCGCGAGATCCTCGCCGAGCACGGGCTGCGGTTCGCGCCCACCCTGGAGACCTGGCCGGCCCAGGCCCGGGCCCGACTGTCCTGACCGGCCTCACCGGGAGCCGGCGGCCCGGTCGGCCGCGGTCAGCGGCCGGCTTCGCGGGCGTGCAGTTCGACGAGGGTCGCGAGCCGGTCCGCCTCCGCGCGGGCGAACGCACCGTCCGCCTGCTGGATCGCCATGACGTTCGCCGTCGTCCCGTCGGCGAGGTCCAGCTGGGCCCACGTCGAGTCCCGGCCGAACGACACCGAGACGATCGCCGGCCACGGATGGCGCCGGATCTGCACCAGGTTGCGCACCGTGAGGCCCTGGTCGTCGGGCAGGGCGGCGACCCGGGCGAACCGGCTGAGCAGCAGGACCAGGACGGCGGCGAGAGCGACGAACCCCAGCCGGTCCCTGACGCCCGCCCCCGGGAAGGCGGCGGCGACGGCCACGAAGACCCCGGCCCCGCCGGCCGCCACGGCCCACGGCACCCACCGGCCCCAGCGTGGCCGGAACGGGCGGTGCAGCCGGGCGCGCAGCCGCGCCCGCTCGTCGTCCGGGCGGGACCCGCCGGCGCCGCTCGCACCGCTCGCGTCGGTGCCGTCCCCGCTCACAGCCGGCAGGCGTGGATCTCGGTGACGAGGATCGCGCGGGCGCCGACGTCCCACAGCTCGTCCATCACCCGGTTGGTGTCCCCGCGGGGGACCATGGCGCGCACCGCCGACCACCCGGAGTCGTGCAGCGGGGAGACCGTCGGCGACTCCAGGCCGGGGGTGATCGCGACGGCCTTCTCGACGAGGCCGGTCGGGATGTCGTAGTCCATGAGGACGTACCGGCGCGCCACGAGGACCCCGGAGATCCGCCGCTGGAGCACCTCCAGGCGCGGGTGCCGCGGCCGGTCCCGGGCCACCACGAGCACCGCCTCGCTCCGGAGGATCGGCTCGCCGACGGCCTCCAGTCCCGCCGCCCGCAGCGTGGTGCCGGTCGACACCACGTCGGCCACGGCGTCCGCCACCCCGAGGCTGACGGCGGACTCCACCGCCCCGTCGAGGCCGACGACGACGGCGTCGAGGCCCTGGTCCGCCAGCCAGGCCCGCAGCAGCCCCGGGTACGCGGTGGCGACCCGGCGCCCGGCCAGGTCGGCCAGCGAGGACAGGGTCCCCGGGACCGCGGCGACCCGGAACGCCGAGGCGCCGAAGCCCAGCCGGAGCACCTCCTCCGCCGGCGCACCGGAGTCCAGCAGGAGGTCGCGGCCGGTGATCCCGGCGTCGAGCGTGCCGGACCCGACGTACACGGCGATGTCGCGCGGCCGGAGGAAGAAGAACTCCACGTCGTTGGCCGGGTCGACGAGGACGAGCTCCTTGGGGTCGCGCCGGCGCCGGTACCCGGCCTCGGCCAGGGTGTCGACCGCCGTCTCCGACAGGGCGCCCTTGTTGGGCACGGCGATGCGCAGGGTCGGCCGGGGAGAGCCCATTGCGGCAAGCGTATCCGGGCCAAGCAAATCCTCATTCGATTGACTCGTTGTTTCAGTCATGAGACCTTTCCCGCTTTGATATTCTTGAGGCGCTCGCGTTCTCGCCGAACCGTCGCTCGAATGCGACCCGATGATCGATGATCATACGCTGACGTAAGCACGAGGAGGTTGGCGTACAGCTCACTCCCGACGAGGGCGCGGCGGCCCGCGATGTAATCTTCGCACAATTGACGACATCGGAGCATGGTCCCGCCACGGAGCTTCAACAATAGCGGGACGTCGACCAGTCCACGAACAGCCAGTGTCGAAATGAACTCGTAGTAGTCGAGAATTACGACTAGTGTCACTTCCTCCGGCGGCTCTGGATCGACGGGAAGTTTCTCGCCACGAGCGATCCGGTGAGCCATCCAAGTGTCAGCCTCGCACAATCTATCGGAGCTCTGGAATTCGTTGATGACCTGCACTGTGTGCTGCTGTCGCTGAGTCGGTCTGTTCTGTAGAAAGGTGGCAACTCCGAAGACGACGCCGATGAGGATCGAAGCCGCGGTCGAATCTACGCTTTGGTAACCTTCAAGGAAGCGGTAGCCCAGAAGTCCCAGGACCACGATCGCCCCCAACTGGAGGGATAGGCGGACGATGGAGTCTGTAACTTGCCACTCAGCAAGGACTCTACCGTATATTGCCTCGCGCCTCACCTTGGCTCTCCGCTGTCGCCGTAGCGAAGGCTAAGGAGGCGCTTGAGTTCTGCCAGCGGATCGGCATGATCGTCTACTCTAAGGTCCACCTCAACGGCAGAGTTCTCTATATAGCGGGCGCTGGTACGAATCGTCAGCACCGCTGCGGCTTGACGCCCTCGAAGATCGCCCCCCGCGCGCTGCCCGGCCTTGAGTACGTCGTGCAGACGCCATGCCAGCGGGCCCTCGCCGCGATGTCGAATCCAGGCACTCTCCATATCGTCTACCACGGAACGTGATGTCAGTAGATTGCCGAGTACAGCGTATCCCGGACCGTGGATCGCCGAGGAATAGGGTCTGCAATCCTCACCCGTCCAGGTCGCAGAACCCCCCGCATGGTCCACGACTCCTACTTGTCGCTGCGAACGCTCTTCGTCTCGCGCAAGGACCGTTGCGAGGGCATCCTCTGCTGGGACGCCGCTCGCGAGAAGATCTAGGATTTCCGCGTGATGGAGAACGTTCCCCGACGCTTGTGTGGCGAGAGCTCCCGCATTGGGTTTCGCTGCAGGTACGATCGCACCGACTGCAAGGTAGCGCGAGGCGACGGCTACCCCCCACTCCGCTCGGTCAAGATCGGCCGCCACGATGGAGAACGTCATGATTGCAAGGCTAGTCCATGACTGTTCGCCACCGGCTGTGGCTCCGGGTCGTCTCTGTGAGTCCGCGGCGACACCGACACCACGGACGACCGCGATTAAGAGCCGCCTACGGTCAACAGCGGCGTCATCGGCCTCTGCCTGCTCCCCCACCGATGGCCGCCTGCCTCGCCGCCCTCAAGGCGGTCGTGGACTCCCGGGTCGTGCTGCCCGTCACGGCACGCCTGCTCGTCACCATCGGCGAGGAGGTCGGGCACGGGGCCACCCACGGCTTCGACACCGGCACCGCCGAGATCGTCGCCGTGGACAACGCGGTGGTCGCGCCCGGCCAGAGCTCGCGCGAGGACTGCGTCAACGTCGGGATGCTGGACTCGAGCGGGCCGTACGACTACCACCTGTCCCGCCGGCTCGTCGCGCTGGCGCAGCGGTACGGCATCCCGGTCCGCCGCGACGTCTACCGCCACTACCGCTCCGACGCGGCGCCGGCGGTGGAGTCCGGCGTCGAGGCACGGACCGCGCTGCTGGGCTTCGGGGTGGACTCCTCGCACGGCCACGAACGGACCCACCTGGACGGACTGGTGCACCTGGCGAGCCTGCTGGCGCTCTACCTGCAGACCGACCTCACGTTCGGGACCTGGGACCGCCGCGACTCCGGCCCCCTCGGCGACTTCCCCTCCACCAGCGTCCAGCCCGCCCCCCTGGAACCCACCGAGGTCGACCGCCGCCCCCAACCCTGACCTCCCCCCTCCCCGGGTGCGTTTGGGCACTTACGCACCCGGAGGCCCGCTCACAGGAGCGCGTTTGGGCACTTACGCGCGCAGGGAGGGCTCCTGGGAGCGCGTCTGGGCACTTACGCGCGGGGGAGGTCTCCGTCAGGGGGCTGGGTGGCCGCGGACGAGGCGGAAGGCGATGAAGTCGGGCTCCCGGGTCAGGCGGGCGTAGTCCTCGGGGTGGCGCTCGGCCATCGTGCGGACGGGGCGGTGCTCGACCAGTCGATCGATGACGAGCAGACCGGCGGCGGCGAACTCCTCGAACCAGGCCTGGAGGGACTGGTGCCACCACCGGGTGCGCAGGCCCGAGCGCCAGGTGTCCTCGACCCAGCGGGCGTCGAAGTAGCCGCCCCCGTCGAGCAGCCAGTCCGCGGTCGGGTGCGACGTCGACAGCACGACCCGTCCCTCACGGGCCAGGACACGGCGGAACTCCCGCAGCGCGCCGACCCGGTCCTCGACGTAGTGCAGGGCGAGGGCGCAGACCACGAGGTTCACAGCCCGGTCCGGGACCCACGACAACGGCGCCTCGAGGTCGTGGACCCGCAGCGGGACCCCCTCCCCCAGGCGCCGGCGCGCCACCCGCACCATGTCGGCGCTGACGTCGAACCCCTCGTACCTCGCCCCCCGCACCATGAGCGCCTCGCCGTACAGCCCGGGGCCGCACCCCGCGTCCAGCACCCGGCGACCGCGGACGTCGCCGCAGAGCCCGAGGACCGCCGGCCGGTCGTAGTGGGCGTTGTACGGGCTGTCGGCGGCGTGGGACTCGAAGCTCTCCGCGAACCCGTCGTACATCGCCGGCCCCGGTCGATCGCCCACGCCCATGGGAGCCATCGTGCCCGGACTACAGGTCGACGACGGCCAGGGTGGGCTCGCTGAGGCTGCCGAGGTAGAGCCGGCCGTCGTGCTCGCGGACCCCCGTGACGAACGCCACCCGTCCGCTCGGGTCGTGCAGGGACCGCAGCACCGTGCCGTCCTCGGCCAGCTCGACGACGAGCCCGTACCGGGCGGGCTGCGGCTGCCAGGACTCCGGCAGCGCCGCGACCGCGCGCCGCAGCCGGCGTCTCGGCAGCAGCAGGTCGAGCAGCCGGTTGCGGCGGTCCGGGAGCGCGAGCCAGAACGTCCCCCGCGGGGAGCGGGAGAGGTTGTCGGGGAACCCGGGCAGGGCGTCGGCGACCACGGTGACGGCCCCGTCCCGCAACGACACCCGCAGCACCCGGTACGTCGACGTCTCGGCGACCAGGGCGGCCGACCCGTCGGCGGTCAGCGCCACGCCGTTGGCGAAGTACAGCCCCTCGGCGACCGTCTCCAGCGCGGTCGCGCCGGGTCGCAGCGCCAGCAGCGACCCGAACGGCCGGTGGACGAGCAGGTCGCGGCGGTAGTCGTGGACCCCGGCGACGGTCGAGGAGTTGGTGAGGTAGACGGTGCCGTCGTCGCCGATCGAGGCGTTGTTGCAGAACCGCAGCTCCGGACCGGCGGGGACGAGGACCTCGACGGCCTCGTCGCGGATCCGCAGCAGCCCCCGGTCGGCGTCGCACACGACGAGGGAGCCGTCCCGGTCCGCCTCGATGCCGAGGGGCCGGCCACCCGTCCGCGCCACCACGGTGGGCTCCCCCGCCGCCCCGGGCGGCCAGCGCAGGATCCGGCCGTCGAGGATGCCGGTGTACACCTCGCCGGCGGGCCCGATCGCGACGTCCTCGGGCCCGGCCCCGCCCGGGACGGGGACCAGGCGAGCGCCGGCCAGCAGGTCGTTGGGGCCCAGGGCGCCTGCGGGCGTCGCCGGGAACGGGGGCGGCCGCCAGGTCCCGAACTCCGGCCGGTCCGGGGTCACAGGTGCCGGTACACGTCGTCGGGGGTCAAACCCCGGGCGATCATCATGACCTGCAGGTGGTAGATCACCTGGCTGATCTCGACGGCGAGCTCGTCGTCGGTCTCGTGCTTGGCGGCCGTCCACACCTCGGCGGCCTCCTCGACGACCTTCTTGCCGATGGCGTTGACGCCGCGGTCGAGCAGGGCGACGGTGCACGAGCCCTCCGGCCGGGCGGCGGCCCGGTCGCTCAGCTCGGCGAACAGCTCCTCGAAGGTCTTCATCGGGGCAGACGTTAGACCCGGTCAGTACCCGACCGCAGCACCGCGGCGGCGGCGCCGCGGCCGGTCCGCACGGCCCCTTCCATGTACCCGCAGACCCACTGGTCCGACCCGGCGACGTACAGCGGTGGCTCGTGCGTGCCGTGCAGCGGCCCCACCCGCATGACGTCCCCCGGCCGCCACGCGGTGATGTACCCCTGGGTCCACGGATCGGTGGCCCACCGGCGGATGTGGACGGCGACCGGCGTCCGGGCCCGTGGCCCGAAGCCCGCCTCCAGGGTCGCGATCAGCTCGTCGGTCACCGACGCCCGGGGAGACGCCTCGAACCCGGCGTGACGTTCCGGCGGTACGAGAGCGGACAGGATGCCGTCCCGTTGCGACCAGGTGCCGCCGATGAGGGCGTCCTCGTAGTACGACGACCCGTTGCGCCCGTCGGCCTCCCAGAAGGAGGACTCGTAGACGTACACGACCTTGCTCGCGAGGGCGTGGCGCTGGGCGTGCAGCGAGGCCAGCCGCTCCGGAGACACCCCGGTCACCCGCAGACCACGGAAGGGGCCGGCGGGCAGGGTGGTGACGACGGCGTCGGCGGTGACGACCTCGCCGGTGTCGGTGACGACGCGACACCCCCGCGCGGAGACGTGGATCTCCCGCACCGGGGTGTCGTAGTGGATCACCGGTGCCAGCGGGGCGGCCAGGGCGAGCGGCACGGCGCCGGAGCCCTCGGCGACGCGCCAGCTCTCCCACGTCTCGTAGTCGTAGAACCGGGGTGCGGGTGCGGTCGCCTCCTTACGCAGGTCCGACAGCAGCGAGGTGCGCTCGGGCGACTCGGCGGCCAGCGCGAGCATCGCCAGCGTCCGCGCGCGGACGACGGCCGGTGAGGCGCCGGCGGACCGCAGCCAGTCCGCGACCGAGATCGCGTCCAGGCGCTGGGCGTCCGGGTGCGACCACGGGTCGTCCGGGTCGACCGAGGCGGCGAGCCGCGAGAACTCCTCCTCGCACCGGCGGTACCGGTCCCGGTCCCCCGGCGCCAACCACGAGAAGCCGTCGCCGAGGTGCCGGCCGTCGGCGAGGACATGGGTGTCCGCGCCCCGCACCTCCGTGAACGAGGGCTCGAGGGTCAGCCCGAGGTCGGCGACCAGTGCCCGGTACGCCGTGTGGTGGGGTCCGACGACCTCGCCACCCAGCTGGACCCGGCGGCCGTCGGCCAGGGTGTGCTGCACGACGCGGCCGCCGGGGCGCCCGCGCGCCTCGAGGACCACGACGTCGACTCCGGCGGCGCGCAGGTCGCGCACCGCGCTCAGTCCGGCCAGTCCGGCTCCGACGATGACGACGTCGCACCTCATGCGGGCCTCCTCCCTCGGCCGCCGTCGCCGGTGGCGACGGCTGCCACGTGGCTCACGTCGGGCCGGTCGTCCGGGTCAGTAGTGCGGCGGGGTGATGATCCACAGGACCCTGGTCCTGTCCCCGGTGGTGTTGGCGCAGCGCTGATGCCGAGGCCGGGGAAGGCGAGGCGCGTCCGGTCGGCAGCGCGGACGACGACGTCCCGTTCGTCCTCGGGGCCGGTACGGGAGGCGCGCAGGAGCCATCCGATGCTGATGCCGAGGACCTCGCACAGCCGGTGCAGCACGGCGATCGGCACGCGCGTGAGGTCGCGCTCGATCTCGCTGAGGTACCCGACGGAGATGCCGGCCCGGTCGGCCACCGTGGCGAGCGTCAGGCCCCCGGCCTTCCGCAGGGCGCGGATCTCCGCACCCACCGCGAGGTCTCGCGGCTCCTCGACCGGCCCGCCGGCCGGCCGGGCCGAGCCGGCGCGGTCGGGCACGTGAGCGGCGTGCAGCGGTCGGACGGGCATGGGCCACCTCTCGGATCGCTCACGAACGGACGCGGGCGGAGCGCGGGTCGTACAGCGGTGACAGCGAGACGGCGGCCGGGACCAGCTGGCCGGCGACGTCGACCTCGTAGGTGCCGCCCATGACGAAGGCCTCGTCGGCCGGCCCGTCGGGGCAGGCGACGTAGCCGAGGGCGAGGTCCTTGCCCACGGTGTGGCCGAACGCGGCCGAGGTGGTCTCCCCGACGATGCGGCCGTCGCGCAGGACGGGCTCGTTGTGGAGCAGGGCGCCCGCCCCGGGCTCGACGGCGAACTGCACCAGGCGCCGGCGCGGACCCTCGGTGCGCTGCTTCTCGAGGGCGGCCTTGCCGATGAACCCGTCGGGCTTGTGCCAGGCGACCGCGAAGCGGAGGCCGGCCTCGAGCGGGGTGTCGTCCGGGGTGATGTCGTGCCCCCAGTGGCGGTACGCCTTCTCCATCCGCAGTGAGTCGAGGGCGTGGTACCCGGCCGGCGTCAGGTCGTGGGCCTCCCCGGCCTCGACGAGGACGTCGAAGACGTGGGCGGCGAACTCGGTGGGGACGTAGAGCTCCCAGCCGAGCTCCCCGACATAGGTGACGCGGGTGGCGCGCACGGTCGCGTACCCGAGGTCGATGTGACGCGATGTCGCGAACGGGAAGCCCTCGTCCGACAGGTCGTCGGGGCTCAGGGACTGCAGCAGCGCGCGCGACCGCGGTCCCATGACCGAGAACACCGCGAAGGACGACGTCACGTCCACCACGGCGACCTGGTCCGCGACGCCGAGGTCGTGCGCGGCCCGGCGCAGGTGGTCGAGGTCGCGGACCTGGGTGGCGGCGGCCGAGACCACGAGGAAGCTGGTCGGCCCGGTCCGCGTGACCGTGAGGTCGGCCTCGATGCCGCCGGCGTCGTTGAGCCACTGGGTGTAGACCAGCCGCCCGACCGGCACGGCGACGTCGTTGCCGCCGACCTGGTTGAGGAGCCGCTCGGCGGCGGGGCCCTCGACGTGGAACTTGCCGAACGACGACTGGTCGAACAGGCCGACGCCGGTGCGGACCGCGACGTGCTCGGCCGCGGAGTATTCGAACCAGTTCTGCCGGCCGTAGGAGTACTCGTACGCCGGCGGGACGCCCGGCGGCGCGAACCAGTTCGCCCGTTCCCACCCGGCAGCCTCGCCGAAGCACGCGCCGGCGGCCGCGAGCCGGTCGTGGACGGGTGAGCGGCGGACGCCGCGCGCCGTCTCCGGCTGCCGGAACGGCCAGTGCATCGCGTACAGCAGGCCGAGGGACTCGACCGTCCGGTCGTGCAGGTACCGGGCGTTGCGCTGGAACGGCATCATCCGGCGGACGTCGACGTCCCACAGGTCCATCGGCGGGCGGCCGTCGACGATCCAGTCCGCGATCACCTTCCCGGCTCCACCGGAGGACTGGATGCCGATCGAGTTGAACCCTGCCGCCACGAACAGCCCGCGGACGTCCGGGGACTCCCCCAACAGGTACCGGTCGTCCGGGGTGAAGGACTCCGGACCGTTGAAGAACAGGCGGATCCCGGCCTCGGCCAGGAGGGGCACCCGGTGAGCGGCCGCCTCGAGCAGCGGCTCGATGTGGTCCAGGTCGGCCGGCAGGGTGCCGAACGTGAAGTCGGCCGGGATGCCGCCCGTCCCCCACGGCTTGGCCTGCGGCTCGAACCATCCGACGAGGAGCTTGCCCGCGTCCTCCTTGACGTAGGAGCACCCGTCGGCGTCCCGCAGGACGGGCATCGCGGGGTCGAGCCCGGCGATGCCCTCGGTCACGACGTAGAAGTGCTCCGCAGCGTGCAGCGGCGCGCCGGCACCCACGCGGTCGGCGAGGTCGCGTGGGGTGAGCAGGTCGAGGCCGCCGCTGGTCTGCAGCACGATGCCGATGCGGTCGCGCCACGACCGCGGCGCGCCCTGCGGGTCGGTGCCAAGCACCGACACCTCGCCGCCGTCTCGCGACCGGAAGCCCTCGAGGATCTCGACGGTGGTCGTCTTGCCGGCGCCGTTCGGGCCGAGCAGGGCGAAGACCTCGCCGAGGCGCAGGTCGAGGTCGAGGCCGTCGACGGCGCGGTGGTCGCCGTAGCGCTTGGTCAGTCCCCTGATGGTGATGGCGTTCTCGTCCATGGCTCCAGCCTGTCGGGCTTCGGATGACGCGGCGACGCCTTCCCGGTGGACCGCCCGTCCACCAACCGGTGGACCTCCGCCCGCAGACGGATCGCACCTCAGTCCGTGGACGGTGGACGTCGCTCGCGGGGAGCGACAGGCTGGAGGTGTACACGGATCGCGAACAGCTGAACAGGAGCGAGATCAGATGGAGACTTACTACGGCTACCGGACTCGCCGCTACGGCACGACTGTCGATGGCCATGACGTCGAGATCACGGTGGACAAGCGGCGCGTCATCGTCAACCGCATCGTGCTTTCGGTCGATGGTGTAGCGACCGACGAGAAGCGGGTTTCCTTCGGGCAGCAGTCGTTGTTCGGCCCGCTGCGGGATGGCTCCGAGGTGCACGTCAACGTCGAGCTGGGCGGGGTCGGCGGGTTGCGGACGGCGCGGGTCCGAAGCGACCGCCGCTGGATCGAGCTCGACGAGCGCCGATGACCGACGAACGGGTCCAGGCCCGGACGGCCGTGTTGCGGCGCCTCGTCGACGCCGGAGAGGCCGTCACGCCCACCGAGCAGGAGATGCCCGACCTGATCGCGGATCTCGTTCCCGAGGTGGCCAGCCTGACCGAGGTGCTCGTCGCCGACCGCGAGCGCGACAGATAGTCGACGTCGACTCCAGCGCGTGCCGTTCGTGGCCGAGCAGGACCTGCGCAGCCTCCACCTCGTCGAGGTAACCAGCAACGTGCGCGCCGACCAGGTCATCGGTCCGAGCCACGGGCACCCGCTCGGCAACCTCGCCGGGGCCGATCACGCGGACCTGGAGGCCGAACCCGCGGGCCATGGCGGCCTGGCGGCGCAGTTCCTCGAAGCGGGCCGCCGTCCGGGCGACCGCGATCGACCCGCGCTGGACGAACCCCGTCGCCTGCCCGGTGTCGGCCTCGAGCGTCGCGAACAACTCCGTCGTGTACTGCGCCAGGCGGGTGAGGTTGCGCGTCGCCCGCAGCTGCCCCACGAGTCCGGCGGCGTGCCAGGTGGTCCCGCTGGTCAGCCGGTCCCGCTCGAGGACCAGGACGTCGGGGCACCCGCGACGGGCCAGGTGGTAGGCGACGCTGCAGCCGACGATGCCGCCGCCCACCACCACGACGTGGGCGCTGCCGGGCAACTCGCTCATCGCACCTCGATCCGCCGCGCACCGGCGCCGTCCACCGTCGTGGAATTGGAGCACACGTTGTCACGCGGGAGCAGCGAGAGCTCCTCCGTACCGCAGATGCAGCGTCAGGCGGCGCGCCCCGCGCCATGCCGTCCCGCACGGTCACCGAGACCTCGACGAGGGTCGGCAGGTTCGCCTTCTCGGCCGAGCCGGTGGCGCTCGGCGGTCTCAGCAGCGGGCTCAGGCATCGATGACCACCGGGATGACCAGCGGGCTGCGCCGGTAGGTGCGGTGCGCCCAGGTCGACACCGTCCGGGCGATCAGCTGCTCGAGCTGGTGGCCGTCGCCGACGCCCTCCGACGCCGCCTTCGCCAGCGTCTTGCGCAGCATCGGCACCACGGCGTCGTAGGAGGTCACGTCCGCCGCGAAACCACGGGCGATGACCTCGGGTTCGTCGATCATCTCGCCCGTGTCGGCGTCGACGAAGACGATCACCGTGAGGACGCCCTCCTCGGCCAGGGTCCGGCGGTCCTTCAGGGAGGCCTCGGTCGCCCCGCCGACCGTGGCGCCGTCGACGTAGACGTAGCCGGCGCGGACCTTCCCGACGACCTTCGCCTCACCCTTCACCAGGTCGACGACGACGCCGTCCTCGGCGATGACGACGTTCCTCTCGGGGACTCCGGTGCGCACCGCGATGTCGGCGTTGGCCTTGAGGTGGCGCCACTCGCCGTGCACCGGCATGACGTTGCGCGGCCGGACGAGGTTGTAACAGTAGGCGAGCTCGCCGGCGCTGGCGTGCCCGGAGACGTGCACCTTGGCGTTGCCCTTGTGGACGACGTTCGCACCCCACCGGGTCAGGCCGTTGATGACGCGGTAGATCGCGTTCTCGTTGCCGGGGATGAGCGAGCTCGCGAGCAGCACCGTGTCGCCCTGGCCGATCCGGATGACGTGGTCGCGCGTGGCCATCCGGGACAGTGCCGCCATCGGCTCGCCCTGCGAGCCCGTGCAGACCAGGCAGACCTTGTCGTCCGGGAGCTTCGCCAGCTGCTTGAGGTCCATGACGAGGCCCTTCGGCACGTCCAGGTAGCCGAGCTCCTGCGCGATGCCCATGTTGCGGACCATCGACCGGCCGACGAACGCCACCTTGCGGCCGTGGGCGTGGGCGGCGTTGAGCACCTGCTGGATCCGGTGGACGTGACTGGCGAAGCTCGACACGATCACCCGGCGCGGGGCGGTGCGGAACACCTGCTCGATGGCCGGCTTGAGGTCGGCCTCCGTCACCGTGAAGCCGGGGACGTCGGCGTTGGTGGAATCCACGAGGAAGAGGTCCACGCCCTCCTCGCCGAGGCGGGCGAAGGCCCGCAGGTCGGTGATCCTGTGGTCCAGCGGGAACTGGTCCATCTTGAAGTCGCCCGTGTGCAGGAGCAGGCCGGCGCCGGTGCGGACGGCGACGGCCAGACCGTCCGGGATGGAGTGGTTGACGGCGACGAACTCCAGGTCGAAGGGGCCGTAGGTGATGCGCTGGCCCTCCTTGACCTCGGCCGTCACGGGGGTGATGCGGTGCTCCTCGAGCTTGGCCGTGACGAAGGCCAGGGTGAGCCTCGAACCGATGACCGGGATGTCGGCCCGCTCGCGCAGCAGGTAGGGGACGCCGCCGATGTGGTCCTCGTGACCGTGGGTCAGGACGATCCCGACGACGTCGGCCAGGCGGTCCCGGATGTAGGTGAAGTCGGGGAGGATCACGTCGACGCCCGGCTGGGTCTCCTCGGGGAACAGGACCCCGCAGTCGACGATCAGCAGCTTGCCCCTGTGCTCGAACACGGTCATGTTGCGACCGATCTCGCCCAGGCCGCCGAGGGCGACGATGCGCATGCCGCTGCGGGGCAGGGCCGGCGGGGTGCCCAGCTCGGGGGCAGGGTGGCTCACAGGTTCGCTCCTCGTGTGCCCTCGGGGGCCGTGGTGTGTGCTGGGCGGGGCGGCCGCCACAGGTGGTCGCGTGAGTCCGCCCGGCGTGCCGGGCCGCGACCGAGGGACGCTACCCCGCCCACGGACATGTCGTGACCTGCAGCCTCGGCGCAGGTGAGGTGTCCGGGCGCATCACGGACTGGCAGGCGGCTCTCGAGGACGTGCGGGCCCGGACACCGCTGCCGGGCGGCGTCCGTCTGGAGCTGCGGGCCCCGCACCGACGTCGCGCGCCTCCGGGACCTGGTCGCCGCAGAACAGCAGTGCTGCCCATTCCTCACCTTCACCCTCACGGTCGACGACGGCGCCGTCGGTCAGCGCGCCTCGAGCATCACGCGCCGGTGCAGTCCGGACACCGCCCGGCGGGCCGAGGTGAAGGCGCCGTGCTGCCAGCCCGGGGCGCGGCTCAGCCAGTCCCCGGCGAACCACCAGCGCCCGACGGGCTCCTGGAGGAGTCCGTAGGAGACGCCGTAGCGCCGCCACGTGGACCAGGCGCCCTCGCTGAACGGTTGCGTGCGCCAGTCGACGGAGAACGACGAGCGCAGCTCCCGGCGGTAGGCGGCACCGTGGATCGCGGTCCCGGTCTCCACGGCCGCCTCCTCCCGGGCCGGGTGCGACAGGCGGCTGAACCGGTCGGCGGCCGGACCGAACGGGTAGGCACCGACGACGACGCCGCCGTCACCGAGGTAGTCGGACGACGGGTACCAGATGACCCGGGCCTCGCGGGACGTCACGGTGATGCCGCCGAATATGCGGTCGTCCTCCTCCCAGAAGCGGCGCCCGTACTCCAGGCCGATCTTGCCGGTGGTGAGCGGTTCGGGTTCGGCGAGCGCGGTCCGCACCGTCGTGTCCCACGGGCTCGGAAGGGCGACCGCCAGGTGTGGCGGGAGGGTGCAGATCCCGTGGTCGGCCGTGACGGTCGTGGTCGAGCCGGCCGCGTCGGAGCAGTCCACGCGGACCTGCCGGCCGTCGTCGCCGATGCGGGTCGCGCGCAGGCCGGTGCGGACCTGCCCGGACACGGCCTCCCGCAACGCCGTGACGATCGCGTCCATGCCACCCACCGGGTGGAACATCGCCGGGGCCATGTGGGAGTCCCGCTCGAACGCGATCCGGGCGCCCATGCCGAGCCCGAGCAGCAGGCCCAGCCCGTCGGCCTCACCCGCCGGTGCCGTGTCGGTCGTGCGCGACCGGCGCACCGCTCCCACGTCGTGGAGGTGCTGGACGAGGGCGTTGCGGTCGGACACGGACAGGTCCTCGTCGAGAGCACCGCGGCCGACCGCCTTGACCATCAGTTCGGAGACGTACCCGTCGAGGTCGGCGAGCGCGCCGCGGCGGCGGCGGACTGTGCCGCGGGACTCCACGAAGGCCTCGGGGTTGTCGTTGACGAAGACCTCGACCGCGACGCCGAGCTCCCGGCAGTAGTCGAGGGTGACGTGGTGCCCGGCGATCCGCGCGGGGCCCGCGTCGAACCAGCGGTCACGGTCGAAGCGGGCCGTCTGCGTCGTCCCGCGGGTGTCGACCAGCGTGGTCCCCGCCCGGACCGTGAGGTTGCGCCCGCCCACCCGGTCGCGGGCCTCGACCACCGTCACCGCGTACCCGGCCTTCTCCAGCTCGTAGGCGCAGCACAACCCGGCCACTCCGGCGCCGAGGACGAGCACCGAGGCGTCGTTGCCCTGCCCCTTCAGGCCGAAGTCGCCGCGGGAGGGCGGGGAGAAGGGCTCCCGCCGGTCGACCGGAAGCAGATCGAGAGCCGCCGCGGCGGCGAGGGCGGCGCCGACGCCCCCCAGGGCGCCCACACCCAGCAGGACCTGCCGGCGCGTGACACCTGTATCGCTCATCCACGGAGTATCGACGGTGACTCGTTGCGCCGCGCGGTCAACGCCTGGGTGATGCGGCTGCGGACGTCCGGGTCGCGGAGGATGCGGCGATGAGCCAGCCCTCGGGTGGCGACGAAGGTGGGGCCGGGCCACAGGTCGGCGACGGCTCTCCCGTCGCCGATTCCCAGACGTCAGCCCCGAACCGACTCTGCACGGTGCGCCGCAGTTCCTCGGTCAACGCCGGGGCGAGACCCGAGCGCTCGGCGAAGCGTTGGAGCGTGTGGCGCATGTTGCGACCGGGGGCCAGCGCCACGATCGTCGCGGGCATCGTCGTTGCGCGACCCCTCGTGCCGGCGGAGAGCTCGATCGCCCGCAGGAGCACGGGGAACCCGAAGGAGTGGACGACGACCGTGTGGGGCCGCTCGTCCCGGAGGACGGTCGCGAGAGCCTCCGCCGTCTCGAAGCCGTCGGTCGTGGTGCCGGCGGTCCCGCCGTGGGCGGGAAGGTCCACGGCGACGACGTGATGGCCGGCGTCGACGAGGTCGCCGGCCAGGTGTCCCCAGTCGGCAGCCCGGCCGGCCCAGCCGTGCACCAACCGGGCCGTCGCCCCCGACCCGCGGGCGAACCCGTGCAGGGCACGCCCGCCGGTGGTCGACGACCACGGGCGGAGCTGCGGCAGGAGTTCCACCGGTCGCAGGGCCGAGGGATGCACCCACGGAGGGAGCCACAGCCGCGCCGGAGCGGGTCGCGCCAGCCGGGGGTGGAGGTGTCCGAGGACGCGGGCCGCGACGTACGCCCGCCGGAACGCCGCTCCGCCGAGCGTCGGCCGCGGTATCGGTCGCAGGAGGAGGGGTGTCGTGGTGGGGTCCGGATCGTGGGCCGTCGGCGACGAGGTCGGTCCGCTCTCCGCGTCGCATGGTCACCGACGATCCGTGAGGGTCGACGCGTACCGCTCTCGCCGCCGAGGAGGTCCTGCTCGCGACCGGCGACGCCGTCGACCTGTGCCCCGCCTACGGGACCCCCGAGCGGGCCGCCCCGTGACCGCCGTCGCGGGCCCGGACCTCGCGCGCGCCCGCGCGCTGCACCGGCGGATCCGGTGGCTGGTCGCCGCCACGATCTCGTACGACGTCGTCGAGGCCGCCGTCGCGTTGAGCGCCGGCAGTTCGCCGGCGGGCGGAACCACCGCGACCGCGAGCACGTCGCCCTGCGGGTCGTGGCGTTCTCGTTCTTCGGCCTCGCGGCCGTCGTCGGCGTCGAGGCGACCCGGTCCCTGCTCGGGGCGGCCGAGGCGCAGCCCAGTCCGGAGCAGCTGGCCGGACTGCTGGCGGCCGAGACGCGGTGCTGCCCGTTCCTCACCTTCACCCTGACGATCGGCCCCGGGGGTGACCGCCTCGACGTCCGGGCCCCGGCGCAGGCCTACGACATCGTCACCGCACTCGTCGGCGCACCCGACCGCCCGGGTGGCGCGCGGCGCTGAGAGGGAGCTCCTGAGACGCATCGAGTCGCACGCCTGGGAGCTGTCGGACGGCGTGGATCCGTACTCAGCGGTAGTGCCGCTCGCCCCGGGCGGCCTTCTCGACGATCTCGGCGATGCGGGTAGCCCTGGTCGCCGGGGTCCTGATCCGCGAGATCCGGAAGTAGATCTGGAACCGCTCCAGCGCCGTCAGGCCGGCGACGAACGCCGCGGCCGCGGGGTTCGCGTCGAGAGCGGCCTGCAGGTCGCCGGGCGACTGCGCCCCCTTCTGGCGGTACGCCGCCTCCCAGCGTCCGTCCGCCTTCGCCCGCTCGACCTCGGCCAGACCGGCGGGGCGCATCCTGCCCTCGCGGGTCAGGCGCTCGACGTGGGCGACGTTGATCTGCGACCACGACGAGTTGCGGCGGCGCGGCGTGAACGACTGCTGCGTGTAGTCGTCGTCAAGGCGCTTGGCCATCCCGTCGATCCAGCCGTGGCACAGCGCCACCTCGAGCGCCTCGTCCCACGTCATGCCCGGCGCCGACGACGACTTCTTGCGCAGCGTCAACCGGACCCCGTCCGGTGGCGGGTCGCTCGCGAGGTACTCGTCCCACTCCTCGACGGTCAGACGGAGCAGCGGCTTGTCCTCGAAGCTCACCACCCGTCGCCCACCACCGGGCAACCGTGATCGGGAGAGGTCACGCCGTCGCCGGAGCGTTGATCCGACCGTAGGTCGTCGTGCGCTGCCGGACCGGCCGGCCGACGCCCGCGGCGATCTCGGTGAGCTCGGCGACGGTCTTGGCGGAGCCGTGCTCGGAGCCGGCCATCCGGCTGATGGTCTCCTCCATGAGAGTGCCGCCGAGGTCGTCCGCCCCGCCGGTGAGCATCGCCCGCGTGCCGTCGATGCCGAGCTTCACCCACGAGGTCTGGACGTGGTCGATCCGCCCGTGCAAGAGCAGCCGCGCGACCGCGTGGACCGCCCGGTTGTCGCGCAGCGTCGGACCCGGTCGCGCGAGGCCGGCGAGGTAGACGGGGGCGTTGTGGTGCACGAAGGGCAGGGGCACGAACTCGGTGAAGCCGCCGGTGCGGTCCTGCACCCGCGAGATCGTCCGCAGGTGGGCGACCCAGTGCCGGGGGTGGTCGACGTGGCCGTACATCATCGTGCTGCTGGTCGGCAGGCCGACCTCGTGGGCGGTCTCGACGATCCGCACCCACTCCGAGGCCGGCAGCTTGCCCTTGGTGAGGACCCACCGGACGTCGTCGTCGAGGATCTCGGCCGCGGTCCCCGGCATCGATCCCAGGCCCGCGTCGCGCAGGTCGGTCAGCAGCTCCCGCGCGCCGACACCGGCCTTCGCCGCGGCGGTGGCGATCTCCATCGGGCTGAAGGCGTGCACGTGCATCCCCGGCGCGGCCTCGAGGACCGCCCGGACGATCCGGACGTAGGCGTCGGCGCCCATGTCGGGGCTGATGCCGGACTGGATGCACACCTCGGTGGCGCCGAGCGCCCGGGCCTCTCGGGCACGGGCGGCCACCTCGTCCAGCGACAGGGTGTAGGCGTCGGGGTCGCTGCGCCGCTGGGCGAAGGCGCAGAACCGGCAGCCGACGTAGCAGACGTTCGTCACGTTGAGGTTCCGGTTGACGACGTACGTCACGTCGTCGCCGACGACGTCGCGGCGGACCTCGTCGGCCAGCCGGCAGACCGCGTCGAGGTCCGGGCCCTCGGCGGTCAGCAGGGCCAGGTACTGGGCGTCGGTGAGGGACGCCGGGGCGTCGGCGGCCCGCCGCAGTGCCGCCGCCACGTCGCCGGCAGCCCCGAGACCGGCGGTGCCGCCGCGCAGTCGTTCGCGGACGGCCTCCCAGTCGCCGTACACGCTGTCGAAGTCGCCGCGCCGGTCGTCGGTGCGGCCGCGGGTGTCGATCGTCGTGTGGAGGTCGACCCGTCCCACACCCGGCGACCCCGTCCCTCCGGTGTCGCCCCAGCCGCCGTCCGGCTCCTGCCACGGCCGACCCGCCGCCCGGGTCGCCGGGTCGGCCAGGCCGGTGACGGCGTCCGCGAGCGCGGCGACGTGGCCGTGCAGCCGGGCGTCGATCCACGTCGCGTCGCCGGCCACGGCCGAGCGCACGTACGCCGGGTGGGCCGTGAGCCGCTCCGCCAGCCGCAGGCCCGCCTCCCCCGTGACGGCGGCCAGGGTCTCGATCTCGGGCCAGGGCCGCTCGGGGTTGACGTGGTCGATCGTGACCGGGCTGACCCCGCCCCAGTCGTCGACGCCCGCCTGGAGCAGGGCCACGAGATGGCCGCGGTCGCTGAGGTTGGGCGGCGCCTGCACCGACACGGTGGGCCCGAGGAGCAGGCGGGCGACGGTGATCGCCGCGAGGTACTCCTCGGCTCCGAGGTCGGGCTCGCCGCGCATCGCGGTGTCGTCCTTGGCGCGGAAGTTCTGGACGATGACCTCCTGCACCGCGCCGTACTCCCGGGCGGTGCGGCGGATCGCCAGCAGCGAGTCGACCCGCTCGGCGGGCGTCTCGCCGATGCCGAGCAGGACGCCGGTGGTGAAGGGGATGCCGACCCGGCCGGCGTCGTCGAGCACCCGCAGCCGAACTGCCGGGTCCTTGTCGGGGCTGCCGTAGTGGGGCCCGCCCGGCTCGGACCACAGCCGGGTGGCGGTGGTCTCGAGCATCATCCCCATGCTCGGCGCGACGGGGCGCAGGCGCTGCAGCTCCTCCCACGACATGACGCCCGGGTTGAGGTGCGGCAGCAGGCCGGTCTCCTCGAGCACCGCGATCGCGCACGCCCGGACGTAGGACAGGGTGTCGGGGTAGCCGCGCTCGTCGAGCCAGCGCCGGGCCGCCGGCCAGCGCTCCTCGGGCCGGTCGCCGAGGGTGAACAGCGCCTCCCGGCAGCCGGCCGCGGCCCCGGCCCGGGCGATCTCCAGGACCTCCTCGACGGTGAGGTAGGGCGCCGGGACGCGGTGCGGGACGGTGGCGAACGTGCAGTAGTGGCAGCGGTCCCGGCACAACCGGGTGAGGGGGACGAAGACCTTCCGGGAATACGTCACGGTGCCGGGGCGGCCGGCCCGCTCCATGGCCGCATCACGGACCCGGACCGCCGCCTCCGAGAGGTCGGCCAGTACCTCCCCCCGGGCGTGCAGGAGGGCAGTGGCCTCCTCGGCGTCGAGGGCCTTGCCGGAACGGGCCCGGGCGACGGCACGGGTGATCTCGCGGTCCGTGGGGGCGGCGGTCACGAGGCGAGGCTACGCCGCGCCGGCAAGGGGACCTGCCCACCTCACTCCCGTGTGACTGGGCCCCTTCGCACGCAGGGCGCGGCGCGTCGACGTGCGGAAGTGCCCATTCGCACGGCCGGTGCGGCGCGTCGACGTACGGAAGTGCCCATTCGCACGGCGGGAGGTGATCAGGCCGGGTAGGCGCCGGCGGTGCGGAGGGCCAGGACGGTCGCGACGGCGGCGTCGGCGGCCTCGGCGCCCTTGTCCTCGCGGCTGCCGGGCAGGCCGGCCCGAGCCAGGGCCTGCTCCTCGGTGTCGCAGGTGAGCACGCCGAAGCCGACCGGGGTGCCGGTCCCGGTGCTGACCTCGGTGAGACCGATCGTCGCCGCGGTGCACACGTAGTCGAAGTGCGGGGTCTCGCCCCGGATGACCACCCCGAGCGCCACCACGGCGTCCACGTGGTCGGCGAGGCGGACCGCGGCGACCGGCAGCTCGAAGCTGCCCGGCACCCGCAACTCGACGACGTCGTCCACCCCGGCCCGGGTCAGGGCGCGCGCCGCCCCGGCCCGCATCCCATCCATGACCTCGTCGTGCCAGGAGGACGACACCACGGCGATCCGCAGCCCCTGCCCGGCGCCCTCGGCGACGATCGACCGCGGTGCACCCGCGCCGCTCACACCGCACCTGCCGGGGCGGCACCGGCGCCGAGGTGGGCGAGCTGTGCCTCGACGTACTTGGCGAGCACGTCGACCTCGAGGTTGACGACGTCGCCGGCCGCCCGCGCCCCGAAGGTCGTGCCCTCGAGGGTGGTGGGGATGAGGGAGACCGTGAACCAGCCGTCGCCGTCCGGACGCCCGCCGACCCCGGCCACCGTCAGCGACACCCCGTCGACGGCGATCGACCCCTTCTCGACGACGTAGCGCCGCAAGGTCGCCGGGAGGCTGATCCGGACCACGACCCAGCGGTCCCCGGGCTCCACCGCCAGGACGGTCCCCGTGCCGTCGACGTGGCCCTGGACCACGTGGCCGCCGAACCGGCCGTCGGCCGGCATGGCCCGCTCGAGGTTGACCGGAGCCCCCGGTTCCGCGGTGGCCAGGCTGCTGCGGCGGAGGGTCTCGGCCATGACGTCGACCGTGAAGGTGTCGCCCGCCATGTCCGTCACGGTGAGACAGACCCCGTTGACGGCGATCGACTCGCCGTGGCGGGCACCGTCGGTCACCTGCGGCCCCCGCAGCGTGAGCCGGGCCGAGTCGGCGCCCCGGTCGACGGCGACGACGGCGCCCCGCTCCTCGACGATCCCGGTGAACACGGCCCCGATCGTGCCATGCCGGAGGCTCCTGCCCAGCCCTGTCGATGATCGCTGTCTCGTCCCCGTGGTTCCCGGCCTCCCGTCGATCCACGACACGGAGGAGAGGCGATCATGCGGCGCGGCGGGGCCCGCAGTCGGCCCGCGCCCCGCCGGCCAGGGTCACCGACCGGCTGCGACGGCCTCGGCGCGGCGGCGCAGCTCCGCGACGACGGCGCCCGGGTCGTCCGCGCCGTACACCGCCGACCCGGCGACGAAGGTGTCGGCGCCGGCCTCGGCGCACCGGGCCACGGTGTCCGGGCCCACCCCGCCGTCCACCTGGACCCACACGTCGAGCCCGGAGCGGCGGACCGCGTCCCGGACGCGGCCGACCTTCGGCAGGGTGACGTCCAGGAAGCCCTGTCCCCCGAATCCCGGCTCCACGGTCATGACGAGGACCATGTCGAACTCGGGCAGCAGGTCGAGCAGCGGCTCGACGGCGGTCGCGGGCCGGACCGCGATCCCGGCGCGCACCCCGGCGGCGCGCAGCGCCCGGGCGGTCCGCACCGGGGCGGCGCTCGCCTCGGCGTGCAGGGTGACGCTGGCGGCGCCCGCCTCGGCGTAGGACACCGCCCAGCGGTCCACGTCCTCGATCATCAGGTGGACGTCGAGGGGCAGCGGGCTCACCCGGGCAAGGGCCTCGACCACCGGCGCGCCCAGGGTGAGGTTGGGGACGAAGTGGTTGTCCATGACGTCGACGTGCACCCAGTCGGCGCCGGAGATCCGCTCCAGTTCCCGCTCGAGGTTGGCGAAGTCCGCCGACAGGATGCTCGGGGAGATCCGGATGCCCACGGTCGGTCAGGTTAGGGGTCGGCGCGGCGCAGCAGCGCGATGAACATCGCGTCCGTGCCGTGCAGGTGCGGCCACAGCTGCACCGCCGGCCCGTCGCCGAGTTCCGGCAGCGGCGCGCCGTCCCGACCGGCGACGTCCGGGCGGGCGTCCAGGAGCTCGGCCGCCGGCCCGCGGCCCCGGCGCCCGGCACGCACGGCGTCGTCGACGACGGCCCGGGTCTCGGCCACGTGCGGCGAGCACGTGACGTAGGCGACGACGCCGCCGGGCCGGCAGGCCCGCAGCGCGGAGTCCAGGAGCGCCCGCTGCAGCAGGGCCAGCGTCGCCAGGTCGCCGGGCGTCCGCCGCCACCGCGCCTCGGGGCGCCGCCGCAGCGCGCCGAGCCCCGTGCAGGGGACGTCGGCGAGCACCCGGTGGTAGGCGCCCGGCTCCGTGCGGCCGGTCTCCCGGCCGTCGTCGGTCCGCACCTGCCATCGGTCCTCGGCGCCCGCGACCGCGGCCCGGACGAGGTCGGCCCGCTGCGGACGCACCTCCACCGACACCCCGGACGCGCCCCGGAGCACCGCCTCGCCGGACAGCAGGGCCGACTTCCCCCCGGGACCGGCGCACAGGTCGAGCCAGCGCTCGCCTCCACCACCGGCCTCGCCGACGCCGGCGTCGACGGCGGGGCCGAGCAGCGCCAGGGCCGCCAGCTGGCTGCCCTCGTCGGCGACCCGGAACCGCCCCGACCGCACCTCGGGCAGGTCCCCCGGCGAGCCGCCCTCGTCGAGGCGCCAGGCGTACGGCGACCACCGACCCTCGCGAGCGCGGGCCCGGCGGGCCGCGGCGGTCACCTCGGCGGGCGTGGTGACGCCCGGGCGGGCGAGCAGGGTGACCTCGGGGGCGAGATTGTCGGCCGCCAGGAGCGCCGGGAGCTCACCGGGGTCGCGGCCGGCGGCCACGAGCGCCTGCCGCAGGGCGCGGACGATCCACTCGGGGTGGGAGTGCCGGACCGCGAGGACCCGGTCGCCGTCCGCCGCGCCGGGGCCAGGCGCCGGGGCGACGCGGTCCGTCCAGCCGTCGGGGTCGCCGTCGGCGACTCTGCGGAGGACCGCGTTGACGAAACCGGAGGCGCCGGCGCCGACGGTCGCGCGGGCGGCCCCGACGGTGGCCGACACCGCGGCGTGGGGGGGCGTCCGCATCGTCACGAGCTGGTGCACGCCCAGCCGCAGCGCGTCGAGCACCGCCGGGTCGACGGCGTCCAACGGCCGGTCGCTGACCGCGGCGAGGATCGCGTCGTACAGCCCCCGCATCCGGAGGACGCCGTAGGTGAGTTCGGTCGCCATGGCGGCGTCCCGGCCCCGGACCTGGCGCTCCCGCAGCAACCGGGGCAGGACGAGATTGGCGTAGGCGTCGCTGTCGGCCACCGCCCGAAGCGCGGCGAGGGCCACCGTGCGGGCCGGGTCCGCGGCGGCCGCGGACCCGCCGTCACGGCGGGGCCGGCCCCGGTTCGGCTGCCCGACCGGCGGCCGCCCCCG
>JBHJOJ010000239.1:0-34157 GCA_050329835.1 Kineosporiaceae bacterium | reverse complement strand
GCGGGTGCGGGAGCGGTCGAAGGTGCGCAGGAGGCGACGGCCCCACTCCTCGGGACGGTGGGCGTCGGCGGCGACGAACCGCTCGACCTCGTGTCCCCAGCTCATGAAGTCGTCGCGGCGTCGCTTGTCCCGCCACGACTGGCTTGGGTCCGCAGCTCGGCCCTGGTACTTGACCTTGCCGTCGGCCTCGATGACGGTGCGGAACGCCGGGACGTAGAGGTCGGCGCGATACCGGGTGACGCCGCCCGCGTCCCCGCTGATCCAGACCTGGAGGTCCGGCTCGGGGAGACCGAGGACGAGCATCACCCCCCGTGCCACCGACTCCAGGGGGCTCTCCGGCAGCGGGCTCGCACGCTCGGCCGCCCACCGGGCGCGACGGGAGCCGGGCAGCCCCGGTCGCCGCGCTGCCGCCGAGCGGAGATCCGCGGCCGAGGCGCCCCCGCGGCGGAGGGCGTCGGCCATGGCCAGGGCCCACGGGCCGTCGGTGGCCCTCGACATGTCGACGAACGTCCGAGCGGGTGTGGTCACCGGGATCCCGTGCACCACGACCACCTCGTCCGGTTCCAGCCACGCCCGGCGGCCGATCACCGACCGTGCCGCGCCTGCGTGCTCCCGGCGAGCCGGCGAGCGCGGGCGGAGCAGCACCGGCCGGGCGGGAGGTCCGCCGACGAGCGGCAGCCCCCAGACGGCCGCCGCCGAGGAGCCGGCGACGACCGCGCCCGGACCGGCGCGTCGCAGCGCCGGCCTCAGCAGGGCGAGATGACGTCGTGCCGGTGACCACGTCCGCCACGCGACCGGGTCGGCGAAGGCGCCGTCGGCGACGCGCAGCAGCAGGCCGCGGTCGAGCGCCCAGCGCACTGCGCCCGGTCGCACCGCAGCCGCCCGCAGGTCGCCGCGGTCCACGACACCGCGGACGGCGAGCAACCCGGCCAAGTCGCTGTCCACCCGGGCCAGGCTGCCCGCCGCGACCCGTGCCGAGACCGTTGTCCACAGGGCGCGCCGAGACGCCACGATCCGGGCCCGGAGACGAACGGCGGCCCCGGTGACGAATCACCGGGGCCGCCGCCTCTCCGCTCCCTCCAGAGCGAACGACAGGTTAACACGCCCTGAACCCCCGGCAACCGTTTCGGCAGGCGAACCGCCGACCCGACGTCCGGCGTGGCGCCCGTGGCGGGGCGGAGTCGGTGGTCACCCTGGGGGGGTGGTGACGACCGGGCGATCCGGTGCCCGCCCTCCCGCTCTCCCCGCTGCTCGCGCCGCAACCCCCACCGGACCGCGCGACACCCCGCGCGAGACCTCGCGGGCCGTGCCGACCTGGGCCGAACTCCTGCGCTCGGGCGCCGGTCACGCCGTGAGCGCCACCGTGCTGGGGCTGCTCGCCGTCGCCGGGACCGTGGTCGTCGGCTGGACCACCGCCACCGACCCCGACTCGTCGTGGAGCGGGGCGGCCCGGGTCGGGGCCGCCGTCTGGCTGCTCGGCCATCACGCGGACATCGCACTCGGCCAGCCCGTGGCGAGCGGCGGCGCAGGTCCGCAGCCCGTCTCCCTCACCCCGCTCGGGCTCACCGCGGCCATCGCCGCCCTGCACCTCCGGTCGGGCCGTCGGCTCGCCCGCCTGGCCGTCGTGTGGCGCGGGTCGGCCGGCGCGCTGTCCGCGGCCGTCGCGGCCGGGGCCGTCGTCAGCGGCCTGCTCGGCCTGGTGGTCGCCACCTGGGCGAGGAGTCCGGGCGTCGTCCTCGACCCCTACGCCGCGGCGCTGGCCACCGCCGGGCTCGCCGCGCTGGCGACCGCGGCCGGCGTCGCCGTCCGTGCCGGGTCCCGGGTCCTGGGCCGGCTGCCGCGGGTCGTCTCGCGTCCTGTCCGGCGCTGGGGTCCGGCGGGGACGGTCGCGGTGCTGTGCTGGCTCCTCGGCGCCTCGGTCGTCGTCCTCGCGGCCCAGGTGAACGGCCTGGCGGCGACGGCCGACCGGACGGCCGCGCTCGCCCCGGGACCGGTGGGCGGGGTCTTCCTCCTGCTCCTCCAGGTGGTCGCGGTGCCGACCGTCGTGATCTGGGCGGCCGCCGTCCTGGCGGGACCGGGGGTCGCGGTGGGCGCGCAGGCGATCGGGCCGTCCGGCTCGACCGTGGCCGACGTGCCGGGCCTGCCGCTGCTCACGGTGCTCGGACCGGCAGGGGCGTACCCCGGGTGGGCCTGGGGGGGAGTGCTCGTCGCGGTGGCGGGCGGGGCCGCGGCCGCGTGGTGGATCCACCGCCGGCGCACCACCCGGACGACGTCGGTGACCGGCCGGGTCGCGGACGCCGTGGCGGTCGGCGCCGTGGCGGGCGCCGTGGCGGCCGGGCTGGCCTGGGCGGCCGGCGGCTCGATCGCGGGGTGGGGACCGGTGAGGGTCGACCCGTGGTGGACGGCGGCCGCGGTCGCCGCCGAGACGGCGGTCGGGGCCCTGCTGGCCGGAGTGACCCTGCACCTGCTGGACGGCCGGCCGGTCCTCACCGGCCCGTCCGGGCCCCGGCGGCGCGCCGGTGCCGCTCGCCGGGGACGGCCCGGCCGGTAGGGTCACGCTGCGTGAGGCGCCTGGCGGTCCTGGCCTCCGGTGGCGGCTCCCTGACCGACGCCGTGCTCGCCGCGGCCGGGCGGGGCGACCTCCCGCTCGAGGCCGTCGCCGTCGTCACCGACCGCCGCTCGGCCGGCGTGCTGGACGTGGCGTCCCGGCACGGCGTCACCGCCCTCTGCGTCGCCCCGGCGGACCACCCCGACCGCGCAGCCTGGGACGCTGCGCTCGCCGCCACGCTGCGGGCGCTGCGCCCGGACTGGGTGGCGAGCCTGGGGTTCATGCGGGTGCTGGGCCCCGGCGTGCTCGCCGCCTTCCCCGACCGCATCCTCAACACCCATCCGGCACTGCTGCCCGCCTTCCCCGGGGCCCACGCGGTGCGGGACGCGCTCGCCTACGGGGTGGCGATCACCGGCTGCACCGTCCACCTCGTCGACGAGGGCGTCGACACCGGCCCCGTGCTCGCGCAGCGCGCCGTCGACGTCCGCCCCGGCGACGACGAGGCCGCGCTGCACGAGCGCATCAAGGAGGTCGAGCGGCCCCTCGTCGTCGACGTGCTGGCGACCGTCGCGCGCGACGGGCTCCGGCGGGAGGCCGCGGGTTCCCGGAGGCTGCGCCCCGGGCCGGCGACGGCTGGCTACGCTCGGCGACCATGACAGACGCCCTGCACCCGGCGGCCGGCGGACCCGACGGGCGGCGCCCCGTCCGCCGGGCCCTCGTCAGCGTCTCCGACAAGACCGGTCTGGCGGATTTCGCCCGGGGACTGGCCGCGGCGGGCGTCGAGATCGTGTCCACCGGGTCCACCGCCCGCGTCATCGCCGAGGCCGGCGCGGCCGTCACCCCGGTCGAACGGCTCACCGGCTTCCCGGAGAGCCTCGACGGCCGGGTCAAGACGCTGCACCCGGCCGTGCACGCCGGCCTGCTGGCCGACACCCGGCGCCCCGACCACCTCGCCCAGCTCGCCGACCTCGGGGTCGAGCCCTTCGAGCTGGTGGTCGTCAACCTCTACCCGTTCGCCGCCACCGCCGCCTCCGGCGCCGCCCCCGACGACGTCGTCGAGCAGATCGACATCGGGGGGCCGGCCCTGGTCCGCGCGGCCGCCAAGAACCACGCCTCGGTGGCGGTGGTCGTCGAGCCCGCCGCCTACCCGGAGGTCCTCGCCGCCGTCGACGCGGGCGGCTTCGCGGCCGAGACCCGCCGCCGGCTCGCTGCGCGCGCCTTCGCCCACACCGCGACGTACGACGTCGCCGTCGCGAGCTGGCTGCACGCGCAGGTGGCCGACCCCGCGGACGGACCGCTGCCGCTGTGGCTGGGAGCAACCTGGGAGCGGGTCGCGCCACTGCGGTACGGCGAGAACCCGCACCAGGCGGCGGCCCTCTACCGGCCGGTGTCGGGCCGGCCCGGGCTGGCCGACGCCCGGCTGCTCCACGGCAAGGAGATGAGCCACAACAACTACGTCGACACCGACGCCGCGGTCCGGGCCGCCTACGACCACGAGGGGCCCGCCGTCGTCATCGTCAAGCACGCCAACCCGTGCGGCGTCGCCGTCGGACCGCCGGACGCGGCCGATCCCCTGGCGGAGGCGCACGCCCGCGCGCTGGACTGCGACCCGGTGTCCGCGTTCGGGGGGGTGGTGGCGGCCAACCGGCCGGTGACCACCGCCATGGCGGCCCGGGTCGCCGAGGTCTTCACCGAGGTGGTCGCCGCACCGGGCTTCGAACCGGGGGCGCTGGACCTGCTGTCGGCCCGCAAGAACGTGCGGCTGCTGGAGCTGCCCGACCCGCCGCCGCGGCCCGCCGCGGAGCTGCGCGGACTCGCGGGCGCGGTCCTGCTGCAGGTCGCGGACCGGTTCCAGGCGCCGGGCGACGACCCGGCCGCCTGGACGCTGGCGACCGGGGAGCCGGCCGACGCCGCGACGCTCGCCGACCTCGCCTTCGCCTGGCGGGCGGTCCGGGCGGTGAAGTCGAACGCGGTCCTGCTCGCCCGCGGCCTCGCCGCGGTGGGTATCGGCATGGGGCAGGTCAACCGGGTGGACTCCTGCCGGCTCGCGGTCGAGCGGGCCGGCGCCGACCGCGCCCGGGGGGCCGTGGCGGCGTCGGACGCGTTCTTCCCGTTCCCGGACGGCCTGCGGGTGCTCCTGGAGGCCGGCGTCCGAGCCGTCGTCCAGCCCGGGGGCTCGGTGCGCGACGGCGAGGTGGTGGCGGCCGCCGCGGGTGCCGGGGCCACCATGTACCTCACCGGCGCCCGGCACTTCGCCCACTGACGCACCCGGCCCGGGGGAGGATCGGATGACGACCGTGCCGCCGGACGGCGACGGGGACAGCGGCCCGTGCGGCGCCACCCCGGTCATCGCCGAGCAGGTGCCGCACCGGTACGCGGGACTGACCCGGCAGATCGTCCCGCTGCTCGTGGTCGCGGGACTCGTCGGCTCCGCGCTGATCATGGTGCCCGAGCAGTTCGGCTACCGCGCGGCCTGCGCCGGGATCGCGGGGACCTGCCTGGCCGCGGCCACGGTGCGGGCCGTCCTGCCGACGTCGTGGGTCGGTGTCCTGGCGGTCCGGGGACGCCTGCTCGACGTCGTCCTGTACGCCGCCGCCGGGGTCGGGGTCGTCCTCCTCGCCTTCAGCGTCCCGCTGCCGGGCGGCGGCTGAGGGCGGCCGGGGTCACGGGACCAGGCCTAGGCCCCGGACCGCCTCGCGCTCGTCGGCCAGCTCGGCGGCGCTGGCGTCGATCCGGCCGCGCGAGAAGTCGTCGATCTCCAGGCCCGCCACGACCGACCACCCCCCGTCGCGGCACGTGACCGGGAACGACGAGACGAGCCCCTCGGCGACCCCGTACGAGCCGTCGGAGACGACCGCCATCGACGTCCAGTCGCCCTCGGCCGTGCCGTGCACCCAGTCCCGGACGTGGTCGACCGCGGCGGAGGCGGCGGAGGCGGCGGACGACGCGCCGCGGGCCTCGATGATGGCGGCGCCCCGCTTCTGGACCGTGGGGATGAAGTCGCTCTCCACCCAGGCGCGGTCGTCGACCACGTCGAGCGCGGGGCGGCCCCCGACCTCGCAGCGGACGAGGTCGGGGTACTGGGTGGCGGAGTGGTTGCCCCAGATCGTCATCCGCCGGATGCCGGTGACGGGCGTGCCGGTGCGCCGGGACAGCTGCGCCAGGGCCCGGTTGTGGTCGAGGCGGGTCATGGCCGTGAACCGCCCGTCGGGGACGTCGGGGGCGTGGGAGCGCGCGATGAGGCAGTTCGTGTTGGCCGGGTTGCCGACGACGAGGACCTTGACGTCGTCGGCGGCGTGGTCGTTGATCGCCCGGCCCTGGGTGGTGAAGATCGCGCCGTTGACCTCGAGCAGCTCGCCGCGCTCCATCCCCTGGGTCCGCGGCCGGGACCCGACGAGCAGCGCGACGCCCGCCCCGGAGAACGCCGTGGCCGGGTCGTCGGTGATGTCGATCCCGGCGAGCAGCGGGAAGGCGCAGTCGTCCAGCTCCATCGCGACGCCCTCGGCCGCCCGGACCGCCGCCGGGATCTCGAGCAGGCGCAACCGCACCGGGGTGTCGGGGCCGAGCATGGACCCGGCGGCGATCCGGAACAGCAGGCTGTACCCGATCTGACCGGCCGCGCCGGTGACGGCGACGGTGACGGGCGTCCGCGCGGGCGTGGCTGGCAAGGTCACGGGTGCTCTCCTCGTCGGGGCGGTCGGGGCTCGCCGGGATCCTTCCAGACGCCGCCGGCGGCGCGACCGCCGGCCGCGACGGAGGTCACCGGAACACCACGGTGCGACGGCCGTCGAGGAGCACCCGGCGTTCCGCGTGCCAGCGCACCGCCCGGGTCAGTACCCGGGACTCGACGTCGTGGCCGATGTCGACGAGCTCCGCCGGGGTCTGGGCATGGGTCACCCGCTCGACGTCCTGCTCGATGATCGGCCCCTCGTCGAGATCGGCCGTGGCGTAGTGGGCGGTGGCGCCGATGAGCTTGACGCCGCGCTCGTAGGCCTGGTGGTAGGGCCGGGCGCCGGCGAACGACGGCAGGAACGAGTGGTGGATGTTGACGACCCGGCCGGCCAGCTGGTCGCAGAGGCCGGCCGACAGGATCTGCATGTAGCGGGCGAGGACGACGAGCTCGGCCCGGTGGTCGGTCACCAGGCGCAGCAGCTCGGCCTCTGCCGCCGGCCGGGACTCGCGGGTGACGGGGACGTGGTGGAACGGCACCCCGTAGAAGTCGGCCAGCCCGGCCAGGTCGGTGTGGTTGGAGACGACGGCGACCGGGTCGATCGGCAGCCGGCCGTCCCGGTGCCGGTACAGCAGGTTGGTCAGGCAGTGTCCGGCCGTGCTCACCATGATGATCGTGCGCACCGGCTCGTCGCCCCGGTGCAGCTGCCAGGTGAGGCCGAACTCGGCCTCCAGGCCGCGGAAGGCGGCGCGCAGGGCCGACTCGGTCGCGTCGAGGCCGTCCGGCCCGGTCGCGACCTCGAACTCCACCCGCATGAAGAACAGCCTCGTGTCGGGGTCGCCGAACTGGGTGGACTCGGTGACGTTGGCGGAGCGCCGCAGCAGCGCCCCGGTGACCGCGTGCACGATCCCGACCCGGTCCGGGCACGACAGCGTGAGGATGTATCGGCGGCGCCCGGCGGTCACGAGGTGACAGCGTAGGTAGCCGCCGGCCCGGCGGCTGGCTCCCCCACCGCGGCCCCCCACCGTGCCGCCTCATCGGCGGGTACGGTCACGGCGGTGACGACCCTCGACGCCGCCGGGCTGCGCGCCCTGCAGAAGCCCCTCAAGGACCGCTACCGCGCGGACCCTGCGACGGCCCGGGTCCGCGGCCGGGCGGTCGCGCGGCTCACCGGCGAGGGGATCACGGCGACGGTCGAGGGGTGGGCGGGCCCGGTCCGGGCGGGCCTGCATCCCGCCACCGGCGGCGGCGGGGCCGACGCCTGCTCGGCGGACCTGCTGCTGGAGGCCCTCGCGGCCTGTGCCGGGGTGACGTTGCGAAGCGTGGCGACCGTCATGGGCGTCGCGCTCCGCGACGCCTCGGTCGTCGTCGACGGGCACTGGGACGCCCGGGGCACGCTGGGCGTGGACCGCGCGGCGCCGGTCGGCCTGACCGACGTCACCGTGACCTTCGCCTTCGACAGCGACGCCGACGAGGCGACGGCCGACCGGCTGGTCTCCCTGGCGGAGCGGTACTGCGTCATCGCGCAGACCCTGCGCACGCCGCCCGCGGTCGAGGTGCGCCGGACCGGGGCGACGTCGGCGGCCGCCCGGTAGACTCCCCCCACCGCGACTGGCGTCGAGGGGGTCACCCCTGGGGAGCAGCAGGTGGTCCCGGATCGTCCGCCTGGGTCCGGGACCCGGACTGACCTGAAGGAGTCCCGGCATGACCACGACCCATCCCGCGACGCCCGCCACGAGCCCGGTCGACCACCCCGCCCCGACCGTCACCGGCCTGCCCGAGGACGTGACGAACGCTCCGCTCGCCGACGTCGACCCCGAGATCGCGGCGGTGCTCGACGCCGAGCTGGACCGCCAGCGCGGCACCCTCGAGATGATCGCGAGCGAGAACTTCGTCCCCCGGGCGATCCTCGAGGCCGTCGGCAGCGTGGCGACCAACAAGTACGCCGAGGGGCTGCCCGGCAAGCGGTACTACGGCGGCTGCGAGCGGGTCGACGTCCTCGAGGAGCTCGCCCGCGAGCGTGCCAAGCGCCTCTTCGGCGCCGAGCACGCCAACGTGCAGCCGCACGCCGGCGCCCCGGCCAACGCCGCCGTCATGCAGAAGCTGCTGCGGCCCGGCGACACCATCCTCGGACTGGAGCTGGCGCACGGGGGCCACCTCACGCACGGCATGCGGCTCAACTTCTCGGGGATGCTCTACGACGTCGCCACCTACGGGGTCGGCGAGCACGACCACCGCATCGACATGGACCGGGTCCGCTCGGTGGCCCTCGAGCGCCGCCCCCGGATGATCATTGCCGGCTGGTCGGCCTACCCGCGCTTCCTCGACTTCGCCGCGTTCCGGCGGATCGCCGACGAGGTCGGGGCGTACCTGCTGGTGGACATGGCCCACTTCGCCGGTCTCGTCGCCGCCGGCCTGCACCCGAGCCCGGTGCCCTACGCCGATGTCGTCACCACCACCACTCACAAGACCCTCACAGGACCCCGCGCCGGGATCATCCTCAGCACGGCCGAGCTCGCGAAGAAGATCGACTCCGGGGTGTTCCCGGGTCAGCAGGGCGGCCCGCTGATGCACGTCATCGCGGCCAAGGCGGTGGCCTTCCGGATCGCCATGACGGAGGCCTTCCGCGAGAAGCAGCGCCGCACCGTGCGCGGCGCCGACATCCTGGCCCGGCGCCTGCTGGCCGACGACGCCGCCGCGGTGGGGGTGCGGGTGACGACCGGGGGCACCGACGTCCACCTCGTCCTCGCCGACCTGCGGGACTCGGTCCTCGACGGCCGCCAGGCCGAGGACCGGCTCCACGAGGCCGGCATCACGGCGAACCGCAACGCCGTCCCGTTCGACCCGCGCCCCCCGATGGTGACCTCGGGCGTGAGGCTCGGGACCCCGGCGCTGGCGACCCGCGGGTTCGGCGACGAGGAGTTCGCGGAGACCGCCGACATCGTCGCCCGGGCGTTCGACCCCGCCTCGGACGTGCGGGCGCTGCGCGAGCGGGTGCGGGTCCTCACCGACCGGTTCCCGCTGTACGCCTCGGTCCCGCCCTTCCAGCGGTGACGGCCCGGACGCTCGACGGCCGGGCGCTCGCGGCCGGGGTCAAGGACGGCCTGCGGGCCCGGGTGGCGGTGCTGCGCGAGCGTGGCGCCGTCCCCGGTCTCGGCACCGTCCTGGTCGGCGACGACCCGGGGAGCCGGGCCTACGTGGCGGGCAAGCACCGGGACTGCGCGGAGGTCGGCATCGCCTCGATCCGCGCCGACCTCCCCGGCGACGCGACCGCGGCCGACGTCCTGGCCGCGGTGGACCGGCTCAACGGCGACCCCGCGACCACCGGGTACATCGTCCAGCTGCCGCTGCCCGCGGGCATCGACGCGCGGCGGGTGCTGGAGGCGGTGGACCCGGGCAAGGACGCGGACGGGCTGCACCCGGTGAACCTCGGCCGGCTGGTCCTGCAGGTCTCCGGCGACCCCGCGGGTCCGCTTCCCTGCACGCCGCGGGCGGTCCTCGAACTGCTGCGCCACCACGAGGTGCCGCTGCGCGGCGCCGAGGTGGTCGTCGTGGGCCGCGGGGTCACCGTGGGACGCCCCCTGGGGCTGCTGCTCACCCGTCGCGGCGTCGACGCCACCGTGACGAGCGTGCACACCGCGACCCGGGACCTCGCCGCGCACGTCCGGCGGGCGGACGTCGTGGTCGCGGCCGCCGGCTCCCCCGGGATGATCCGCCCGGAGTGGGTCCGGCCGGGCGCCGCCGTGCTGGACGTCGGGATCACCCGGGTCGAGGACACCGCCACCGGGCGGGCCCGCCTGGTCGGCGACGTCGACCCGGGGGTGGCGGAGGTCGCGGGGTGGCTGGCGCCCATGCCCGGCGGGGTGGGGCCGATGACCCGGGCCATGCTGCTGGCGAACGTCGTCGAGAGCGCCGAGCTCGCCGGGCAGCGCCGTACCGCCGGGCGGTGACCCCGGGGGAAGACACCGTGCCCGCGGTCCTACAGCCCGGGCCGGACCGGGCCGATGGTCCTGAGCGACGGGGGCCGCCCGCCCCCGTGCTCGACGTCTCCCAGGAGGACCGCGTGACCACCCCTGCCGCTCCCGCCCGAGCCTCCGGAGGGCTCCTGTCGAGGTTCCGGGACCTCGGCGTCACGATCAAGATCCTGATCGCGGTGACCGTGGCCGCCGTGGCGGCGGTGGCGGTGGGCGCGGTCGGCCTCGTCGCGCTGCAGCGGACCGCGAGCGAGACCGAGGCCGTGTACCGCGAGCAGGTCGTCCGCAACACCGAGGTCGGTGCCATGCGCTCGGCGCTCTTCGAGATCCGGCTGGCGACGACCAACTACGCGCTGGACTCCGACGGCGACGAGCGCGAGCAGCAGCGCGAGTTGCGCGACTCCGCCCGCGCCGCGTTCGCGGAGGCGAGGGACGCCTACCTGGCGACCGACCCCACGCCGGACCGCGTCGAGCTGATCGAGCGGACGACCGCGGACGTCGACGCGTACCTCGCGGTGCTGCCCCGTCTCGACGCCCTCGCCGACCAGGGACGCTTCGACCAGTGGGAAGACCTGCGCAACGCCGAGAGCGCCCCGCTCGTCGACGAGGCGGTGGCGGACCTGGACGAGCTGAGCGACCTCGCGGCCGAGGCGGCGCTGGACAGCGCATCGGACGCCGCTGCGCAGTACCAGACCGTCCGCGTCGTTCTCGTCGTCACCCTCGTGGCCGGGCTCGCGCTCGCCGTCACGGTCGCGGTCCTCGTCGCCCGGACCATCACCGGGCCGCTCGCCCGCGTGCAGCGGGTCGCCGAGGGGCTCGCCCAGGGCGACCTCACCCGGTCCAGCGGAATCGCGTCGCGCGACGAGGTGGGGCGCACCGCCGTCGCGCTCGACAACGCCCTGGCCTCGCTGCGGGATCTCATGGCGACCGTCGTGGGCTCCGCGGACGCCGTGGCCGCGTCGTCGGCGGAGCTGTCGGCCACCTCGACCCAGATCGCCACCAGCGCGGAGGAGACCAGCGTCCAGTCCGGCGTGGTGTCGTCCGCCGCCGAGGGCGTCTCCGGGCACGTCCAGACGGTCGCGGCCGGCGCCGAGCAGATGGGGGCGTCGATCCGCGAGATCGCCAGCAGCGCCAGCGACGCCGCCCAGGTCGCGGCCCGGGCGGTGACCGTGGCCGAGCGCGCCGAGGCGACCGTGTCCAAGCTCGGCGAGTCGAGCACCGAGATCGGCAACGTCGTCAAGGTCATCACCTCGATCGCCGAGCAGACCAACCTGCTGGCGCTCAACGCCACCATCGAGGCCGCGCGCGCCGGGGAGGCCGGCAAGGGCTTCGCCGTCGTCGCCAACGAGGTCAAGGAGCTCGCCCAGGGCACCGCCAAGGCCACCGACGACATCGGTCGCCGGGTGGAGGCCATCCAGGAGGACACCAGGGCCGCCGTCGCCGCGATCGGTGAGATCAGCGAGATCATCGCGTCGATCAACGACTACCAGACGACGATCGCCGGCGCGGTCGAGGAGCAGGCGGCGACCACCGGGGAGATGTCCCGCTCGGTGGCCGAGGCGGCGGGCGGTGCCGGCGAGATCGCCCAGAACGTCATCGGTGTGGCGTCGGCCGCGGACAGCACGACCCAGGTGCTGGCCCAGGCCCGGGCGGCGATCGACGAGCTGTCGCGGATGGCGGCCGACCTGCGGGCCACGGTGGCGCGCTTCAGCCACTGAGGGTGCGGCCGGGTCCCGTCGCCTCACAGTGGCGGCGGCGGGACCCGGCGCAGGTCCCGGACCAGGTCGAGCATCAGGTGCGACACGGCCAGCCGATCTCGCTCCGGCCAGTGACGGGTGGCGTCCTGCAGCCAGCGGCGTTCGTCGGAGACCGTGTCGTGGAGGTAGGTGCTCCCGTGGTCGGTCAGTCGCACCGCCGCCACCCGACCGTCCATCAGCGCCGGTTCCTTGGTCAGCAGCCCCCATCCCGCCGCCCGGTCGACGGCACGGCTGGCGGAGGAGACCGACGTCCCCAGGAGGTCGGCGACATCCGTGACCGCGAGGAACCGGGCCCGCTGGCGGAAGCACCGGACCGCGCAGGTGGCGCCGACGGGGTAGTCGGCGGCCTTCCACACCGCGGGCCATCGACGGACCACGGTGAACAGCGCGTCGGCCAGGTCGTGCCGTGGCCTGTCGTCGTCCGGGTACCGGATCGGGTGCCCCTCGCTCCAGACGATCCGGTCTCCCCAGCCCATGGTGTTCCTCCCCGCGATCGTTGCCACGTGCACGTTGCACTGGGCAACCTTCACGGAGGGGGAACCTGACCGGCCGGGTCGAGACCCGGGTTGGGGACGACCGGGTGCCCTCGGCCCTGTGGACGACCGGGGACCCACCGTGGATCTGGTGGATCAGCGATGCCTGCCCGCCCCCGCGCGGCGACGCATCAGCAGGGTCCGGCCCCGAGAGCCGCCGCCCCGGCGAAGCCGGCCGCGGCGAGCGCCACCGTGCCCGGGCCGCTGTCCGGCAGCGGACCCCTCACCGGCGGGAACGGCCGTCGGGATCGGAGGCCGCGTGGTCCCGCTGCCACCGACCGGTCCGACGGTGAGGCTGCTTCCGTCGTCGGTGATCGTCGGGTCCACCTCGTCGGGCAGGTAGTACGGGTGGTGGTCGAGTGCCCCGTCGCCGACCAGGGAGAGTTCGAACCCGTAGGCGTTGAGGTCGACGCCGGGAGGGCCACGAGGGTCACGCGCTCACCCGGTGTCGTCGGCGAACGTACGGCGAGCCGGAGGTGTCCGGCATGCGAGTCATGGGGCACGTCGTGACGTGATGAGGTCGTGACCGAGCGGGCGAAACCCGACGGATCGTTCACCCGGAGCGCCGGTCTGGGATACGGTCCGTGTGCTCGCCGTCACACAGACGGGCCACCGCGTCATCGCTGACGCCGCACCCCCAGGAGAGCCATGTCCCACCGGACGCGACTCGGGCGCGTGCTGGGGTGGAGTGCCGCGACCGCGGCGCTCACCCTCGCCGCCACCTCCCTCACCCTGCCCGCGACGGCGACCACCGCACCCGACGAGCGCACCGTCACGCTGGTCGGCAGCATCCAGAGCGAGAACGGCTGCGGGTCCGACTGGGACCCCGCGTGCGAGGCGACGCTGCTGACGCGCGTCGACGACACCTCGACGTACACCGGCGAGTTCACGCTGCCGGCCGGCGGGTCCGAGTACAAGGTCGCGGTCAACGGCTCGTGGGACGAGAACTACGGCGCCGGGGGCGTCGAGGACGGGCCGAACTACCCCGTCACCGTGGCCGCCGACACCCGGGTGCGGGTGGACTACGACGACGAGACGCGCCTGACGACCCTCACCCCGCTGGAGCACCTGGCCGGCGACGACGTGGGCGACGCCGACCGCGACCTCGCGCAGCGGTCCCTGCGGCCCGCCCCGACGCGCGAGAACTTCTACTTCGTCATGGCCGACCGGTTCGAGAACGGCGACCCGTCGAACGACCTCGGCGGCGTCGAGGGCACCCGGTCCGACCACGGGTTCGACCCCAGCCACCGGGCGTACTACCACGGGGGCGACCTGGCCGGGATCATCCAGCGCCTCGACTACATCGAGGGGCTCGGCACCACCGCGATCTGGCTGACCCCGTCGTTCAAGAACAAGCCGGTCCAGGGCACCGGCGCGAACGAGAGTGCCGGCTACCACGGCTACTGGACCGTGGACTACACCCAGCTCGACCCGCACCTCGGCACCAACGAGGAGATGGAGCAGCTCATCGACGCCGCGCACGCGCGCGGGATGAAGGTCTTCTTCGACATCGTCACCAACCACACCGCGGACGTCATCGACTACCGCGAGGGCACCTACGGCTACATCCCGGTCGCCCAGGAGCCGTGGCGCGACGCCGCCGGCAACCCCTTCGACCCCTACGACTTCGCCGGCACCGACACCTTCCCCGAGCTCGACCCCGAGGTGTCCTTCCCGTACACCCCGTTCCTGCGCCCCGGCGACGAGGACGTGAAGGTCCCGGCCTGGCTCAACGACGTCACGCTCTACCACAACCGCGGTGACTCGACCTTCGCCGGGGAGTCGACCGAGTGGGGCGACTTCATCGGCCTCGACGACCTCATGACCGAGAACCCGGCCGTCCTCGACGGCATGAAGGACATCTTCGAGACGTGGGTGGAGTTCGGCGTCGACGGGTTCCGCATCGACACCATGAAGCACGTCAACATCGAGTTCTGGCAGGAGTTCGCCCCGCACCTCACCGAGACCGCGGACGCCATCGGCAACGACGACTTCTTCGCCTTCGGCGAGGTCTTCGAGGCCGACCCGGCGTTCCTCGCCCGCTACAGCACCGAGGGCGACGTCCAGGCCACCATCGACTTCTTCTTCCAGCAGAAGGCCGTGGCGTACGCCCGGGGCGAGGGCGGCGAGAACCTCGTCGAGCTGTTCGACGGCGACGACTGGTACACCGACGCCGACTCCAACGCCTACTCCTCGCCGACGTTCCTCGGCAACCACGACATGGGCCGGGTCGGGCTGTTCCTCGCCGGCGCCTCGGCCACCCCCGAGGAGCTGCTGGAGCGCGACCGCCTCGCCCACGCCGTCATGTACCTCACCCGCGGGCAGCCGGTCGTCTACTACGGCGACGAGCAGGGCTTCGTCGGCGACGGCGGGGACCAGCTGGCGCGCCAGGACATGTTCCCCAGCCAGGTCGCCGAGTACAACGACGACGACCTCATCGGCACCGACGCCACCACCGCCGAGGAGAACTTCGACACCTCGCACCCGATGTACACGTGGATCGCCGACCTCGCCGAGCTGCGCGAGCAGCACCCGGCGCTGGCCGACGGCGCGCAGGTCACCCGGTACGCCTCGGACGACGCCGGGCTGTTCGTGGCGAGCCGGGTCGGCGAGGACCGGCGCGGCCGGCCGGACCGCGAGTACCTCGTCGCCTTCAACAACACCGCCGAGCCGCGCACGGTCGAGGTCGACACCTACAGCGACCGCGACCGGTTCCGGGCGGTCTGGGGCGACGTCGACACCGTGCGCACCGACCGCGAGGGCCGCACCACGGTGACCGTCCCGCCGCTCAGCGCCGCGGCCTGGGCCGCCGACGGCCGGATCGACCGGCCCCGCGAGGCCCCGGGTGTCGTCGTCACGTCGCCGGCCGCCCCCGGCGCCGACCTGGTCCGCGGCACCGGCTCCCGGGCCGGCCGGGTCCAGGTGGGCGCCGGCCTGACCGCCGACGCCTACGCGGACGTCTCCTTCGCCTGGCGGGTCGTCGGCGACGACGAGTGGACCCCGCTCGGCACCGACGACAACCCGAACTACCGGGTCTTCCCCAGCGCCGCCGGGCTCGCCGACGGCACCCTGGTCGAGGTCCGCGCGGTGTCCCTGGACGCCTCCGGCCGGGTGAGCGCGGACGGTTCGTGGGGCCGGATCGCCGCCGCGACCAGCGCCCCGCCCACCGGCGGCGGGGTCGGCGACGTCGAGCAGCCGGACGCGGTCTCGGTGCCCGGCGACCACAACTCCGAGATGGGCTGCCCGGGCGACTGGCAGCCGGACTGCGAGGTCGCCCAGCTGAGCCTGCGCCCCAACGGCGACGAGATCTGGTCGAAGACCTTCCCGCTGCCCGCCGGGACCTACGCCTACAAGGCCGCGATCAACCGGTCGTGGGACGAGAACTACGGCGAGGGGGCCCAGCTGAACGGGCCCAACATCCCGTACACCCACGCCGGCGGGGACATCACGTTCTACTACGACCACCGGACGAAGCACGTGTCGTCGACTGCGGACGGGCCGATCATCACCGCGCCCGGCTCGTTCCAGTCCGAGATGGGCTGCTCCGGGGACTGGCAGCCGGACTGCATGCGCTCCTGGCTGCAGGACCCGGACCGCGACGGCGTCTACACCCTCGCCACCACCCAGATCCCGGCCGGCTCCTACGAGGTCAAGGCCGCGCACGGGCTGTCGTGGGACGAGAACTACGGCGCCGGTGGCGAGTTCAACGGGCCGAACATCGGGTTCACCGTCCCGGCCGACGGGCTGACCACGACGTTCGTCTACGACCTGGCGACGAACCGGCTGACGGTCGAGACCGCCGAGGGCACCGCCCCGCCCAGCCTGGACGCCGCCAAGGCGCACTGGCTGAGCGAGGAGTACCTCGCCTGGCCCGCCGACCAGCTGCCCGCCGACCCGCGCACCCTGCGGTTCCGCCTGCACGGGGCGCCCGAGGGCGGGCTGGCGATCGACGGCACCGCGATCACCGGTCCGGCGGGGTCGTCGAGCGTCCGGCTCTCCTACGACGCCGACGGCCTGCCCGAGGAGCTGCGCGAGCGGTTCCCGCACCTCGCCGGGCACGCCGCGCTGCGCATCGACCGGCGCGACCGCGACGCGGCCGCCGAGCTGCTGACCGGCCAGCTCGCGGTCTCGGTGTCGGACGGGGCTGGCCGCCTGGTCGACGCCTCGTCCGTGCAGATCCCCGGGGTCCTCGACGACCGGTACGCCGAGCGCGCCGCCCGGCGCGACCTCGGGGTGACCTGGCGGGGCAGCGCCCGGCAGACGACCCGCGACGCCGGGTTCGCGCTCTGGGCGCCCACGGCGCAGGACGTCGACCTGCTGCTGTGGCCCGCCGGGGGCGCCGGCGAGCCGCGGGTCCACCAGATGCGGCGCGAGCGCGACGGGTCGTGGACCGCGCGGCAGCGGGTGCAGCAGGGGCAGCAGTACCTGTACCGGGTCACCGTCTACGCCCCGACCACCGGCCAGGTCGAGGTCAACGATGTCACCGACCCGTACTCGGTGGCGCTGACGGTCGACTCCACCCGGACGGTGCTGGTCGACCTCGACGACCCGGCGCTGGCACCGGAGGAGTGGCGCGAGGCCGTGCCGAAGGGCCTCGCCCAGCCCGAGGACCAGTCGATCTACGAGCTGCACGTCCGCGACTTCTCCATCGGCGACCCCGGGGTGCCGGAGGCCAACCGCGGCACCTACCTCGCGTTCGCCGACGAGGGACAGGGCCGGGAGCGGCTGCGCGAGCTGTCGGACGCCGGGCTCACCACCGTCCACCTGCTCCCGACGTTCGACATCGCGACGATCCCCGAGGACCCGGCGGACCAGCTCGAACCCGCCTGCGACCTCGCGTCGTTCCCGCCGGACAGCCCCGAGCAGCAGGCGTGCATCGGCGAGATCCGGGCCCAGGACGCCTTCAACTGGGGCTACGACCCGTTCCACTGGCTGGCGCCGGAGGGCTCGTACGCCACGGAGCCGACCGGGGCCTCCCGGGTCGTGGAGTTCCGCACCATGGTCGGCGCCCTGCACGACGACGGCCTCAACGTCGTGCTGGACGTCGTCTTCAACCACACGGCGGCGTCGGGCCAGGACCCGAAGTCGGTGCTCGACCGGATCGTGCCCGGGTACTACCACCGGCTCAACGCGACGACCGGCGCGGTCGAGACCTCGACGTGCTGCGAGAACATCGCGACCGAGCACGCCATGGCCGAGAAGGTCATGGTGGACGCGGTGGTGCTGTGGGCCCGCGACTACAAGATCGACGGCTTCCGGTTCGACCTCATGGGTCACCACTCCCGCGACAACATGCTCGCGGTCCGCGAGGCGCTCGACTCCCTCACGGTCCGCGAGGACGGCGTCGACGGCTCCCGGGTCACGCTCTACGGCGAGGGCTGGAACTTCGGCGAGGTGGCGAACGACGCCCGCTTCGTCCAGGCCCGCCAGGGCAACCTGGACGGCACCGGGATCGCGACGTTCTCGGACCGGCTGCGCGACGCCGCCCGCGGCGGCGGCCCGTTCGACGAGGACCCGCGGGTCCAGGGCATCGCCAGCGGGCTCGTCACCATGCCCAACGGCAGCCCCGCCAACGGCAGCGACGAGGAGCAGCTGGCGCGGCTGCTGCGCTACCACGACACCGTGAAGGTGGGTCTGGCCGGCAACCTGCGGGACTACGCGTTCGTGGGCGCCGACGGCACCGAGATCACCGGTGAGCAGGTCGACTACAACGGCTCACCCGCCGGCTACGCCTCGGACCCCGACGAGATCGTCACCTACGTCGACGCCCACGACAACGAGACGATCTGGGATGCCCTGACGTACAAGCTTCCGCCGGGCACCCCGATGGACCAGCGGGTGCGCCTCAACACGGTGGCGCTGTCGCTGCCGGCGCTGTCCCAGACCCCGGCGTTCTGGCACGCCGGGGCGGATCTGCTGCGCTCCAAGTCGCTGGACCGCAACTCCTACGACTCCGGCGACTGGTTCAACCACATCGGCTGGGACGGCCAGGACAACGGCTTCGGCCGCGGCCTGCCGCCCGCGTGGGACAACGAGGACAAGTGGCCGTTCGCCGAGCCGCTGCTCGCGGACCCCGCGCTGCAGCCGGACGCCGACGACGTCGCGGCCTCCGCCGCGGCGGCCGAGGACCTGCTGCGGATCCGCTACTCCAGCCCGCTGTTCCGCCTGGGCGAGGCCGATCTCATCCAGGACCGGGTGTCGTTCCCGATCGCCGGGACAGCTCAGGCGCCGGGCGTGATCGTCATGTACCTCGACGACACCCGGGGCCGCGACCTCGACCGGCGCAGCGAGGGCATCCTCGTCGTCGTCAACGCGAGTCCCGACACCGTGACGCAGCAGGTGCCGGGACTCGACGACGCCCGGTTCCGGCTGCACCCGGTGCAGCAGCGGGGCGAGGACGACGTGGTGCGCGACACCGAGTGGGACCGGGCGACCGGGTCGGTCACGGTCCCGGCTCACACCGTGGCGGTGCTCACCCGGCGCTGATCATCACCGCGTCGGGGGCGCCCCCGGTCCCGGTCGGGGCCGGGGGCGTTCCCGCGAGGCCGTCGGCCAGCTCCAGCAGCAGGTCACGTGCCTGCCAGCGGCGCCGGGCGGACCAGCCGGGGGTCGCGGCCGCCAGGGCGGCGCGCTCTGCGGCCACGAGCTGCTCCAGCAGGTCCTCGCCGCGGGGCGTGAGCCGGACGGCGACGAAACGCGGCACGCCGTCGGTGGCGCCCTTCGTCACGTGCCCGGACCGGGTGGCGGCGCTCACCAGCCGGCTGGCGGTCGACGGGGCGACCGCGAGGATCCGCGCCACGTCCCCGACCGTCACCCGCTCGGCGTCCCCGCGGAAGCAGCGGACGACGGTGGCCGACGCCTCCGGCACGCCGGGGACCTGCCACACCCGCGGCCAGTGCCGGGCCAGCACGAAGACGGCGTCGAGCACGTCCGCCCGGGGCCCGACACCGTCCACCCGGCCAGCGTGCCCGTCGGCCTCCGGCCAGGTGCCCGCTTTCCATGATCTCGCCGGTTACCGTCTCGTCATCCGGAAGCCGGGTTTCTCACGGGTCGTGACCACCCGTTACGGTCATGCCCGTCCATCAGGAGCGGCCGAGAGACCTGGCTCGACGACGCCGCAGCAACCCCCCGGTCCTCGGGTGCGGGTGCTACCGCCAGGGCCGATGGAGGGTTTCGTGAGCAGGGTCCTCACCCGCAGGCGCGACGTCGACCTCGGACGCCGGGCCTCGGCGGTCTGTCCCCGGTCCGTCCGCCCCGCGCGCTGACGCGCTGACCGGCCGGTCGTCGACCGGTCCCCCCGTCCCGCCCGGGTCTCCCGGGCGGGGGCGGCGCGCTCCCGCGACGCCCGTACCGGGCCCGCCCCTGCCTGCGTGCCCCCGACCGTCCCCGTGACCATCCCTGGAGGCCCCTGTGCCGTCACCCGCCGCCATGTCCCGTGCTGCCCGGTCCCCGGACGCCACCCCACCAGCCCCGAGCACGCCGTCCGCCGGCCGGTCGCTGCCGGTCGACGTGACGGGGCTGGGCGTGGACTTCGGGCGCGGCCCGGTGCTCGCCGGGCTCGACCTCCAGGTGCCGGCGGGCGCCGTGCATGCCGTCCTCGGTCCCAGCGGGTGCGGCAAGTCGACGCTGCTGCGGGTCCTGGCCGGCCTCGCCGGGCCCACCGCCGGACAGGTGCGGATCGGCGGGCAGCCGGTGTCGGCACCCGGTGACCGGGTGGGCGTGGTGTTCCAGCAACCCCGGCTGCTGCCCTGGCTCGACCTGCACGCCAACGTCGCCCTCGGCGCCACCCGGCGACGGCGTCGCGATCGCTCCGCCGGCGGCCGGGCCTAGGTCGAGGCGCTGCTGGAGCGGGTCGGCCTGGCGGGGCACGGCGACCAGCGCCCGGCCGCGGTGTCCGGCGGCATGGCGCAGCGGGCGGCGCTCGCCCGGGCGCTGGTCTCCCGGCCGGGCGTGCTGCTGCTCGACGAGCCGTTCGCGTCGCTCGACGCCCTCACCCGGCTGCGCATGCAGGCACTCGTCGACGACCTGGTCCACGCCGACGGCACCACGGTGGTGCTCGTCACCCATGACGTCGACGAGGCCGTCCGCCTCGCCGACGAGGTCACCGTCCTCGGCCCCGCGGGCAGCGGGGCCGCCACCCGGGTGGGCGTCGACCTGTCCCGTCCCCGGGACACCACCGACCCCGACACCGCCACCGAGGCGGCCCGGCTGCGAGCCCGGCTGCTCGACCTCGTCGGCGTCCCGACCCATTGACCGCCCCGCCGGGCGCCCCCGACCCACCCGCCGACCGATCACGAGAGGTTTTGATCATGACTCCCACCGCCCGCCCCGCCGCACTCGCCGCCGCACTCGCCGCCGCCGTCCTCGCCGCGGCCTGCGGGACCGGCGACTCCCGCTCCGGCACCGCGCTCGGCGACGCCTCGCCCGCGGCGGGCGACGCCGCCGCGCTGTCCGTCGACGCCCTGAACCTCGACTACGCCTACTACAACCCCGCCAGCCTGGTGCTGCGCGAGCAGGGGTGGCTGGAGGCGGCGGCCGGGGAGGACGTCGAGGTCACCTGGACCCTGTCGCAGGGCTCGAACAAGGCCAACGAGGCGTTGCGCGGCGGCGCGGTCGACGTCGCCAGCACCGCCGGCAGCGCCGCGCTGGTGGCCCGCGCCAACGGCGGGCCCAACGTGGTCGTCGACGTGCTCGGCCTGCCGGAGTGGTCGGCGATCGTCGTCCCCGCCGACAGCGACATCGCCGCACCCGAGGACCTGGCCGGGCGGACCGTCGCGGCCACCATCGGGACCGACCCGTACTTCTTCCTGCTGCAGACGCTCGCCGAGGCCGGCCTGTCGCTGGACGACGTCGAGGTGGTCAACCTCCAGCACGCCGACGGGCGCACGGCCCTGGTCCGCGGGGACGTGGACGCCTGGGCCGGGCTCGACCCGATCATGGCCGACGCCGAGCTGGCCGACGGCGTCGAGCTGGCCGTCCGGGCGCCGGAGCGCAACACCTACAGCGTGCTCAACGTCCGCGAGGACTGGCTGGCCGAGCACCCCGACGCCGTCGAGCTCGTGCTCGAGCAGTACGAGCGGGCCCGGCGCTGGATCGCCGAGAACCCCGACGAGACCGCCGAACTGCTCGCGCAGGAGTCCGGCGTGGACCTCGAGGTGGCCGAGACGGTCCTGGACGAGCGGACCGACCTGACCGTCGACCCGGTGCCGGGGGACGCCCAGCGCGAGGTCCTCGAGCGGGTCGTCCCGATCGTCGTCGCCGAGGACCAGGTGAGGGACGAGGCCACGGTGACCGAGGCGCTCGACACCCTGTTCGCGACCGAGCCGATCACGACGGTGACCGCTCCATGAGCGCCCGGGTGACCGCGGCGGGAGCGACGCTCGGCCTGGTGGTGCCGGCAGCGGCGCTCGCCGCCTGGCAGGCGGCCGCGGTCATCGGGGCGGTGGCCCCGTCGATCCTCCCGCCGCCCGCGGAGGTGCTGGACGCCGCGGGGCGCCTCGCCGCCGACGGCTCGCTCGCCGAGCACCTGTCGACGAGCGTGGTGCGGGTCGCCACCGGGTTCGCGATCGGCGCCGGCCTGGCGCTGGTGGCGGGGATCGGCGTCGGTCTCAGCCGGACCCTGGACCGGCTGCTCACCCCCAGCCTGCTGGCGATCCGGGCGGTGCCGTCGCTGGCCTGGGTGCCGCTGCTCGTGCTGTGGATCGGCCTGGGGGAGCAGCCGAAGGTCGTGCTCGTCGCGATCGGCGCGTTCTTCCCGGTCCTGGCCACCCTGGTGTCCGGCCTGCGCCAGGTCGACCCGGGCCTGGTCGAGGTGGCCCGCACCTACGGGCTGTCGCCGGGGCAGCGGGTGCGGTCGCTGCTGCTGCCGACGGCGGCGCCGTCCCTGCTGGCGGGGGCCCGGCTGGGACTGGCGCAGGCCTGGCTGTTCCTGGTCGCCGCGGAGCTGCTCGGCGCCTCGGCCGGGCTCGGCTTCCTGCTGGTGGACTCCCAGAACACCGGCCGGGTCGAGGTCATCCTGCTGACGATCGTCCTGCTGGCGGTGCTGGGGAAGCTCAGCGACGCGGCGCTCGGGCTGGTCGAGCACCGGGTGGTCGCCCGCCTGCGATGAGGGAGGGTCCGGCGTCCGGTCGGGCCGCAGCTCGCGGGGACGACGGGGTGGAACTGAGTTCCGGAGGGCTGGTGAGCCGCGTCCGACCCCCGGCGGTCTGGTCACGCTCCGTTCACCTGGGGTTCACCAGGCGCTTGACACGCCCGGTAAGCAGGGGGGACCTCCCTCCGACGGAAGGACCTCCGTGAGCTCGATCCGAAGGACCGCCCTGGCGACGGCTGCGGCCGGGGCGCTGGCCGCGGCCGCCCTGGTGCCCCTCCCCGCTGCCGCAGCGGGGTCGGCGCCGTTCCTCAGCGAGATCCACTACGACAACGCCGGGACGGACGCGGGCGAGGCCGTGGAGGTGACGGCGGCCCTCGGGACCGACCTCACGGGCTGGTCCGTCGTCCTCTACAACGGCTCCTCCACCTCGCTGGCGCCGTACGACACCAGGACCCTGTCGGGTGCCGTCGACTCCCCGGCCGGCGACCCCAGCGGCGACGGCGTCGTCGTCCTGGAGTACGCGACCAACGGGATCCAGAACGGCGCCCCCGACGGGCTCGCCCTGGTCGACCCCGCCGGGACGGTCGTGGAGTTCCTCTCCTACGAGGGCGTCGTCACCGCAGCCGCGGGTCCGGCGGCCGGTCTGACGAGCACCGACGTCGGCGCCGCGGAGTCCGGCAGCGAGCCGGCGGGGCAGTCCCTGCAGAAGGTCGACGGCGCCTGGGCCGGCCCGGCGACGGCGACGTTCGGCGAGGTCAACGACACCGTCGGGCTCGGCGGGGCCGGCGGCGGGGGCGGCGGCGAGGAGGTGTGCGCGGCGGACGTGACCGCGACGATCCCCGAGATCCAGGGCGGCGGCGCCACCACGCCCCTCGACGGCAGCGAGGTCGTCACGCGCGGTGTCGTCACCGCGGACACCCAGCCGGGCCTGTCGGGCTTCTTCCTGCAGGACCCGGTCGGTGACGGCGATCCGGCGACGTCCGACGGCGTGTTCGTCCTGGGGTCCGGACTCGGCGAGGTGCGGGTCGGCGACGAGGTCGCGGTGCGCGGCACTGCCGGGGAGTCCTTCGGCCTCACCCAGGTGACCGGCACCGCCGCCGAGGTGTGCGGCACCGCCGACGTCCCGGCGGCGGCGACGCTGCCGCTCCCGTCGACCGAGGCCGAGCGGGAACCGCTCGAGGGCATGCTCGTCACCCCGGCGCAGCAGCTGTCGGTCACCGGGCTGTTCCAGCTCGAGCAGTTCGGCGAGGTCCGGCTGTCGTCCGGCGGCCCGCTGGTCCAGGGCACCGAGGCCGCGGCGCCCGGCGAGCCGGCCGCCGCGGTCGAGGCCGAGAACCGGACCCGCGAGATCGTCCTGGACGACGGCTCGAACGCGGACCTGCGCTCGGCGGGCCTGGCCCCGCCGTACCTCACCGTCGGCGGCACCGTCCGGGTCGGCGACACCGCGGATCTCGGGTCGCACGTCCTGTCCTTCGGATTCGGCAACTGGCGGCTGCAGCCCGTCACCGGGACGCCGGACCAGGTGACGTGGCAGGCCGCGAACCCGCGCACCGCGGCTCCCGAGGACGTCGGCGGGGACGTGTCGGTCGCCGCCTTCAACGTCCTCAACTACTTCGTCACCCTCGACGACGGGACCTTCACCGACCCGGAGCCGCGCGGCGCGACCACCCCGGAGGCGTTCGCGGACCAGGAGGCGAAGATCGTCGCGGCCCTGCTGGCGCTGGACGCCGACGTCGTCGCACTGCAGGAGATCGAGTACGGCGCCCGCTTCGGCAAGGACTCCGACGTCGCGCTCGAGGCGCTCGTCGCCGCCCTCAACGCCGCGGCCCCGGCGGCGGGGGAGAGCGCCGACTGGGCGTTCGTCCCCACCCCGGACTACGTCCGCACCGAGCCGGACGTCATCCAGAACGCCATCGTCTACCGCAGCGGCAGCGTGACCCGGGTCGGCGACGCCGTGTCCCTGGGAGGCGATCCCCAGGCCTGGTCCAACGCGCGGGAGCCCGTGGCCCAGCTGTTCCAGCGGGACGGCGACGGCTTCCTCGTGGTGTCCAACCACTTCAAGTCGAAGTCGTCCTCCGGCGCCTCCGGCGACAACCTCGACCAGGGCGACGGGCAGGGCGCCTTCAACGCCGACCGCACCCGCCAGGCCCAGGCCCTCGCCGCCGCCGCCGCGGACCTGGCCGCCGGGCTGGGCGAGGACGACGTGCTCCTCATGGGCGACTTCAACGCCTACGGCGAGGAGGACCCGATCACGACGCTCGAGGCCGCCGGGTACGCCGACCTCGTCGAGGGACTCGACGAGTTCACGTACTCGTTCGACCAGCGCGACGGCAACCTGGACCACGCCCTGGCGTCGACGGCTGCCGCGGCCAAGGTCACCGGCGTCGACATCTGGCAGGTCAACGCCGCCGAGCCGTTCGCCTACCAGTACGACTCCGGTGTCCCGGCGCTGTACTCGCCGGACCCCTACCGGGCCAGCGACCACAACCCGGTCGTCGTCGGGTTCGACGCCGTGCCGCCGCTGCGCACCGACGTCAGCCTCGCCGACGTGCTGGCCGGGGACTCGTTCGTCGACCGGAACCCCGCCGACTACGACCTGCTGGAGATCGCCGTGCAGCGGGTGCTCGCCGAGCGCCCGGACTCCTCGGTCGGCGTGCTCGCGGACCCCACGGTGCCGGTCACGGCGTTCCTGCCGACCGACGCGGCGTTCCTGGCCTCGCTCGGGGAGTACCTGCCGATCCGGGTCCGCACCGAGCTGGGCGGGCTGATCGGGCTGTACCTGCTCGACGTCGACACCCTCGAGCAGGTGCTGCTGTACCACGTGGTGCCCGGGGCGACGCTGGACTCCACCGCGGTGCTCGCCTCGGACGGCGCCGTGCTCACCACCGCCCAGGGCGGCGCCGTCGAGGTCGACGTCGCCGACGGCACGATCACCCTGGTCGACGCCGGCACCCGCTTCACCGACCCCGTCGTCGTCCAGCCGGACGTCAACGCCGGCCAGGTCCAGGTCGGGCACGGCATCGACCGGGTGCTCATCCCGTTCGACGTCAGCCCGCCGCGGCTGCGGGACCTGCTCCGTCCGTAGCGGCATCCGTGCCGCTCCGGGCGGGGAGCCGGCCGGCGGGGCTTACGATCATGGCGTGGTCCGGGTCCTCGTCGTCGACGACGACCCGACCGTGCGCGAGGTGGCGACCGACTACCTGCGGCGGGCCGGGCACGAGGTCGTGGCCGCGGCCGACGGCCCGGGGGCGCTCGCGGCGGCGCAGGACCACCCGCCCGCGGCCGCCGTGCTGGACGTCATGCTTCCCGGCGTCGACGGCCACGAGCTGTGCCGGCAGCTGCGCCGGGATCACCCTGGGTTGCCCGTGGTCATGCTGAGCGCGCTCGGCGAGGAGGAGGACCGGGTCCGGGGACTCGTCACCGGCGCGGACGACTACGTGGTCAAGCCCTTCAGCCCGCGCGAGCTCGTCCTGCGGCTCCACTCGGTGCTGCGCCGCGCCGGTGAGCCGTCCCCCGAGCCGGTCACCGACGGCGACCTCATGGTCGACCCGGCCGCCCGGCGCGCCACCCGGGGGGGCCGTGACCTGGGGCTGACGGTCCGGGAGTTCGACCTCCTCGCCCACCTCGTGCGCCATCCCGGCACGGCTCATTCCCGCGAGGACCTGCTGCGCCGGGTCTGGGGATGGGACTTCGGGGACCTGTCGACGGTCACGGTGCACGTCCGACGGGTGCGGGCGAAGGTCGAGGACGACCCGGCGGTCCCGACGCGGTTGGTGACCGTGTGGGGCGTCGGCTACCGGTGGGACCCGAGCTGACGGTGCAGACGGTCGAGGCCTTCGCCGTGGCGGCGGTCACGGCCGCTGCGGTGGCCGCGGCGGGCACCGCCGGGGTCTGGGCCCTGTCGCGGCGCTCCGTCCCCGCAGCGGCCGTCGCGGGACCGCTCGTCGTCGTGGCGTCCGTCGCAGCGGGCACCTGGACCACGGTCCGCGCCATGGTCCTCTCCGCCGACGACTTCGTCGTCGTGCTCGTGGTCCTCGCGGCCACGACCCCGGTCGCCCTCGCGGTGGGTGTCGTCCTCGCCGGACGCCTCCACCGGCTCGACGTGGCCGCGGCCGAGTCGGCCGCGGCGGCCCGCCGGGACGCCGACGTCGAGGCCGCCCGGCGTCAGACCATCTCCTGGGTCTCCCACGACCTGCGGACGCCGCTGGCCGGCATCCGGGCCATGGCCGAGTCCCTGAAGGACGGGGTGGTGGCCGACCCCGCCCGGTACCACGCCCGGATCTGCGCCGAGACCGAGCGCATGGCGGGCATGGTCGACGACCTGCTCGACCTGTCGCGGCTGCACGGGGCGTCCGCGCCGTCCCGCCGGGAGCCCGTGGACGTCGCCGACCTCGTCTCCGACACCCTCGCCCAGGCGCACCCGCTCGCCGCGGCGGGCAGGGTGCGACTCGGCGGGACGGCGGCGCCCGGCGTCGTGCTCCCGGGCGACGGCCGGGCGCTCGGCCGGGCACTCGTCAACATGGTGGTCAACGCCGTCCGCCACACCCCGCCCGGCGGCGCGGTCACCGTCGTGGCCGGGCGCGGTCCGGGCGGCCGGGTCGAGGTCGAGGTCACCGACGGTTGCGGCGGCATCCCCGAGCGCGACCTGGACCGGGTCTTCGAGGCCGGCTGGCGCGGCGAGCAGGCCCGGACGCCGGGCGCCGGCGCCGGCGCCGGACTCGGGCTGGCGGTCGTCCGGGCGGTCGCCCAGGCCCACGAGGGCCGGGTGGACGTCCGCAACGCCGGTCCGGGCTGCGTGTTCCGTCTCAGCCTGCCCGTGCGGGACGCGGACGTCCCCGGCCCGTGAGGCGGGCGAGGGGCGTCGGCGGATCACCCCTCGCCCGCGCCGGCTCGGCTCCCGGCCGTCACCCCGTCAGTGCCGCCCGGGCCCCCGGTGGACCTGGACGACGGCCGGGCGGGGCCCCTCGAAGCCGTCGTCGAGGTACGGGAACGCCGACCCCGGCGCGGAGTACGACGCGCCCTCCACGTCCCCTGGGTGCTGGACCGCGACGAACACCGAGCCGTCGTCGCTGTCGATGACCGGCCCGCAGGTCTCGGCCCCGGTCGGGACGGCGAGGAACTGCTCGACCTTGCCGCGCTCGGGGCCCTCGGCGACGACCCGGTGCAGGGCGTCGTTGAGACCGATGCTGCCCGGCTGGCCGTCCGTCGAGATCCACAGGTTGCCGGCGCCGTCGAAGGCCACGTTGTCCGGGCACGAGATCGGGGACACCGGGCCGGTGTAGCCGCCGAAGTACACGGGGATCGTCTCGTCCTCCGGGTCGCCGCACACCAGGACGAGGTTCCAGGTGAAGGTCGTCGAGCGGACGTCGTCACCGTCCTCGATCAGCTCGACGACGTGGCCGTCCTTGTTGGCCGGGCGGGGGTTGGCCTCGTCGACCTCCTCGGCGGTGCGGCGGCTGTTGTTCGTGCAGGCGATGTAGACCTTCCCGGTCGCCGGGCTGGGCTGGACGTCCTCGGGCCGGTCCATCCTCGTGGGCCGGACGGCGTCCGCGGCGAGCCGGGTGAAGACCAGGACCTGCTCGACGGAGAAGCCGGGGACCCTCGACTCCCCGCCCACGACCAGCGGCAGCCACTCCCCGGTGCCGTCGAAGAGGCCGTCCTCGGTGCCGTCGCCGGTGAACCGGGCGACGTACAGGTCCCCCTCGGACAGCAGCCGCTTGTTGGCCCGCCGGGCGTGCTCGGTGTCCCGCGCGTCGTACGTCCCCGCCGAGACGAACTTGTAGACGTAGTCGAACCGCTCGTCGTCGCCCAGGTATGCGGCGACGTGACCCGACCCGTCGACCCGGATGGTGGCCCCCTCGTGCTTGAAGCGGCCGAGGGCGGTGTGCTTCACGGGCCGCTCGGCCGGGGCGTGGGGGTCGACCTCGACGATCCAGCCGAACCGGTTGACCTCCTGCGGCTCGACCGCGCCGTCGAACCGGGGCTCGACGAGCTCGAACAGCGACCCGGTCGTCCCGATGCCGTACCGGCTGAACTCGGGCGTCGCGGCCTGCTCGGGCGTCGCCGTGAAGTACTGGTCCCAGTTCTCCTCGCCGGACAGCACGGTGCCCCACGGCGTCGTCCCGCCGGCGCAGTTGTTGAGGGTCCCGACGATCGTGCGCCCGGCCGGGTCGGCGGTCGTGCGCAGGTACTGCGACCCGGCGGCCGGGCCGTCGACCGAGAACGCGGTCCGGACGTGGATCCGGCGGTTGCGCGGGTCGTCGCGCCGGGGCTCCACCTGCCAGGGCCGGCCGCGGCCGCGGCGGCGCAGCGCCACGACGGACATGCCGTGGGCGTACATCAGGGTCTCGACGTTGCGGCGCAGCACGTCGTCGACGGTCCCGGGGTCCCAGTCGGGGAGCATGAGCTCGGGGTTGACGTACTCGTGGTTGGCCACCAGCAGCGCGTGCTCCCACCCGCGCGACCGCTCGCCGGTCGGGATGATCGTGAGGTAGTCGTTGTTGTAGCCGAACTGCCCCGCCTGCGCCTCGGGGGTCTGGTTCGCCCCGTCGAATCCGGGCGCGCCGGGCAGCACGGGGTCGCCCCAGGCGATGATCGTGGACCAGGTCCAGCCGTCGGGGACGACGACGTCGTCGACCGTGTTCGGGACCGGGTCGATGGGGTCGAAGCGGATGGTGCGCTCCCGGTCGAACTCGTAGCCGGGGACCGGTTCGTCTCGCCGTCCACCGTGCGCCGCGGCCGGGGACGCCACCGGGACGGCCGCCGCTCCGGCGACGGCCGCCAGGCCGCCGGCCACCACGGTGCGGCGCGTGACGACCCGGGCGACGACATCAGGGAAGTACGAGGTGTCGGTCCGGTTGGGAGCGGGGTGAGCGCAGGCGTCGGCGCACTTGTAGTGGCAGACGGTGGCGCTGCGGCTCCCCTTGGTGTGACCGGACATGGGCAGCAGCCGGCGGTCTGCGGGGGCGAGGGTCACGGATCCTCCACGGGCGGGTTCCAGAGGGGTGCGGACCTCGTGAGTGGACCTGCCGGGGGTCCAGGCGTTCCAGGGGGTTGCGGTGAACAGTGAGTGAACAGTCCCGGCCGCGGCGTCACTCGGCGGTGAGCTCGGCGATGCGGCCGTCGCGCTCGGCGAGGGCGAGGGCGAGCTGCTCGGCCCTGCTCTGGTGGGCATCGGCGCCGGCGCGGGCGTCGTCGAGCAGGCGCCGGCCCGCCGCCACCTCCTTCTCGAGGACCGTGATCCGCTCCCGGTGGGCCGTGATGGTGGTCTCGAGAGCCTCGATGGCGGCCGTCTCCAGCCGGGCCATCTCCAGGTCCTTCCGGTCGGACAGCTCCGTCAGCTCGGCCCGCAGCTCCGTCACCTCCGCCCGGCACGTCCACAGTCGCCGCTCCGCCTCGTCCAGCGCCCGGCGGTCGGCCACCGCGGCCCCGGTGTCCCCGCTGGCGGGCGCCACGTCCCCGCTGGCGGGCGCCACGCGCGCCGACCCGAACGCCTCGCCGGCCCGGACGGGCGGCCGCGGCACCGGGTCCGGGCGGCGTCGCGGCCAGGCGAAGCGGCCCAGCAGCACCCCGGCGACCAGGGCGAGGACGAGGAGCAGGGCGGCCTCGCCCGCCACGTACACCAGGCCGGGGGTCACGGGGCCACCGCCACGATCTCGACCCGGCGGTTGGCCGCCCGGCCCTCCGCCGTGTCGTCGGAGGCCACCGGGCGCGAGTCCGCGTAGCCGGCCGCCTCCATCCGCCCCGGTGGGACACCGCGCGACACCAGGTAGGCGAGCACGGCGTCCGCCCGTCGGCCGGACAGCCGCCGGTTCGACTCCACGCTCCCGGTGGAGTCGGTGTGGCCCTCGACGACGACGCGGACGTCCGGGTACCGGACGAGGTGGCCGGCCACGGCGTCGAGGACCTCCCGGGCGGCCGGGGAGAGCTCCGCGGTGGCGTCGTCGAAGCGGACGGTGGCGGGGGGCAGCGGCGGGACCTCGTCCGTGGGGCCGGGCGACGGCGGCGGGGACGGCGCCGGGGACGGCGGCGGGGACGGCGCCGGCTCCGCCGACGACGGGCCGGGCCCGGCGTCGACCCTGAGGTCGGAGACCACCGACCGGGTCCCGCGGACGTCGCTCACGAGGCGCGACGCCCGTGCGGCGGCGTCCGGGTCGGCCACCCTGCCGCGCAGCCGGGCGTCCCGGCCGTCGTAGTCGACCCTCACCGGGATGCCGGCTGCCGCGAGGGTGGCCTGGGCCTCGATCGTCAGCTCGGCCTCGACCCCGCGGGCGACCCACCACGCGGCCGGGGGCACGGCCGCCACCACGACGGCGGTCGCCGAGGCGGCGGCGATCGCCCGGGGGACCCGGGTGCGGGGCCGGCGGTCCGTCGGGGCGGGTCCGACACTCATAGGACTTCGGAGTCCGATTCCCTCGGTAATGGTTTCATCACTCTCGGTCTGTGTTCTGTGGCGCCCGGGGACCTCCGTCTTGGATAGCGGGCGCAGCGCCCTGTCCCGCGCACCCGACCCTTGCGTGTCCTTCCGGCCTCCTGCAAGGGTCCAGGCCTGCCGGTGCGACTCCGGCCACGGATGGCCTGCCAGAGAGGGACCGACGGCGATGAGCAAGCAGGAGGACCTGCTGAGGATCACGGGCGGGATCCGGCGATCCATCCCCGAGCTGCACGGCGTCATGATCGCCTCGATCGACGGCCTCGCGCTCGCCCACGACTTCCCGGAGTCCGAGTCCGAGGCGGTCGCGGCCATGGCGGCCACGGCACTCGGCCTGGGGCAGCGCATCTCCGAGCGCGCCAAGGTCGGCGGTCTGCTGGAGGCCGTGGTGCGGGGGCAGTACGGCTACTTCGTCGTGTACGGGGCGGGGGAGTCCGCCGTGCTCGTCATGTCAGGGCCGACCAACGCCAACCTCGGCCTCATGCGGATCGAGGCCAGGAGCGCCGCGGCGCAGATCAGCCAGGTGCTCAGCTGACGGTCCGCGCGGCGGGACGACCCTGATGGACCTCACCGGCATCGCGCACTCCGCGGTCGACCAGGTCCCCCCGGCCCGGCGCTTCACCCAGGCCGACAGTGACGTCATCACGGGCCGGCGGGACCTCCTGCTACGCCTGGAGCCCGAGCTGGTGGCCGGCTTCTACGACACCCTGTTCGCCCACCCGCCCACCGCGGCCGTCTTCGCCGAGGGCGAGCGCCCGGACCGGGAGGAGCAGCTGGCCCGCTGGTGGCGCCGGACGGTGACCGGCCCGCACGACGACCGCTACTTCGCCTGGATGGCCATGGTCGGCCTGGTCCACGTGGTGCGGGGGGTGAGCAACCCCATGATGCTCGCGATGAGGGACCACGTCGTGGACTTCGTCGTCCACCGGACGAAGGAGGCCGGACTGCCCCCGGGCGAGGCCGACGAGCTGGCCGGCGCGTTCGGCCGGCTCTTCTCCACGATCGCGGCCATCATCGCGCTCGGCTACGACCGGGCCGTCGTCGACGCCCTGTACTCGGTCGCCGGGATGCCGGAGGCGCTGTTGACCCGCCTGCGCACCCAGGAGGCGGCGGCCTCCCTGGAGCGGGCCCGCGAGGCAGGACTGAGCTGAGGGACGGGTCACATCGGGATGAAGTCCCGGTATCGTCCCGCCACGCTGTCGCTGCGACGGCGACTCCGGGAGGAGCCCCGATGTCCGTCACCCGTCCCACGCTCGGCCCGATGGTCGACGCGGTCTGCTTCCAGTACCTCCGGTTCCACGCCGAGGACGTGGTGGGCCGGGTGCCCATCGTCGCCGCCGGCCGGCGCCGGGGGTACGACGTCATCGTCGAGAAGGGCCTGGTCGGCGTGCCCGCCGACGGGGAGAAGCTGACCGAGGTGCTCGACGGCGTGCTCGGGCTCGGCGGCACTCGGCTGTGCCTGGTCCGCTCCGTCGAGCCGGTCGGCGGCGGTTTCGAGGTCCGGATCTCCGAGGGTGCGTGCACCATGGGCCGGGAGTCGGACGAGCCGGTGTGCGCCTACACCCTCGGCGTCTTCATGGGGGCGATGCAGGCCATCACCGGCGCCCCGATGCGGGGCGAGGAGGCCCAGTGCGAGGCCATGGGCGCCGCGGAGTGCGTCTACCTCATCCGGCCCGTGGTCTGACCGGCCCTCGCCTCCGGAAGCCGGCCGACCAGCCGGCGGGCCGTGATCCGGGACTGGCGCAGCAGCAGGCCGAGGTTGACGCGCGCGGGTGCCGAGACCGCGAGCACGTGACCCGTCCCGACCGCGACCACGCACACCACCGATTCCGTGCTGCGGATGATGCAGTCGATGAAGTCGCCGCCCCCCACCGTCGCGCCGACCTGGCTGCCGAGGGCGAGGACCGCCGCCGTCATGGCCGCCTCGTGCGGCTCGCTGAGCGCCGCCTGGTGGTCGGTGACCAGGGGAAGGCCGTCGCTGGTGGCCAGCATGACCCGGTGGACGGCGGGGACGTCGTCCCGCAGGTCGTCGAGGGCGGCCTCGATCAGCGCGTGCGACGGCGGCTGGTCGGGGCCGGCCGTCGTCACGCCCGGCGCTCCGGTGCCACCAGGGGGCCGGGAGCGGCGGCGTCGTCGCCGGCCTGCCGGTAGCGGATGATCTCCATGAAGAGCGTGATGAGGACATGGACGGACGCCGAGCGCTGGCGCGGGTCGCACGCGACCACGGGCACCGTGGGGCCGATGCCCAAGGCCTCCCGGATCCCCGTGAGGTCCTGGCCGGGGGCGGCGCGGTTGACCGCGACGACCCGCGGCATCCCGGGGCCGGCGGCCAGCACCGAGTCGATGACGGCCGCCTCCGGCCAGGTCGACGGGTCGCCGGCGTCGACGAGGAGGACGCAGCCGAGGGCGCCGTGACCCAGGATCCGCCACATGAACTCGAAGCGCGCCTGACCGGGGATGCCGAAGAGGAGCAGTTCCACGGTGCCCTCCGGCCCGTCGGCCACGGCGAACCGTCCGAAGTCCATGGCTGCCGTGGTCGCCGGCTTGCGGTCGCCGTCCTCGCTGGTGACCGTCTCGGTCGAGATGACGTCGCGGTCGGCGACGGTGTGGATGAACGTCGTCTTGCCGGCGGCGAAGGCCCCGGCGACGACGACCTTCATGGACGTGCGCGAGGGCGGGCGCACGACGTACCCGCGCGAGTGCCGGCCGGCGGGATCGGGCAGCGGTGCGCGGGAGAGCCGGGAACCGTCGGCACCGTCGACCGTCACGTGTGCAGCCATCGAATCCTCTCCATCGGCCAGGACTTCCGGCGCCGAGAGGAATTCTCCCCCGGGAGCCGTCGGTAACCTGACAACCCCATCTGAGGTGCAGATTATTGGCGCCACGCCCTCCGCGGCAAGACCACGAACCGATCACTTGTCGTCATTGTTCAATTACTTTCGGTCACAGAATTCGAGTTCTCGGAACCCCCCGGGAGGCCCCCGGGAGGGCCGCGGGCTGCGCGCCGCGCCGCGCCGTCCCGGCGCCGGTCCCCGGCCGGCCCGTGGGGGGCGCGCCCATACTGGGGACCCGACGGGACCGGGTCGGAGGTGAGTCGTGCCGGGGGAGCCAGCCGGGCCGGCGGGCGGGCCCCGCCACCTCCGCCCCGGCGGAG
>JBHJOJ010000238.1:0-11142 GCA_050329835.1 Kineosporiaceae bacterium | reverse complement strand
CGCCCTCGTCCGCGCCGGCGCCACCTTCAAGAGCGGCAAACTCGTCGAACGCCCCCATGACCACCCACTACCCGAAGCAGCCTAAACGATCTTCATCCACAGGTCTTGACAATTGCTCCCGACCGTCACGGGTGCGACGATCCCGGTGACGAGCTCGGTCGCCACCTTCCGGAGCACCTTGGCGACGGCCCGCTCCAGCTGGCGGACGCCGGCCTCGCGGGTGTGCTCCGCTGCGATCCGGCGTAGGGCGCGGTCGTCGACCGCCACCTCCTCGCGGGTCAGACCGGCCCGGTCCAGCTGTCGCGGCAGCAGGTGGTCGCGGGCGATGGCCACCTTCTCGTCCTCGGTGTACCCGTCGAGGCGGACCAGCTCCATCCGGTCCAGCAGCGGACCGGGGATCGCCTCGGCGACGTTGGCGGTGGCCAGGAAGACGACGTCGGACAGGTCGAGGTCCAGGTCGAGGTAGTGGTCGCGGAAGGTGTGGTTCTGGGCGGGGTCGAGGACCTCCAGCAGGGCGGCGGCCGGGTCGCCGCGGTAGTCCGCACCCACTTTGTCGATCTCGTCCAGAAGGATCACGGGGTTCATTGCCCCCGCCTCCTTGATCGCCCGCACCAGGCGTCCCGGCATCGCGCCGACGTACGTCCGCCGGTGGCCGCGGATCTCGGCCTCGTCGCGGATGCCGCCGAGGGCGACCCGGACGAAGCGCCTGCCGAGGGCGCGGGCCACCGACTCCCCGAGGGAGGTCTTGCCGACGCCGGGCGGGCCGACCAGCGCGAGCACGGCTCCCGACCCCCGACCGCCGACGACGTGCAGGCCGCGCTCGGCGCGCCGCGCCCGGACGGCGAGGAACTCGACGATCCGGTCCTTCACGTCGCCGAGGCCGGTGTGGTCCGCGTCGAGCACGGCGCGGGCGCCGGTGACGTCGGCGGTGTCGTCGGTGCGCACCGCCCACGGCATCTCGAGCACGGTGTCGAGCCAGGTCCGGATCCAGCCGCCCTCCGGCGAGGCGTCCGGCGTCCGCTCCAGCCGGCCCACCTCGGCGAGCGCCTGCTCGCGCACCTTCTCAGGCAGGTCGGCGGCCTCCACCCGGGCCCGGTAGTCGTCGGGCTCCTCCCCGCCGCCGTCGCCGGTCTCGCCGGCGAGCTCGCGCAGCTCCTTGCGGACCGCGGCGAGCTGCTGGCGCAGCAGGTACTCGCGCTGGGTGCGCTCCATGCCGTCGCGGACGTCCTGACGGATCTTGTCGGTGACCTCGAGCTCGGCGAGGTGCTCCCGTGCCCGCTCGACGAGGAACGCCAGGCGCTGCTCCAGGTCGACCGTCTCCAGCAGGCGGACCTTGCCGGCGGCGTCGATCCACGACGCGTAGCCGGCGGCGTCGGCGATCTCGGCCGGGTCCGTCATCCGCTGCACGGTGTCGAGCACCTGCCAGGCGCTGCGGGCCTGCAGGATCGAGGCGAGGATCCCCTTGAACTCCCCGGCCAGCTCGCGGGCGCGGTCCGTCACGGGGGAGTCGACGCGCTCGGTCTCGACCCACAGCGCGGCGCCGGGCCCGGGCAGGCCGCGGCCGATCCGGGCGCGGTGCAGGGCGCGCAGGACGGCGCCCGGCTCGCCCGAGGGCAGCCGTCCGGTCTGGGTGACCTCGGCGACCGTGCCGACGGCGCCGGTGCGGCCGTCGACCCGGGGGACGAGGAGCAGGCGCAGCGGATCGCGCGAGGTGGTGCGGGCGGCCCGGGCGGCGTCGACCGCAGCCTGGGCCTGGTCGGTCAGCTCGACCGGGACCACCATCCCCGGCAGCACGACGACGTCGTCGAGGAAGAGGACGGGGTAGTTGTGCGTGCTCACGACGGACCGAACGTCGCTCCACCCTAAGTTGCTCCCCGTCGGCTCAACTGTGCGCTGAGAGCGGACAGGGCTCGAATGTCGACGGCCCTGCGGGAAGCACGGGGCGAACCCCAGGCTTACGCTGAGGGAACGGCCGGATCCCGGCCGACTCAACCACCGACGACGGGGGAGGCCCCCTGTGCACGCCTGCCCGGACGACGTGCGCCCGGCGGCCGGACCCGCCGATCGCGGACCCGCCCCGGTCGCCGGGCGCCGCCGGGTCCGCGAGGTCCGGCCCCTGACCGCGGTCAGCCTGGCCCAGATCGGGGGCGGCTTCGCCGGCGGGGCGAACGCCGCCTACATCGTCGTGGCCGCCGACCGGCTCGGCGTCAGCGCCGGGTCCCTCGGCTGGATCGCGTCGGCGTTCGGCTTCGCCCTCGTCGCGGTCGCCCTGAGCGGGCGGTACCTGCTGCGCCTCGGCGCCGGTCGCCTGCTCCAGGTCGCCGCGGGGCTGGGCGTGCTCTCGGCCGTCGTCATGGCGACGGTGCCGAGCCTGCCCCTGCTGGTGCCCGCCGCCGCGGCGGGCGGCCTCAGCGGGGCCGGCATGCTGCTGGCGTCGGTGACGCTGCTCCGCGGGGCCGCGTCGAGCATGTCGCTGGCCACCGGATTCGCCAGCCTCGCGTCGCTGGTGGCACCGGTCACGATCGGCCTGATCGAGCTGGCCGGGTACTCGGGTGGCTGGGCGCTGCTGCTGCCGGTGCCGTTCCTGCTGGCCGCCGCGGCCGCCGGGGTCCGTGCCGACCATCCCGACCGCAGCGTCCGCGCCGCGGCCGCGGACCGCGCGGCGGGAGGCGCGCCTCGGACGGCGGACGGCCCGGTGGCCCGGCCGGAGCCGGCGCTCGCCCGGCCGCGGTGGGTGTCGGTGGCAGCCGCGTGGGCGGCCATCGTCCTCGCGGTCGCGGCGGAGTTCTCCTTCTTCACGTGGGGGGTCGCGAGGCTCGTCGACTCGGGCCTGGGCATCGGGGCGGCCGCGGTCGCCGGCGTCGCCTTCCCGCTCGGCATGGTGGTCGGCCGGTTCGCCGGCGCCCGGCTGCCCGACGCGTCCTCGCCCGTCCTGCGCGGCCGGCTGCGCCTGGCGGCGGCGGTCACGGGGGTCGCCACCCTCGCCGTCGTGGCCGGCCCGTGGCCGCTGGTGGCCGCCGGCCTGCTGGTGGCCGGGCTCGCGCTGTCGACGACCTACCCGACCGGGCTGTCCCTGCTGGTCCGGGTGCCCGGGCTGCCGCTGCGGCTCGCCACCTCGCTCGGGGTGGCGGCCTCCGGGGTCGCCATCTCCACCGCGCCCCTGGCGCTCGCCGCGCTGGCGGGCGTCACCGACCTGCGGCTGGCGTTCCTGTTGCCGCTGCCGCTGCTGGCCCTGCTCGTCGTCGCGGTCCACCCGCGCTGGGCTCGCCCGTCCGTGACCGTGCCCGCGCCCCGGGAGGACCGGGTCGTCACCGCGGGAGCCGGGTCGTGACCGGGCGCCGGCGTCCCGAGACGGTCGCCGTCACCGCCGGCCGGCCGGACGGGCCGGGCGAGCCCGTCAACTCCCCGATCGAGCCGGCGTCGAACTTCCGGGCCGCCGGGGACTTCTCGGCCTACGCCCGCGACCAGGGCACCGCCACCTGGCGGGCGTTCGAGGCGGCCCTCGGAGCGCTCGAGGGCGGCCGCGCCCTCGCGTTCGCCAGCGGCATGGCGGCGGTCTCGGCGGTGCTCGACCTGGTGCCGGTCGGCGGGCGGGTCGTGGTGCCCCGGGACTGCTACGGCGGGACCCGGGAGCTGCTGGCGGACGGCGGGGCGACCGGCCGCTGGGCCGTCGACGCCGTGGACCAGCCCGACACCGAGGCGGTGATCGCCGCGCTGCCCGGCGCCGACCTGCTGTGGCTGGAGTCCCCCAGCAACCCCCTGCTGGACGTGGCTGACCTGCCGGCGCTGCTGTCGGCCGCCCGCTCCACGGGAGTCCGGACGGCGGTCGACAACACCTTCGCCACCCCGCTGCTCCAGCGGCCCCTGGACATCGGCGCGGACGTCGTCGTCCACAGCGCGACGAAGTTCCTCGGGGGTCACTCCGACCTGCTCATGGGGGCGGCCGTGACGGCCGACGCCCGGATCAGCGACGCGCTGGCGCGCCGGCGCATGCTGGCCGGCGCGACGCCCGGGGCGCTGGAGGCATTCCTCGCGCTGCGGGGGCTGCGGACGCTGCCGGTACGGCTGCGGCAGGCGCAGGAGTCGGCCACCGAGCTGGCGCGCCGCCTGGGAGGGCACCTGGGCGTGGAGCGGGTCCGGTACCCGGGGTTCGGGGCGATGCTGTCGTTCGACGTCCGGGGCGGGGCCGGGGCCGCCGACGCGGTGTGCGCCGCGGTCCGCGTGATCGTCAGCGCCACCAGCCTCGGCGGGGTCGAGAGCACGATCGAGCGGCGCAACAAGCTGCCCGGGCAGGAGCACGTGCCACCGGGGCTGCTGCGGCTCAGCGTCGGCTGCGAGCACGTCGAGGACCTGTGGGAGGACCTGGACGCGGCGATCGCCGGCGGGTCCGGTGCATGATGTAGCGTTACATCATGCACCGGACCCAGATCCTTCTTGAGGACGCGCAGTACGAACGGCTCAAGGATGAGGCCGCCCGCACCGGCCGGTCCATCGGTGACCTCGTCCGGACGGCAGTCGAGCAGGTGTACCTGTCCGCTCGGACCCAAGAGTTCCTGCAAGCTCTTGACGAGTCCTTCGGCGCGGCTGAACCGGACGACTTCGACGGACTGGACGGAGCCCAGTACGTGGAACAGCAGCGTCGAGGGCTGGCTCGACGTACCGCCGACCACCAGCTCGGTTGAGATTTCGGTGATAGTCGTCGACACGTCGGTCCTCATCGATCAGCTCCGTGGCAACATCGACGCACGCCTGGCGATGGCCAAGGCCGCCGGCGCCGGTCATCGCGTGGCTGCGTCCGTCCTGACCAAGACGGAGCTGCTCGCGGGCATGCGTTCCCACGAACGGTCGGCCATTCGGCGGCTCGTCTCGATCCTCACGTGGGTTCCCGTGTCGGACGAGGTGGCCGAGCGGGCGGGCCGATACGCACGGGTCTACCGCGCCTCGCACGCCACCATCGATGTCGTGGACTACGTCATCGCGGCTACTGCGTACGAGCTGGAAGCGGACCTGTGGACCCGCAACGTGCGGCACTTCCCCATGGTCCCGCATCTCGCGCCGCCCTACTGATCCACGCGTCCTCACCTGCACAGCTCTCGGTGAGCCGGGGAGGCGGGGAGGCGGCACGATGGCGACGTGACGGACACGGATCTGCCCGAGCACGTCCGCGCCAACCGCGAGTACTGGGACGCTCGCGCCCGGCACTGGGTCGTCGCCGGTGAGCGCCTGTGGTCCCTCGCCGAGCCGGTGTGGGGCCAGTGGGAGGTGCCCGATGCCGAGGTCAGGCTGCTGCCGGACGACATGACCGGGACGGCGGCGATCGAGCTCGGCTGCGGGACCGGCTACGTCTCGGCCTGGATGACCCGACGCGGGGCGATGGTGACCGCGATCGACAACTCCGAGCAACAGCTCGCGATCGCGCGGCGGCTCGCCCGCGACCACGGCCTCGACGTCACGTGGCTCCACGGGAACGCCGAGACCGTGCCCCGCCCGGACGCCTCGTTCGACTACGCCGTCTCGGAGTACGGCGCTTCCATCTGGTGTGACCCCCGGGTCTGGGTCCGGGAGGCTCACCGACTGCTGCGCCCGGGCGGGACGATGGCCTTCCTCGGGACGCACCCGCTGGCCGCGGCGTGCGCCCCGCTCGACGGCTCGGTGACCGCACACACCCTGGTACGCCCGTGGTTCGACCTGCACCGGCTCGACTGGCGCATCGTCCCGGTCGACCCCGGCGGGGTGGAGTTCACCCTCCCGACGTCCGGCTGGTTCCGGCTGTTCGACGAGATCGGCTTCGACGTCGTCGACTACCGCGAGCCCCGGCCCGCCGCCTCTCGAGGTGACACCCCGTTCAGCGTGCCTGGAGTCTGGGCGCGCGACTACCCGTCGGAGCAGGTCTGGAAGGTTCGCAAGCGCGACCGGACGCCGGCTCAGGTGTAGCGCCGCAGCTCGCGCCGCGCCAGGGAGGCGCGGTGGACCTCGTCCGGGCCGTCGGCGATCCGCAGCGCCCGGGCGTGCAGCCACAGCTGCGGCAGCACGGTGTCCTGGCACAGCCCGGCGCCGCCGTGGACCTGGATGACGTCGTCGACGATCCGCTGCACCGCCGACGGCACCGCGATCTTGATGGCCTGGATCTCGGTGTGGGCGGCCTTCGCGCCCGCGGTGTCGATCAGCCACGCCGTCCGCAGCACCAGCAGCCGGGCCTGCTCGATCGCCACCCGGGCCTCGGCGATCCGGTCGGCGGTCGACCCGAGTTCGGTCAGCGGCCGTCCGAACGCCTCCCGCGACACCGCCCGGCGGCACATGAGCTCCAGGGCTCGCTCCGCCGTCCCGATCAGGCGCATGCAGTGGTGGATCCGCCCGGGTCCGAGCCTCGCCTGGGCCAGGGCGAAGCCCTCGCCCTCGGCCCCCAGCAGCGCCGACGCCGGCACCCGGGCGCCCTCGAAGGCGACCTCGGCGTGCCCGCCGTGCCCGGCGTCGCTCATCCCGAAGGTCGTGAGCGGTCGCACCACCCGCACCCCCGGGGTGTCGCGCGGCACCAGCAGCATCGACCACCGCCGCCGCGGGTCGACCGCCGCGTCGTCGGGGCCCGCGGTCACCGCCATGACCACGAGCAGCTCGCACGCCGGGTCCGTGGCACCGGTCGACCACCACTTCCGGCCGTCCAGCAGGTAGCCGTCGCCGTCCCGGCGCGCCCGCAGCCGGATGTTGGTGGCGTCCGAGGAGGCGACGTCCGGCTCGGTCATGCAGAACGCCGACCGGATCCGCCCCGCCAGCAGCGGTCCCAGCCAGCGCTCCTGCTGCTCCGGCGAGCCGTGGTGGGCCAGCAGCTCCATGTTGCCGGTGTCCGGCGCCGCGCAGTTGAGCGCCTCGGGGGCCAGGTGCGGGCTGCGGCCGGTGATCTCGGCGAGCGGGGCGTACTGCAGGGTCGTGAGCCCGGCGCCGAGCCGCCGCCCGTCCGGCAGGTCGGGCAGGAACAGGTTCCACAGCCCGCGGGCGCGGGCCTCGGCCTGCAGCTCGGACATCACCGGCGGGCGGGCGAACGGCCGGCCCGCCGCCGCCCGGGCGGCGACCTGCTCCCCGGCGACCGCCTCGGCCGGCAGCACGTGCGAGGCCAGGAAGTCCTCCAGGGGGGCGGCCAGCCCGGCCGTCGCCGGGTCGGGCGCGAAGTCCACAGTCAGATCCCCTCGTCCATCGTGCGCAGCCCGGCCGCCACCAGCGGCGCGACGAGCGCGCCGATCCCCTCGAACCCCTCCCCGACGGTCCGCCCGAGGGCGTGCCGCCGATGGATCCCCTCGAGGATCACAGCGATCTTGAAGTATCCGAGCGCCGTGAACCATCCGAGGCGGTCGACGTCGCCGCCGGAACGGCTCGCGTACCGCTGCACCAGCGTCGAGCCCGCCGGGAAGCCGGAACCCGGCCCCGGCACCAGTCCGGGGGCGGGGGCGACGCCGCCCGGTCCGCCGCCGAGACCGTCCCAGTACGCCAGGAGCAGCCCGAGGTCGGCCCGCGGGTCGCCGAGGGTCGCCATCTCCCAGTCGAGCACGGCCCTCACCTCGCCGTGCTCCCCGAGCACCACGTTGTCCAGCCGGTAGTCGCCGTGGACGACCGTCGCCCGCCCCTGGCCGGGGACCGTGGCCGCCAGTGCCCCATGCAGGTCCGCCACGCCGGGGACCTCCCGGCTCCGCGACCCCTCGAACTGCCTCCACCAGCGCCGGACCTGCCGCTCCGGGAATCCCTCGGGCCGGCCGAAACCGGCCAGGCCGGCAGCCGCCGGGTCGACGTCGTGCAGGACCGCCAGGGTGTCGACCAGGGAGTGCGCCGCGGCCTCGCGGCCGGCGGCGTCGAGCAGGGCCGCGTCGCCCGGGGTGCGGACGACCGCTCCCGGGACGAACTCCATGACGTAGAACGGCGCACCCGCGACGTCGGCGTCCTCGCAGACCCCGATCATGCGCGGCACCGGCACCCCGGTGCCCGCCAGGGCCGCCTGCACCCGGTGCTCGCGGGCCATGTCGTGCGCGGTGGCCTGGACGTGGCCGAGGGGCGGCCGCCGCAGCACGTACCGCTGGACGTCGCCGGCCGCGGACCCGACGGCCACCTCCAGCAGGTAGCTGAGGTTCGACCGGCCGCCCGCGAGCAGCGACCAGGCGGGGCGTCCCGTCAGGGGCACCTGCTCGCCCAGCCACGCCTCGACGGCCGCGGCGTCGAGACCGGCGGGCCCGGCTGCTGTCGTCACCGTGCGCCTCCCTTGACTCACCCGGGACAGTAGGCGTGCCGACCGGGAGCCGTCGTCACGCGAAGGAGGGCACGTGCCCGATCCGACATCGCCGGAGACCTCAGCCGGATCGGCGGCGCGGTCGCCAGGGAGGCCGGCGGGGAGGCCGGCGGGGAGGTTGACGGGGAGGGTCGCCGTCGTCACCGGGGCCAGCCGGGGGATCGGGCTCGCCGTCGCCCGCCGGCTGGTCGCCGAGGGCGCGTCGGTGTGCCTCACGGCCCGCCACGAGGAGGCCCTGGCCGAGGCGGTCGCGGGGCTCGACGCGGCCGCCGGCCGCCGCCGGGCGGCGATCGGCGTCGCGGGCCGGGCCGACGACCCGGACCACCGGGACACCGCCGTCGAGCGGACCGTCGCCGAGTTCGGGGGCCTGGACCTGCTCGTCAACAACGCCGGCATCAACCCGGCGTACGGACCGCTGCTCTCGGCGGACCTCTCGGCCGCCCGCAAGATCGTCGAGGTGAACGTCCTGGCCGCGCTGGCGTGGACGCAGGCCGCCCATGCCGCCGGGATGGCCGGACACGGCGACGGCGCGGTCGTCAACATCGCCTCGATCGCCGGGGTGCGGGCCTCCCCCGGCATCGGCCTCTACGGGGCCTCCAAGGCGATGCTCATCCACCTGACCCGGCAGCTGGCCGCCGAGCTGGCGCCGGCGGTCCGGGTCAACGCGGTCGCCCCGGCGGTCGTGCGCACCCGCTTCGCCGCCGCCCTGTACGAGGGGCGCGAGGACGAGGTCTCCGCCGCCTACCCGCTGCGGCGCCTCGGTGTCCCCGACGACGTCGCCGGGGCGGTGGCCTGGCTGCTGAGCGACGACGCCGCCTGGGTGACCGGGCAGACCGTCGTCCTGGACGGTGGGCAGTCCGTCATGCTGCCCGGCTAGGGCACCGGCTCCGGTGCCGGCGGGACCTGGGGGGCCGCCACGGTCGCCGCTCGCCGGAAGGTCCAGAACCGGTAGACCGTGTAGTTGAAGATCAGGTTGGTGGTGGCGGCCAGCAGCCGCGCCCAGAACAGCGGCAGCCCGAGGACCGCGGCGAACAGCCACACGCCGCCGAGCGTCAGCAGGTAGTCGACCGTCACCTGGGGGAGGTACCGCCCCAGCTGGCCCCGCAGGTCCCGGTGCGCGGCGTGGAAGGCGAACCACCGGTTGAGCGCGAAGTTCAGTGCGTACGTGAGGACGAAGGCGATCGTGACGTTCGCCAGCAGCGGGAGCCGGCCGGCGCGCTCCAGCAGCAGCAGCACCGTGAGGTCGAAGGAGTACCCGACCCCCGAGAAGAACAGGAACCGGACCGCCGAGTGCCGGTAGGCGCGGACCACGAGCGGCGCTCGCTCGGCGTGGCCCCCCGACCGGTCCGGCGACGTCATCCCGAGATCGTGCCAGCCGCGCTGCGACACTGCCGCCCGTGACCGCGAGCCATTCTCGCCCTCTCCGCATCGACGAGGCCCGCCTCCCGGGCATCGGGCTGCGGCACGACTTCCGCACCGAGCACGGCCGCCACGTCGGCCTCGTCACCTACCGCAGCGGTCGCCGCGAGCTGCTGCTGTACTCGGGCCGCGACGACGACGAGGCCGCCGAGGTCGTCGTGCTGACCGAGGACGAGGCCGCCGCGCTGGCCGGGCTGCTCGGGGCGTCGGAGATCGTGTCGCACCTCCACGACGCCGTGTCGGGGGTGCCGGGCATCGTTGTCTCCCGCATCGATGTCGACGTGGCCAGTCCGTTCGCGGGCCGCCCGCTCGGCGACACCCGGGCCCGCACCCGCACCGGCACCTCGATCGTGGCCGTCCTGCGGGGCGCCGAGGTCACCGCCGCCCCGGGACCGGCGTCGCCGCTGATGGGCGGGGATGTCCTCGTCGTCGTCGGAACCCCGCGCGGGGTGGAGCAGCTGACCGAGATCATCCGCGGATGATCCTCGCCGCCGGGTCCGAGGGGCTCAGCCTGCTGCTGCTCGAACTCGGCCTGATCGTCCTCGGCCTGTCCCTGCTCGCCGCCGCGGCCTCCCGCCTCGACCTGCCGGCCGTGCCGCTGTTCCTGCTCGCCGGGCTGGCCTTCGGCGAGGGCGGGCTGGTGGACTTCGAGGCCAGCGCGGAGTTCCTGCGCGTCGGCAGCGAGATCGGGGTGCTGCTGCTCCTGCTCGCCCTCGGGCTGGAGTTCACGGCCGACGAGCTGGTGGGCAGCCTGCGGCGGCAGGCGCCCACGGGGGTCGTCGACTTCCTGCTCAACGCCACGCCCGGGTTCGTCGCCGGGCTCGTGCTCGACCTCGGGTGGCTGGGGGCGCTCGCGCTCGCCGGGATCACCTGGATCTCCAGCTCGGGGATCATCGCCAAGGCGCTGCAGGACCTGGGTCGCCTCGGCAACCGCGAGACGCCGGCCGTCCTCGGCGTGCTCGTCCTCGAGGACCTCGCGATGGCCGTCTACCTGCCGGTCCTCACGGTGGCGCTGGCCGGCGCGGGCTGGCTGTCCGGGGCCGGCCTGGTCGGGGCCGCCCTGGGCGCCCTGCTCGCGGTGCTCGTCGTCACGCTGAGGTTCGGCGAGCGGCTGTCCGGCCTGCTGCCCGCCCGGCCCGAGCTGCTCTCGCTGGCGCTGGTCGGGCTCACCCTGCTGATCGGTGGCCTGGCCGAGTCCGTCCAGGTGAGCGCCGCGGTGGGGGCCTTCCTCGTCGGGGTCGCGGTATCCGGGGAGGTGGCGGAGGCCGCCCGGGAGGTGCTCGCCCCGCTGCGCGACTTCTTCGCCGCGGTCTTCTTCGTGTTCTTCAGCCTCCAGGTCGACCCGGGCTCGCTCGGCCCGGTGCTCGTCCCCGCCCTGGTCCTCGCCGCTGTCACCGCCGCCACCAAGGTCGCCACCGGCTGGCAGGCGGCGCGCGCGGCGGGCGTCGGCGCCC
>JBHJOJ010000237.1:0-7123 GCA_050329835.1 Kineosporiaceae bacterium | reverse complement strand
GAGGCGGCCGGGGTGCCGGGCGCCGCCGTGGCGTCGGCCGCCGCCCGGAACGGCTCGGGCGTCACCGCGTCGAGGCTGGGGGCCACAGCCTCCGTCGGAGCGGGAGCCGCCGTCGCCTCGCCGCCCGGCGCGACCGTCGCGGGGGCGGTCGGGACGGCGGTGGCGTCGCCGGTCGGCACCGCGCTCGGATCGCCCGTCGGCTGCGGGACCTGGAAGCCGGTGTCCGCGACCAGCACCGGCCGGAACGCCAGCTGCGCGCTCTGCCGGACGAGGTTGAGGGTGTCCTCGTCGGGGTCCTGGCCGGGGATGGCGACGAGGATGTTCTCCGCACCCTGCCGGGCGACCTCGGCCTCGGTGACGCCGCTGCCGTTGACGCGCTGCCGGATGATCGCGACGGCCTGCTCGATGACCTCGCCCGAGGGCGCCGCCTCGCCCTCCTGCAGCTGCGGCTCCAGGAGGATCTCGGTGCCGCCCTCGAGGTCGAGCGCCAGCGACGGTGTCCACTCGGCGTCGTCCCAGTGCCAGCCCCCGGCCACCAGGGCGAGCAGGGTGGCGATGATGACGCCGAGGACGGTGAGGGCCCGGAACGGGCGGGAGACTCTCTGTTGGTTGGCCACGGTCCCTCGGTCGCTCGCCTCGATCGGTCGGCGCCCGCGGTCGGGCGCCCGCGGGAGTCTAGGCCAGCCTGCTGGTCGCGCCGTGCGCGTCGGCGCCGAGGTCCTCGAACCCGTCGAACGGCACCGTGTCGCCCGGCCGCCCCCCCGCGGGCGCGACCAGCCCGAGGTGCTCCCACGCCCGCGGCAGGGCGACCCGGCCCCGCGGCGTGCGGGCGAGGAAGCCCTCCCGCACGAGGTACGGCTCGGCGACGGTCTCGACGGTCTCGGGCTCCTCGCCGACGGTGAGGGCCAGGGTCGCGACCCCCACCGGGCCGCCTCCGAACCGGCGGCACACCGCGTCCAGCACGGCCCGGTCGAGCCGGTCCAGCCCGACGGCGTCGACGGCGAACAGGTCGAGGGCGGCGCGGGCGGAACCCCGGTCCACTGCGCGGGAGTCGGCGCCGGGGCGGGCGTGCACCTCGGCGTAGTCGCGCACCCGCCGCAGCAGCCGGTTCGCGATCCGGGGCGTCCCCCGGGACCGGCGGGCGATCTCGTCGGCGGCCCCGTCGTCGAGGTCGACGCCGACCAGCCGGGCCGAGCGGGTCAGCACCGACACCAGGTCGGCGGCGTCGTAGTAGTCGAGGTGGCCGGTGAAGCCGAACCGGTCCCGCAGCGGGGCCGGCAGCATCCCGGACCGGGTCGTGGCGCCCACCAGGGTGAACGGCGGCAGCGGCAGCGGGATCGCGGTGGCGCCCGGGCCCTTGCCGACGACGACGTCGACCCGGAAGTCCTCCATGGCGACGTACAGCAGCTCCTCGGCGGGACGGGCCATCCGATGGATCTCGTCGACGAACAGCACGTCGCCGGCCTCCAGCGAGGACAGCACCGCGGCGAGGTCGCCGGCGTGCTGGATGGCGGGTCCGGAGGTCAGGCGGACCGCCGACCCCACCTCCTCCCCCACGATCATCGCCAGCGTCGTCTTGCCGAGGCCCGGCGGCCCGGCCAGCAGGACGTGGTCCGGCGCCCGGCCGCGCCGTCGGGCGGCCTCCAGGACGAGGCCGAGCTGGCGCCGCAGCACCGGCTGGCCGACGAACTCCGCGAGGGTGCGGGGCCGCAGCGCGAGGTCGTCCGCCCGGTCCTCGGCCTCGGCGGCGCCGTCCAGGCTCACCGGGACCTCGCCCGGCGGCCCGGCCGTGGCGTCCCCGGTCACGACCGGCCCAGCCGGCGCAGCGCGGCGCGCAGCACCTCGGAGGCGTCGCCGTCGCCGGCACCGTTCCCGCCGCCGTCCGGGGCGACGGCGGCGACCGCCTCCTCGGCCTGCTTCGCCGTCCAGCCCAGCCCGGTGAGCGCCGTGACGACCTGGCCGCGCACCGACCCCGGCGCGGCAGCCGGGGCACCGGTCGTGACCGCCGCGGGCGCCGGCTGCCCGGCGGGCGGCAGCACGAGCCGGTCGGCCAGCTCCAGGAGGATCCGCTGGGCGCCCTTGCGGCCGATCCCCGGCACCCGGACCAGGGCGTCGACGTCGGCGGCCGCCACCGCCTGCCGCAGCGACCCCGGTGCGTGGACCGCCAGGACCGCGAGCGCCAGCCGCGGCCCCACCCCGGAGACGGTCTGGAGCAGCTCGAAGGTGTCGCGGGCGTCGTCGTCCACGAAGCCGTACAGGGTGAGGGCGTCCTCGCGCACCACCAGCGAGGTGGCGAGCCGGGCGGGCCCGCCCGGGCGCAGGGTGGCGAGGGTGTCGGGGGTGGCGTGGACCAGCAGGCCCACCCCGCCGACGGCGACCACGGCCGCGTCCAGCCGCAGGGCCGCGACCGTGCCCTCGACCTGGGCGATCACGCACGGACTCCCGGAACGAACACGTGTACGAGGCTAGCGGGGGCCGGGGAGCCGTGCCCGCAGGCTCGCCGCGGCCAGCCGCTCCAGGCCCCGGCCCCGCCAGGCATGGCAGATGCCGAGGGCCACGGCATCGGCGGCGTCGGCCGGCCGAGGCGCCTCGGCGAGACCCAGGATCCGGGCCACCGCGGCCTGGACCTCGCCCTTGCCGGCCCTCCCGGCCCCGGTGACGGCGGCCTTGACCTCCGACGGCGTGTACAGCGCGATGTCCAGCCCGGCCCGGGCGGCGACCAGCAGCACCAGACCCGAGACCTGGGCGGTGGCCATGACGGTGCGGACGTTGTGCTGGCTGAACACCCGCTCGACCGCGACCACGGTCGGGCCGTGCTCGCGGACCAGCGACTCCAGCCCCTCGTGAACGGCGAGCAGCCGTCGTGACGCCGGCTCCTCCGGCGAGGTCCGGAGCACCCCGGCGTGCACCAACGTCGCCCGGTGCCCGCTGCCGCCGTCGAGCACGGCCACCCCGCACCGGGTGAGCCCGGGGTCGACCGCCAGCACGCGCACGCTCCCACCATGCCCGCCACCGGAACCGGCCCCGGGAGGGCGCGCCGTCAGCCGGCCAGCTCGAGCTCCGCCAGGACCTCGTCGGAGACGTCGAGGTTGGTCCAGACGTTCTGGACGTCGTCGCTGTCCTCCAGGGCGTCGACGAGGCGGAACACCTTCGATGCGCCGTCGGCGTCCAGCGGGACCTGGGTGGCGGGGACGAACGAGGCTTCCGCCGAGTCGTAGTCGAGGCCGGCGTCGACCAGCGCGGTGCGCACCGCGACGAGGTCGGTCGCCTCGCTGATCACCTCGAACGACTCGCCGAGGTCGTTGACCTCCTCGGCGCCGGCGTCGAGCACCGCCGTCAGCACGTCGTCCTCGCCGAGCCCGCCGTTCTGGTCGCGCGGGACCAGGACGACGCCCTTGCGGGTGAAGAGGTAGGAGACGCTGCCGGGGTCGGCCATGGTGCCGCCGTTGCGGGTGACGGCGACCCGGACGTCGCTGGCGGCCCGGTTGCGGTTGTCGGTGAGGCACTCGACGAGGATGGCCACGCCGTTCGGGCCGTACCCCTCGTACATGATCGTCGAGTACTCGGCGCCCCCGGCCTCGGCCCCGCTGCCGCGCTTGACCGCACGGTCGATGTTGTCGTTGGGGACCGAGGACTTCTTCGCCTTCTGGATGGCGTCGTAGAGGGTCGGGTTGCCCGCCGGGTCCCCGCCGCCGGTGCGGGCCGCGACCTCTATGTTCTTGATGAGCTTGGCGAACAGCTTGCCGCGCTTGGCGTCGACGGCGGCCTTCTTGTGCTTCGTCGTCGCCCATTTGCTGTGGCCCGACATGGCTACGGTTCCCTTCGATCGGCTGCGGCGGCCGGCACCGCCGACGCACCGGCCACCGTCCCCGGTCGTGCGGCGGCGGCCACGATGTCGACGAACAGGCCGTGGACGCGGTCGTCACCGCTGATCTCGGGATGGAACGCGGTGGCGACCAGGCGGCCCTGCCGGACGGCCACGATGGTATCCCCGAGCCGGGCCAGCACCTCGACCTCCGGCCCCGCCTCGACCACCTCCGGGGCCCGGATGAACACCGCCCGCAGCGGCCCGCCGGCCACCCCCACCACGTCGAGGTCGGTCTCGAAGGAGTCGACCTGCCGGCCGAAGGCGTTGCGGCGCACCGTCACGTCGATGCCGCCGAGGGTGCGCTGGCCAGGTGCCCGGTCGCTCAGCCGGTCCGCGAGCAGGATCATCCCGGCGCACGAGCCCAGCGCCGGCATGCCGTGCGCCAGCCGCTCCCGCAGCGGGTCCGCCAGCTCGAAGATCCGCAGCAGCCGGTCGATCGTCGTGGACTCCCCGCCCGGGATGACGAGGCCGTCCACGGCGTCCAGCTCCGCGGCCCGGCGCACGGTGACGGCCCGCGCGCCGGCCCGCTCGAGCGCCGCGAGGTGCTCCCGGACGTCCCCCTGCAGCGCGAGCACCCCGACCGTCGGCACCCCCACAGGCTACGAGCGGGCCGAAGCCGTCCGGACCGAGATCCACCTCATGCGAGCGCAGGTTCGCGGACCCCGGAAGCTGCGCGCGCATGAGTTCGATCATGAGCGGACAGCGCGGACGGGCACCATTGGGGGATGACCGACCGTCTCGACTCCCGTGCGGCGGTCCTCGACGCGGCCGCGCCGCTCGCCGCCGCCCGCGACCTGTTCGACCTGCCCGACGACGTGGTCTACCTCGCCGGGAACTCCCTCGGCGCCCTGCCCCGGGCCGCGGCCGCCGGGGTCGCGGACGTCGTGAGCCGGCAGTGGGGGCGCGACCTCGTGGGGTCGTGGAACGTCCACGGGTGGTGGCAGGCCCCGTCCCGGGTCGGCGACCTCGCCGTGCTGGCCGAGCGGGGCGGCGAGGTCGCGCTGGTCTCGCTGTCGCACGTCGACTACCGCACCGGCGAGCTGTGGGACATGGCGGGGATCACGGCCGCCACCCACGACGCCGGGGCGCTCGCGCTGTGGGACCTGTGCCACAGCGCGGGCGTCGTCCCGATCGCGCTCGACGACCTCGACGTCGACCTGGCCGTGGGCTGCGGCTACAAGTACCTCAACGGTGGGCCGGGAGCCCCGGCCTTCCTGTACGTCGCTCACCGGTACCTCGCGGCCGACACAACCCCCGCCGGGTTCCGCTCCCCCATCGCCGGCTGGCACGGCCACGCCGACCCGTTCGCCATGTCCGGGACCTACCGGCCGGCTCCCGGCATCGACCGCGCCCGCGCCGGGTCGCCCCCGCTGCTGTCGCTGCTCGCGCTGGAGGCGGCGGTGCGCGGGGTGTACGGCGACGGCGGTCCCGGGTCCCTGGACGTGACGGCCGTCCGCGCCCGCTCGCTGTCCCTCACGGGGTTCCTCCTCGACCTCGTGGACGAGCTCCTGCCGGAGGTGGCGGTCGCGACGCCGCGTGAGCCCGGTCGGCGGGGCTCGCAGGTGTCACTCCGGCTGGACGACGCCTACGGCCTGGTCCGGGCGCTCGCCGCCCGCGGCGTGATCGGCGACTTCCGGCGGCCGGACATCGCCCGGTTCGGCGTCTCCCCGCTCTACCTCGACCACGCCGACGTGCTGACCACGGTCCGGACGATGCGCACGGTCCTCGACGCCGGCGAGCACCGTGCAGCCCCCCAGAGCGGCGCCCTCGTCACCTGACCGACCACACGTGATCGTCGATAAGTCGACGTTCATGACGGCGAGATCGTCGACGAATCGATGATCATGGCCCAACACGCCGAAGAGTCCGGCCGGATCGTCGACAAATCGACGATCACTTCCGTCAGATCGTCGACAAATCGACGATCTCTGGCGTGGACGCGGCCGCTCAGCCGGACGCCTCCCGGGCCGCCGCGAACCGCTCGAGCTGGAGCACCTGTACGGGGTCCAGGCTCGGCCGCACCGCGACCAGGGCGGCGTCCACATCGGCCATGGTGATCTCCGCGGACGTCATCGACCGGCGCATCGCGGTGAGCGCCGCCTCCCGGACCAGGGCAGCGCAGTCGGCGGCCGAGTACCCCTCGCACCGTCGCGCCACCTCGTCGAGGTCGACGTCACCCGCCAGCGGGCTCCGCTTCGCCGCCGCGCGCAGGATCGCGGCCCGGGCCTCGGCGTCCGGGGGCGGGGCGTACACCAGCCGCTCCAGCCGCCCGGGCCGCAGCGCCGCCGGGTCGACGAGGTCGGGGCGGTTGGTCGCGCCCACGACGACGACGTCGGTCAGCCGCTCGATGCCGTCGAGCTCGGTCAGCAGGGTCGCGACCAGCCGGTCGCTCACCCCGGAGTCCGTCGACTGGCCGCGCCGGGGGGCGAGCGCGTCGATCTCGTCGAGGAACACCATCGCGGGGGCGGAGCGCCGCGCCCGGCGGAAGACCTCCCGCAGGCCGCGCTCGGACTCCCCCACCCACTTGGTCATGACCTCGGCGCCCTTGACGGGGAACACCGTGAGCTGCCCCGTCCCGGCGAGCGCGCGGACCAGGAACGTCTTGCCGCACCCCGGCGGGCCGTAGAGCAGCACCCCTCGCGGCGGGTCGACGCCGAGGCGGGCGAACGTGTCGGGGTGGCTGAGCGGCCACAGCACCGCCTCGGTGAGCGCGGCCTTCACCGTCTCCATGTCGCCGACGTCGTCCAGCGACAGGTCCGGCGCCTCCAGCGCCCGATCCTCGGCGGTCGAGGGCCGGACGACACCGAGGGCCGCGGCGAGGTCGGCGGCCCCGAGGGTGGGGACATCGCCGACGCCCTCCCCCACCTCTCGGTGCCGGTGCGCCGCGCGGACCCCCGCCTCGTGGACGAGCGACACGAGGTCGGCGAGCACGAACCCGGGAGTGCGGGCGGCCGCGTCGTCGAGGTCGACGTCGCCCCCGAGCGGCAGCGGTTCCGTGAGCCGCCCCAGGACCTCCCGCCGCTGGGCCCGGGTGAGCAGGGGGATCGCGACCTCCCGCTCCAGCAGGCCGGCCTCCCGCAGCCGTGGGTCGCAGGCCTCGGGCCGGCTCGTGGTGCAGACCACGGCCACCCGGGGGTCGGCGACCCGGCGCCGCAGCTCGGCGAGCAGGGCGGGCCGGGCGTGGGCGGCGTCGGCGGGCGCGATCGCGTCGACGTCCTCCACCAGGAGCACCGCCGGCGCCCCCGCGGCGGCCCG
>JBHJOJ010000236.1:0-18720 GCA_050329835.1 Kineosporiaceae bacterium | reverse complement strand
GGCCGGGCTCGCGGTCGCGGTCGCGGTGACGGCCGCGCTCGCGGGGGCGGGCGGCCGGGCGGTCGCGGGCCTGTGGGCGTCGACGCTGGGGGCGTGGTTCCTCGTCGGCGTCATCGTCGTGGCGGTGCTGCTGCTCCCGCTGCTGCGGTTCCTCGGGCGCGCCCGCGACCGTCGCTACGGGTTCGTGGCCGGCGCCGACGACCCACCCGCGGGCGGACTCGGCGCCCGCCTCGACGCGCTCGCGGGCCTGCCGGCCGGGCGGCCCGTCACGGCGTGGCTGGAGGACGTCCTCGACGACCTCGCCGGTCAGGAGCCGGGCGACCTGCTCCGGTTCGGGCACCTGTGGCTCGGCGAGGACTACGTGCCGCCGGAGCGTCGGGACCCGGCGGCCGACGCCCGCGTCACGGAGCTCGGCGAGGCCGCGTGGCGCCGTTCCGACCGCCGTCTGGTCGACCTCCGGCTCGTGACGTCCGAGATCACCCAGGGTCTGGCGTACGAGATCCCGGGCACCCACGACGAGTGGGGCCGGGGGCCGCGCACGCTGCTCTACGACCCGCGGGAGTGGGGCGGCGGCGCGGACGGCGAGCAGGGCCGGGTCGTCACCGACCGGGTGCTCCGTGCCCTCGAGGCCGCCTCGACCCCGGTCACCGCCGAGGTCCGGGGCGAGGCGGGGACGGTCGGACTGCGCACCCTGCCCGCCCTGTGGGACCTCCCGGTGGTGCTGGCGGTGCGGCTCAGCATGGCCCTGCCGGTGGCCTTCCAGGCCGTGCCCATGTACCGGCGCGCGACACCCCGCCCTCGCACCGACGAGTTCGGGCGGCCCCTGCCCGCTCTCCCGCCGACGGCGACCACGACCCCGGTCGACCGGCTGTGGTTCAGCGACGGCGGGCTGACGTCGAACTTCCCGGTCCACTTCTTCGACTCCCTGCTCCCGCGCTGGCCGACGCTCGGCATCAACCTCGGGACGCCACCGCCGGACGCGCCCGACCAGGACGTCGACCTCCCGGCGGACGGGGCGCCCCGGGCCCGCGCCGAACCCCGGTCCCGGCCGGTCGGCAGCGGGCTGCGCTCCTTCGCGGCGGCACTGTTCGCCACCTCCCGCAACTGGCGGGACACCGAGGTCTCGCTCCGACCGGCGTTCGCCGGGCGGATCACCGAGGTGCGCCTGGGCGCGGGCGAGGGCGACCTCAACATCTTCATGCCGCCGGCGACGGTCGCCGCGATCGCCCTGCGGGGAGTGGTCGCGGGGGCCCGGCTGCGGCGCCGCTGGCGGTACGACCCGATCTGGCACCGTCACCAGTGGCTGCGGATGCGGGAGTCCGTGGCCACCGTGGCCACGGTGCTGACGGCCGCCCGGCGCGCGGAGCAGGTCTCCCGCTACGACCGCCTGCTGGCCGCGCCGGAGGAGGAGGTGGCGCGGATCTACGCCTCCCAGCAGCTGGGTGATCCGCACCCCTACCGGCCGGCGCCCGCGGAGCCGGCCGAGGCGGCCCGGGTCGGCGAGGTCTGGCGGCGCACGGCCTCCGCCGGTCCACCGCCGGGGGACGACATCGCCCCGCCGGCCGGGGACGGACCGCACTCGACCGTGGGATGACGGGGCCGCAGCAGATCACGTGGCGGGCATCGACACTCCCCCCGTCTTGATCATGACTTGCACCGCATTCCGGTCGTCATCGAGGGCGTTGATCACGAGTTGTCCCGCGTTCCGGTCGTCATCGGGCCGAATGATCACCACAATGTGGAGTACGTCACGATCACACCGTCGATGACGACCGCACCGCGGGGCGAGTCGCGATCATCCCCCGGATCCCCGGTCAGCTCGACCGGGGACGGGAGCGCGGGAGGGCGGCGGAGGGCAGGGCCCCGGCCCGCGCGCCGTACACCGCCGCCTGGGCGCGCCGGGCGAAGCCCAGCTTGCCCAGCACGCCGCTGACGTAGTTGCGGACGGTCTTCTCCGAGATCCCGATGCGGTCGCCGATCTCGCGGTTGCTCAGGCCCTCGGTGATGAGGGCGAGCACCCGCCGCTCCTGCGGGGTCAGCGCCTGCAGCCGGGGGTCGCCCGGGCCGGGAGCCCCCACGGGGTCGGGCGCCCGGCCCGTCGACCGGCCCTCGGCGACGCGCCGCACCGCCTCCCGCAGGTCCTCCCCGCGCACCTGCTTGAGGACGTAGCCGGACGCCCCGGCGAGGGCCGCCGCCGAGCGCGCCTCCTCGTCGTCGAAGGAGGTGACGACCAGCACCCGGATGTCCCGGTCGCGGGTGCGGATCTCACGGCACGCCTCGATGCCCGAGGAGTCGGGCAGCCGGAGGTCCATCAGCACGACGTCCGGGCGCCAGGCCAAGGCGCCCGACACCGCCTCCCGTGCGGTGCCCGCCTCGGCCACCACCTCGACGCCGGCCCGCTCGGTGAGCAGCGTCCGCATGCCGCGGCGGACGATCTCGTGATCGTCCACGATCATGACCCGAACGGGTCGGACGGCCGTCGGCATCACCACCACCTCCTCCGGGTGCGCCGCATGCCGAGACCATCCTCCCTCGCCGGCCGACGCGCCAGGGCGGGACGGAGGGCCCGGCGACGTCATCGGGCGACGCCGGACGACGTGCCCACCGGGGACCCCGGCGACGACGGCGTCCGGCGGCCTGCCCCACTCGGCGGGGAAGCGGCTCAGGGCCTCGGCGCCCACCCGGCGACCGGTGGCGAGGTCGACGATCGGCTGCAGGACGACACGCGGCTCGCCCCCGCGCGGCTGTAGGCGCCTCCGCTCAGTCCGCCGAGCCGGGCGGGACGACCCACTGCACGGGCTGCCCCGTGACGGACGCGATGTGGTCGAAGTCCCGGTCGTGGTGGACGACGGTCACCCGGTGGCGGGCCGCCGTCGCCGCGATGAGCAGATCCGGGATGCCGACGGCCCGCAACCGCCCGTGGGCGGCGAGCGCGCGCTGCGTCGCCGCCGCCGAATCCCACACCGTCTGGTCCATGTCGAGCAGCTCGAACCCCGCGCTCCTCGGCCACGGACTCGTACTCGTGGCGGGAGCGGGCGCTGTGGCCCATCTCCAGATCGACCACCGAACACGTGGCGACGAGACCGCGTTCGATGAGCGGGACGACGGTTGCCGCCACCGACGGCAGGTGGAGTCTGGCGTAGACGCTGGTGTCGACGAGGTGGGTCGCTAGCGCCACGCGCCCGCCATCACGGTCGGATCGCGAAGGCCCGGCAGGCCGTCGCGGGAGAGCCGCTCCACCATGCGTCGACGACGATCGAGCGCCACGGCCTCGGGCAGGGCACGATGCACGGTGTCCTTGATGGTCACGGTGCCCAGTGCCGCTCGAGCGCGATCGAGGGCGTCGTCGTCGATGTCGACCAGTCGCTTGCTCACGCCCAGCAGTACATCCGCCATCCAGCCGATCGTGTATACAACGACCTCAGGCGTCGCCGCGCTTCTCCCGCCACTCCTCGACGAGGTGCTCCAGCCCCTGGCGGAAGAACGCCATGAACTCGGCGGACTCGGCGAGCCGCCGTCCGCCGGGACTGTCCGGCCCGACCGCCCGGGCCCCGTCCGACAGCAGGTCCCGGAGCACGTCGAGGGTGTCCAGCCGCCAGGTCATGAGCCGCAGCCACGCGTCGTCGCGCAGCACGTAGAGGTCGCTGCGGGTGCCCGGTTCCCGCTCGCGCTCCAGCAGCCGCACCTGGACGAGGTAGCGCACCGCCCCGGAGATCGCCGCCGGGCTGGCCCGCAGCGCGGCGGCCAGGTCGGCGGCGGTGTAGCGGTCGGAGTCCTCGGCCAGGGTGTACGCGAGGACGCGGGCCGTCATGGGGCTCATGCCCATCTCGCGCAGGACCAGGGCGAAGCGCTCGACGTAGCGGAGCAGCGCCTCGGGTTCCTGCACCGCAACATCATAACCTGCTGAACATTCACACATGTGTGAAATTTATGTAGGCTGGTCGGGTGACCGCGCACATCGAGGTCCACGACCTCGTCAAGACCTTCGGCCGCACCCGCGCCCTCGACGGCCTCGACCTCACCGTCGCCGACGGCGAGGTCCACGGCTTCCTCGGGCCCAACGGCTCCGGCAAGTCGACGACGATCCGCGTGCTCCTCGGGCTGCTCAGGGCGGACTCCGGGACCGTGCGGCTGTTCGGCGGCGATCCCTGGCGCCACGCGGTCCGCCTGCACCGCGACCTCGCCTACGTCCCCGGAGACGTCACGCTCTGGCCGTCCATCACCGGCGGGGAGGTCATCGACCTGCTCGGCCGGCTGCGCGGCGGGCTGGACGAGCGCCGGCGCGCCGACCTGCTCGAGCGCTTCGACCTCGACCCGCGCAAGAAGGCCCGCACCTACTCCAAGGGCAACCGGCAGAAGGTCGGCCTGGTCGCCGCCCTGGCCTCGGACGCCGAGCTGCTGGTGCTCGACGAGCCGACCTCCGGGCTCGACCCCCTCATGGAGTCGGTGTTCCAGGACTGCATCCGCGAGGTCCGCGCCGAGGGGCGGACCGTCCTGCTGTCCAGCCACATCCTCGCCGAGGTCGAGGCCCTGTGCGACCGGGTGACGATCATCCGGGACGGCCGGGCGGTCGAGTCCGGCACCCTGAGCGACCTGCGGCACCTCCGGCGCACCTCGATGGCGGTCGAGACCGACCGGCCCGTCGTCGGCCTCGACGCCCTGGCCGGCGTCCACGACCTCGTCGTCGCCGGCCCGCGGGCCGAGTTCGACGTCGACACCGCCCACCTCGACGCGGTGATCCGCCACGTCTCGGGCTTCGGGGTCCGCGGCTTCACCAGCCGGCCACCGACGCTGGAGGAGCTGTTCCTGCGCCACTACGACACCAGCGCCCCCCGGACGGAGGTGCCGGCGTGACCGGCACCTGGGCCCTCGTCCGGTTCGCCCTGCGGCGCGAGCGCGTCGGCCTGCCGATCTGGGTCGTGGTCGCCGCCGCGTTCGTGGCGATCCAGTCCGTCCAGAGCCAGGACTTCTACGGCGACCCCGGGCAGCTGGCGGCGCTGCGCGCCACCGCCGAGGGCAACGCCGCTCTGCTCGCCATGGCCGGGCCGGTCCGGCTGCTCGAGACCGTCGCGGGCGAGGTGGTCTTCGAGATCTTCTCCTACGTCGCCACGGTCGTGGCCCTCATGAGCATGTTCCTCGTGGTCCGGCACACCCGCGCGGACGAGGAGACGGGCCGGGCCGAGCTGGTGCGGTCGGCCCGGGTCGGTCGCCGCGCCCCGCTCGCGGCCGCCCTCGTCGTCGTGACCCTGGCGAACGCCGCGGCCGGCGCACTGACGGCGCTCGCGGCGGTGGCGACCGGCCTGCCGGCGGGCGGCTCCGTCCTGCTCGGGGCCGCACTGGCCGGTGTCGGGTCGGCGTTCGCCGGGCTCACGGCCGCCGCGGTCCAGGTCTTCGACCACGGCCGCAGCGTCTACGGCGTCGTCGTCGCGGCGCTCGGCGCCTCGTGGGCGCTGCGCGGCGCCGGGGACGTCGGCGACGGCGCGTGGGCGTGGCTGTCGCCCATCGGCTGGGGACAGCGGACCTATCCGTACGTGGACGACCGGTGGTGGCCGCTGCTGCTGCCCCTGGGCCTGGGCGCGGCGGCGACCGCCGTGGCCGTCGCGCTGCTCGACCGCCGCGACCTGGGAGCCGGCCTGGTGGCGAGCCGGCCCGGGCGGGCCCGGGCGTCCTGGGCGCTGTCGACGCCGCTCGGCCTGGCGTGGCGGCTGCAGCGCGGGTCGCTGGCCGGGTGGGCCGCCGGGTTGTTCCTGCTGGGGCTGGCGTACGGCTCGTTCGGGCGCAGCATCGAGCAGTTCGTGGCGGACAACCCGCAGATCGCGGACTTCCTGCCGGGCGGCGCGCAGGACGTCGTCGACTCGTTCTTCGCGGTGACGATCGCCGTCGGGGCGGTCCTGGCGACCGCCTACGCCACGGCCGCGGTGCTGCGCGCCCGCGGCGAGGAGACCTCGGGCCGGATCGAGGCCGTGCCGGCGACGCCCACCGGCCGGTGGGCGCTGCTCGGCAGCCACCTCGCCGTCGCGCTCGCCGGATCCGTCGTCGTCATGGCCCTCAACGGGCTCGGCCAGGGCCTGGCGCACGCCGTGGCCGTGGCGGACCCCGACCAGGTCCCCCGCCTCGTGGGCCTGTCGCTGGCGTACCTGCCGGCGATCGCGGTGGTCGCCGGGGTGGCGGCTCTCGCGGTGGGGCTGGCGCCCCGCGCCGCGCCGGCGGTGGCCTGGGCCGTGGTGGCCTACGTCGGCGTGGTGACGTTCTTCGGGGACTCCTTCGAGCTGCCCGAGTGGGCGCGCGCCCTGTCGCCGGCCGACCACGTCCCCCGGGTCCCGCTGGACGAGGTGTCGGTCGCCCCGCTCGCCGCCCTCACGGCGGTGGCCGTCGCGGCCACGGCCGCCGGACTGGCCGCCTACCGCCGCCGGGACCTCGAACTGTCGTGAACGGCCCGCGCGCCCACCCCCGGGGTCAGCTCGCGCGCATCCCGGCCGCCGGGCCGCCCTGGTCCGCCTCGCGCCGTCGACGGGCCCGGGCCAGCGCGGTCTCGACCGGACCGGTCGAGGTGCCGAGGGCGTCGGCGATGCGCCGGATGGACAGGCCGGTGTCGCGCAGCGCGGCGACGGACTGCGCCCGCTGGCCGGCGACCACGATCATCCGCTGCTGCAGCATCTCGATCTCGGCGGCGAGGACGCGGGTGCGCTCGACGAGCTGACGCTGCTCCGCCGTGAGGCCGTCGTCGCGGACTCGTCTCGGGACTGCGGGCATTCCGGGTGCAACCTCCCACGCTCGTGACCGACGGGACCACACGGCGTCCGCGCCGAGCGGCGGATGCAGCGCAGCCGCTCCAGCGTCCGGAACCGGCCCGGAAGTCGCGATCATCCTGGGCTGTCCGCCCTCCCCCGGTACGCAACGGACTCGCCGGTCCGTTACCGATTCGAGACGGACCAGAGCTACCGCTCACCCACGAGCACGGTCCACGGCCTCACCGAGGATGCGGGCCCCCCGGGCGAACGCCCCGGGGTCGGGTCCGGAGAAGTTGAGCCGGACGTACGGAGCCGTCGGTTCCGCCGGGAACCACTCCCGGCCGGACACCACGAGCAGGCCCTGGTGTTCGCACTCCCGGACGAGCGCGTCGGAGTCCACACCGTCCGGCAGCCGCACCCACAGGTGAAGGCCGCCCGCCGGCACGTGCTCGACCGACACGGCGGGGGCGTGCTCGCGCAGGGCGGCGACCAGCAGGTCGCGGCGCGCCCGCAGCTGCCGTCGCAACGCCCGCAGGTGAGTCCCCCAGGCCGGCTGGGTGACGACGTCGAGGGCCGCCGCCTGCAGCACGGCGCTCACGTAGAGGGACTCCGCCCCGCGGTCGGCGAGGACGCGCTCGCGCGCCGGGCCGCGCGCGACGACCGCCGCCACCCGCAGCGCCGGGGAGACGCTCTTCGTCAGCGATCTCAGGTACACGACGTGCCCGCCGTCGTCCTGCGTGGCGAGCGGGACCGCCTCGGTGTCGATCCCGAAGTCGTGGGCCCAGTCGTCCTCGACGAGGAAGGCCCCGTGCCGGCGCACGACGTCGAGCACCCGCTCCCGCAGCGGGCCCGGCCACTGGGCCCCCGTCGGGTTGGCGTAGGTCGGCTGGGCGTAGCACAACCGGGCCCTGGACTCGCGGAACGCCCGGTCGAGGTCGTCCGGGTCGAGGCCCTCCCGGCCGCCGGCCACCGGGACCACCTGCACCCCGGCCTGCTCGGCCGCCGCGATCGCCCCCCAGTAGGTCGGCGATTCCACCAGCAGCGGGCGCCCGGCGCCCACCAGGCCGCGGAACAGCGACGCCAGCCCGCTCTGGCTGCCCGGGAGGATCACCACGTCCCCGGGTGACGGGGCGTTGAGCCCTGCGGGCGTCCGCTCCGCCAGCTGGTGGGCGAACCAGGCCTGCAGGTCGGGCAGACCGGCGACCGGCGGCCGGGAGACGGCGGCGGCGCCCCGGGCGGCGCGGGCGAGCGCCCCCCGGACCAGGCGCTCTGGCAGCAGTTCCCGGTCGGGGTACCCGGAGTGGAGGGCGATGACGTCGTTCGGGGAGTGGCGCATGGTCTGCGGCACCGGCCGGGCACGTGCCGGCGGTGCCCGCAGGGCGCTGGTCTGCCACGCGTGGTCGGACGGGCGGACCTGGCGGTGGGCGCGGACGAAGGTGCCCGCTCCCGGGCGGCTGTCGACGAGGCCCTCGTCCGCGAGCGCCCGCAGCGCCCGCTGGACGGTGACCGGGCTCGCCCGGTGGCGTTCCACGAGGGCGCGGCTGGACGGCAGCCGGGCCCCGGGCGGAGCGGTGGTGATCCAGCGCCGCAGATCACCCGCGATCCGTGAACTGCTATCGTCCGACATGAATCAGGAGAGTAGCGCTACCACCGGGCCGTCCGCACCGGTTCCGCCTCCGGGCTCCGGGTTCTGGTGGGGTCTGGTCGGCGTGGCGGCCTTCTCGCTGACCATCCCCCTCACCCGGGTGGCGGTGGCCGGCCTGTCCCCGCTGTTCATCGGGTCGGCCCGGGCCGTGGTCGCGGCGAGCCTGGCCGCGCTGGCCCTGGCCGCCACCCGGCAGCGGCTGCCCCGCGGGCGGCAGTGGGCGCGGCTGGCGGTCGTGGCGCTCGGCGTCGTCCTCGGCTTCCCGCTGCTCACCACGTACGCCCTGGTCAGCGTGCCGGCCGCGCACGGGGCGGTCGTGGTCGCCCTGCTGCCGGCGGCGACTGCCGCCGTGGCGGCGGTGCGGGGACGGGAGCGGCCGCCGCCGGCGTTCTGGGCCTTCGTCGCGGCCGGCGCGGTCGCAGCGGTGGGCTTCGTGGCGGCCTCCGGAGGCGGCCTCGGCCCCCCTCAGCCGGCGGACCTGCTCCTGCTCGGCGCGGTCGGCGCCGCCGCCGTCGGGTACGCGGAGGGCGGCCTGCTGGCCCGGCAGCTCGGTGCCTGGCAGACCGTGTCGTGGGCGCTCGTGCTGAGCGCGCCGTTCATGCTGGTCCTCACGGTGCTGTCGACGGGCCGGCAGGCCCCCTCGGCGGCCCCGGTCGAGTGGGCGGCCTTCGCCTACCTCGGCGTCGTCAGCATGTTCCTCGGCTTCTTCGCCTGGTACCGCGGGCTCGCGCTGGGGCCGATGGCCCAGGTCAGCCAGGTGCAGCTGGTGGAGCCGATGCTGAGCCTCGGCTGGGCCGCGCTCCTGCTGGGCGAGCGGATCGGCGGGGCCACCCTGGTGGGTGGCCTCGCCGTGATCCTCTGCGCCGCCGGCGCGGTGCGTCAGCGCAGCCGGGCTGCCGCCTCGTCGACGCAGCGCCGCATCTCCAGGCCGCAGTCCTCCTCGCTCCACGCTCCCCCGGGGGCGCCGCAGGTCCACACGTGGACCATCGACCCCAGCGCCTCGGCGCCCTCGTGGACGTGGAAGTTCACCAGGCAGCCGCCTCGTCCTCGGTCGGCTCGCACGAGCCGCCGCCGGGGCCGTGACCGCCCGCATGCTCGCCGTGGGTGAAGCCGGCCGGGTCGTGGAGCAGATGGCCGACGCCGGCGGGGTACTCGTCGGCCAGCGGGGGCCCGTCGCCGTGGCCGTGGCGGTGCCCCTCGCCGCCGGAGCCGTGCGCGGCGTGCGACGGCTCGCCGGCCGGCGGCGCCCCGGCGTCGTGGTCCCCGTGACCCCCGGGCTCCCCGTCCCCCGGAGCGGGCGAGGCGTGGTCGTGCGTGAGGGTGAGGGAGGCGGCGAGGGTGACGGCACCGATGCCGGCGATCCGGAGTCGGGCGTCGGCCGGGCGGTGGGTCATGAGCACGGGTCCTCTCGGTCGGTCGTCGTGCGTCGTCGAGGACGACGAGGCACCGGGACCCCACGTTGAGCGTTTCCCAGGTGACCGACGTCACAGGCGATGAGGGCAACCCTCGACCGGTCCCGGGCGTCAGCCCTGACATGAGGACCTGGACCGCCCGGCTGCCGGCCGCCGTCGTCGCCGTCGCGGCCATCGCCCTGCTCGCGACCGCGGCTCACGCCCACACCGAGCTGGTGGCCGCCGACCCGGCGCCCGCGGCGGAGGTCGCGCCCGGTGCCGTCACGGTCTCGCTCACGCTGCGGCCCCTGTCGGAGGCGCCGGAGCCGGCGGTGGCGGTGCGCGACGCCGCGGGCGCCGACCTGACCGCCGGGCCGGCCGTCATGGTCGACGCCGAGACGGCGTGCGTCCCCACCGCGCCCCTGCCGCCCGGCTCGTACACCGTGGAGTACGCGGTGACGGCGGAGGACGGCCACCGGGTGATCGACGACTACGCCTTCTCGGTGGCCGACGGCGGCACGCCGGTGGCGCCGGGCGCGTGCGCTCCCGCCGCGGCGCCGGCTGTCGAGACCCCGGACGCCGGCGGCGGCGCCCAGGCCCCGGCGACGGCCCCGGGGCCGAGCACGGGGCCGAGCACGGGGCCGTCCGCCGTCCCGGTGATCGAGACCGCCTCACCCCGGGCGGCGAGCGCCCTCGGGGACGGGTGGCTCAGCCTGCCCGTGCTCGCCGTCGTGGGGGCGGTCCTCGGGCTCGTCGTCCTCGGGGTCGTGCTCGTCGTGCGGGCCCGGTAGCCGGGTCAGCAGCTGCGCCGCGGTCGCGATGGCGACGGCGGCCGGATCCTTGGAACGGATGCCGGGGACGCCGATCGGGGTGGTGACGGCCGCCAGGGCGGATTCGTCGTGCCCGGCGGCGAGCAGCCGCCGCCGGAAGTGCGCCCACTTCGTCCGGCTGCCGATGACACCGACGAAGCCGAGGTCGGCGCGCTCGGCGTGGCGGCGCAGGGCCACGTCGAGCACGGCGAGGTCCTCGGCGTGGTCGTGGGTGAGCACGACGAGCAGCGCGCCGGCCGGCAGACCGGCGACGACGGCCTCGGGCGCCGGCAGGTGCCGGGGGTGCACCGTCGCGACCTGGCCGGGGACGTGGGCGGGGCGCACGGCGAGCCGGTCGGCCCGGGAGTCGACGAGCTCGACCGCGACCGGCAGCGGGCGCAGCACGTCGACGAGTGCCCACCCGACGTGACCGGCTCCGACCACCGCGATCGTGGGCCGGTCCGGGAGCACCGGCTGCACGAGCAGGACGACCCGGCCGCCGCAGCACTGGACGGCGTGCTCGCCGCCCCGCGGGTCGAGCCCGACCGTGACCAGGCGGGGCGAGGACCGCCGCCCGGCGAGGGCCTCGCGGGCCGCCAGGACGGCGGTGTGCTCGAGGTTGCCGCCGCCCACCGTCCCGACCTGGCCGTCGGAGCTCACCAGCATGACGGCCCCGGCCTCCCGGGGGACGTGCCCGGCCGTCTCGGCCACCGTGACGACGACGAACGGCTCGCCCGCCGCCGCCAGCGCCGCCGCCTCGGCGACCCAGGAGCCGCTCACGCGGGCGCGGGCTCCGGGGTCCGGGCGGCCGCGCCCCGCCGGACCCCGTCGACGGCGCGGAGCAGGACCTCCGGGGTCGCGGGCGCGGCCAGGTCGACCCGGCACCGGGCCGGGTCCGCCGCGAAGCCGGCGACGGCGTCGCGCAAGGCCTCCCGGACCGACAGCGCGAGCATGAACGGCGGCTCCCCCACCGCCTTGCTGCCGAGCACGACGCCCTCCTGGGCCGTGCCGGTGACGACCTCGGACAGGAACCGGACGCGCACGTCCTCCGGGATCTCACCGACGGTCGGGATCTTGTAGGTGCTGGGGGCGTGCGTGCGCAACCGGCCCTCGGCGTCCCACACGCACTCCTCCGACGTCAGCCAGCCCATCCCCTGGACGAGGCCGCCCTCGATCTGACCGCGGTCGACCAGGGGGTTCAGCGACTCCCCGACGTCGTGGAGGATGTCGACGGCCACCAGCCGCCACTCGCCGGTCCAGCCGTCGACCTCGACCTCGCTGACGGCGGCGCCGTAGGCGTAGTAGTGGAACGGCGTGCCGCGGCCGGTCGCCGGGTCCCAGCCGATCCCGGGCGTGCGGTAGTACCCGGTCGCCGACAGCGGGACGAACGACTCGTAGGCGTGGGAGACGACCTCGTTGAAGGCCAGCCCCCGGCCGGGGTCGCCGGCGACGTGGATCCGGCCGCCGGCGAAGGTGAGCTCGGCGCCCGGGGCGCCGAGCAGGGACCCGGCGAGCCCGCCGAGGCGCTCCCGGAGCGTCTCGCAGGCCGCCCGCACGGCCTGGCCGTTGAGGTCGGTGCCGCTGCTGGCCGCGGTGGCCGACGTGTTGGGCACCTTGTCGGTGGCGGTCGGCATGGGCCGGACCCGGTCGACGCCGACCCCGAGGGTGCGGGACGCCACCTCGAGGATCTTGCTATGGAGGCCCTGGCCCATCTCGGTGCCGCCGTGGTTCACCTGGACGCTGCCGTCGAGGTAGATGAGCACGTAGGCCCCGGCCTGGTTGTACTGGGTCTTGGTGAAGGAGATCCCGAACTTCACGGGGGTCATGGCGAGGCCGCGCCTCACGTGCGCGTCACGCCTGTCGACGGCGGCCAGCTCGCGGCGGCGTGCGACCACCCGGGCGTCGACCGCCAGCCGCCGCCACAGCACCCGGAGCCGGTCGTCGGGCACCCGCTGGCCGTAGTGGGTGAGGTCCCGGCCCGGGCGGTACAGGTTGCGCTCCCGGACGACCTCGGGCGCCAGGCCGAGGTGGCGGGCCACCCGGTCGACGACGTCCTCGCCGACGAGCATCCCCTGCGGCCCGCCGAACCCGCGGAACGCGGTGTGGCTCACGGTGTTGGTCCGCGCCACGCGGCCGGTCACCCGCAGGGCCGGGTAGTGGTAGGCGTTGTCGACGTGGAACATCGCGCGGGCGGTGACCGGGGCGCTGAGGTCCAGCGACCAGCCGCCGTCGCTCACCAGCTCGGCGTCCAGGGCGAGCAGCCGGCCGTCGTCGTCGAACCCGACCCGGTACCGGCCGCGGAACGGGTGCCGCTTGCCGGTGGCGAGCATGTCCGCGTCCCGCGTGAGCCGGACCCGGACCGGCCGGCCGGTGCGCACCGCCGCCACGGCGGCGATCGCCGCCACCGGGTTGGCCTGGGACTCCTTGCCGCCGAAGGCGCCACCCATCCGGGGGCAGGTGACCACGACGCGGTGCCGGGGCACGCCGAGCACGTTCGCCACGACGGCCTGGGTCTCCGACGGGTGCTGGGTCGAGGAGGTGACGGCGACGTGGCCCTCGGCGTCGACGTGCGCCCAGGCGGTCTGGGTCTCGAGGTAGAAGTGGTCCTGGGCGCCGCAGCGGACCTCGCCGGACAGCACGTGCGGCGCCGCGGCCAGGGCGGCCTCGACGTCGCCGGTGGCCATCACCTGGGGGGCGGTGAGCCAGCTGCCCGCCGCCTCCGCCGCGTCGACGCCGAGGACGGCGGGCAGCGGCTCGTACCGGACCTCGACGGCGGCGGCGCCGGCCCGGGCGGCCGCGTCGGTCTCGGCGACCACCCAGGTGACCGGCTGCCCCTGGTGGTGGACGGCCGCGGTCGGCAGCAGCTCCTCGTCGTGGGCGTGGCCGGTGGCGTCGTTGGCGCCCGGCACGTCCGGCGGTCCCAGCACGGCCACCACGCCGGGTACGGCGAGGGCGGCCGATGCCTCGACACCGAGGATCCGGGCGTGGGCGTGCGGGGACAGCACCGGCCAGGCGGTGAGCTGCCCGGCCGGGGGGACCTGGTCGTCGGTGTACACCGCGCGGCCGGTGACGTGGGCCTCGGCGCTCTCGTGGGGGCGGGCGGTCACGCCCGCACCCCCTCGGTGTCCGCGTCGCGGGAGGCGAGCGCGAACCGGGCGAAGAGGTTGCCCGCCAGCGCGCGCCGGTACCCCGCCGACGCCCTGAGGTCGTCGATCGGCGCGAACTCCGCGCCGAGCCGGCGGCGCGCCTGGTCGACCGTGGCGTCGTCGAGCCGCCGGCCGGCCAGCCAGCCCTCGACCCGCACCGCCCGCACCGGGGTGGCCGCCACCCCGCCGTAGGCCAGACGGGCGTGGCGCACGACCCCGCCGGCGTCGAGGTCGAGGGTGAAGGCGGCGGCGACGATGCTGATGTCGTCGGTGGCCCGCTTGGCGACCTTGGCCGCGCGGCTGATCCGCCGCAGGCCGGGCGCCGAGGCCCCGCGGGGCACCCGGACCGACACGACGAGGTCGCCGGGCCCCAGCACGGTCCGCCGGTAGCCGGTGACGAACCGGTCCGCCGGCACGATGCGCGTCCCGCCCGGTCCCGCGACCGTGACCAGGGCGTCCAGGGCGAGCAGGACCGGGGCGAGGTCGCCGATCGGCGAGGCGGTGCCGAGGCTGCCGCCGACGGTGGCCCGGTTGCGGACCTGCCGCGCGGCGAACCACGGCAGCATGTCGTCCAGCGCCGGGAGCACGCCGGGGATGCGCTGCTCCAGGTGCGTCAGCGGGACGGCGGCGCCGATGTCGACGTGGTCGGCGGTCACCTCCAGCCGGCGCAGCTGGGCGACCTCGTCGACGTGGACGAGGACCGGGAACCGGCGGGTGCCGTGGGACATGTCGAGGCCGAGGTCGGTCGCCCCCGCGACGACCACGGCCTCCGGGTGACCCGCCAGGACCGCCAGCGCCTCCTCCAGGGTGCGCGGGCGGAACCACCGCCCGCCGGCGGAGGCGCCGGCCGTGGTCGGCGACGCCGGTTCCCGCGGGGTCAGCGGGTCGCCGGGCCCGGGCCGGGACAGCGCGCGGGCGGCCCGGCGGATCGGCAGGTAACCGGTGCAGCGGCAGAGGTTGCCCTCCACGACGTCGTCGCCCTGCCCCCCGCCGCCGTCCCCGTCCCCGCCGGTCCCGGCGTCCCGCCGGTCGGTGTCGTAGTACCCCGCGACCAGGCTCATGACGAACCCCGGCGTGCAGTACCCGCACTGCGAACCGCCGTGGTCGACCATGGCCCGCTGCACGGGGTGCAGGACGCCGTCGCGGGCCACCCCCTCGACGGTGAGGACCTCGCGGCCGGCGACGGCGCTCACCGGCAGGATGCAGCTGTTGGTCGCCAGCCAGGCCGGCGCGCCGTCGCCCCGGCGGCCGAGGACCGCCACCGTGCACGCGCCGCAGTCGCCGTCCCCGCACCCCTCCTTGGTGCCGACCAGCCCGCGCTCGCGCAGCACCTCGAGCAGGGTCCGGTCGGGCGCCAGGCGGCCACCGTCGACGGGCGTGCCGTTGACGGTGAACGACCAGTCCGAGGCGGGCATGGCCCAGGATAGGCACGGTGACGTCACGTCTGGATCACCTGAACGAGCTGCCCGCGGAGGCGGCGATCCAGCAGCTCATGACGTGCCTGCGGTCCCGGGTGTGGGCGGCCGACGTGCTGTCGCGCCGGCCGTACCGGTCGCTGGCGGACGTCGAGGACCAGGCGATGGCCGCCGCCCGCGGGCTGCCGGAGGGCGAGGTCGCGGCGGCGCTGGCGGCCCACCCCCGGATCGGCGAGCGGCCGGAGGGCACGGACGCCGAGGCCGGGTTCTCGCGGGCCGAGCAGGCGGGCGTCGGGTCCGAGGCGGCCACCACAGCCGCGCTGCGCGAGGTCAACGAGGCGTACGAGGCCCGGTTCGGGCACGTGTTCCTCGTCCGGGCCGCCGGGCGCGACGCCGCCGGGATCCTCGCCGCGGCCCGCGAGCGCCTGACCCACGACCCAGCGACCGAGGGCCGGGTGGTCCGGGAACAGCTCGGCGAGATCGCCGTGTTGCGGCTGCGGACGCTCCTCGACGGGCCCGGGGGACACCCTGACCAGCAGACCTGACGGGCTTGGACACCGACGCATCACATGGGACGACGCGCCACGAGTCCTGGGATCGGCGATCGGTCCGCAACCCAACCCGCACAGTCCGCTCGGCCCACACCCGGAGCTGCGCGTCCATGGCGTTGCGTACGACGAATTCCACCATGGCAGTCGTTGTCATGACCGCCGCGGCGGCCTCGATGTTCCATTCGTACAGTCGGAAGGCCTGCTCACGATCACCACCCGCCGCACGATCGTAGGAGCCAAGTCGCTCGACCGTGAGATGGTGTCGCACAACGGCGTACGTCCAGGTGCCAGGCGACGACGACTGCTCAGTTGACACCCAGCAGACCTCCCTGCCATCCTTCGTCCTGAAGACCCCGGAACGATCACTGGCCTCGGCCACATCGCCGGGGTTTCGTCCGTCTGCGGCTCGATCTATGGCCCACCGTAGTGCCCGGGTCTGACACAGTGGGCCGTCGTGACCAGCGGAATCACGACTCACGTCCTCGACACCAGCACCGGCCGGCCGGCGGCCGGGGTCGCAGTGGTGCTCGACCGCTGGGCCGACGGGACGTGGCGCCGTCTGGCCGAGGCCGTCACCGATGCCGACGGCCGGTGCCGGGGCCTCGGGCCCGCCGACGCCGAGCCCGGTAGGTGCCGGTTGACGTTCGCCACCGGCGACTGGTTCGCCGCCGACGGCCGCGTGGCCTTCCACCCGGAGATCGTCGTGACCTTCACGGTCACGGATGCGCGTCACCACCACGTGCCGCTGCTTGTGGCACCGTTCGGCTACTCGACCTACCGCGGCAGCTGACCCAGGGAGCGCCATGGCCCACGTCCTCGGCCCCAACCAGTACGGCAAGGCCGAGGTCCGCCTGGTGGCGGTGGACCGGAGCGGGGACGGGGGGACGTCCGGGGCACGCCACGAGATCCGCGACCTCACGGTGACGACCCAGCTGCGCGGGGACTTCGAGTCCTGCCACACCGACGGCGACAACTCCCGGATCATCCCCACCGACACCCAGAAGAACACCGTCTACGCCCTCGCCCGCGAGCACGGCGCCCGCCGGCCGGAGGACCTCGCCCTCCGGCTGGCCCGCCACTTCCTCGCGGCGCCGCAGGTCCATGGCGTGCGGGTGGCCGTCGACCAGCACCCGTGGCGACGGATCGGCGTCGGCGGCACCGGCGGGGGTCACGCGCACGAGCACGGGCACGCGTTCGAGCGCGCGGGCAGCGAGCGGCGCACGGTCGTGGTCGACCTCGACCGGGACGCCGCGCACGTGATCGCCGGGCTGGCCGACCTCGTGGTGCTCAAGTCCACCGGCTCGGAGTTCCACGGCTACCCCCGGGACCGGTACACCACGCTCGAGGAGACCAGCGACCGCATCCTCGCCACCTCGGTGACGGCCCGGTGGCGCTACTCCCCCGCCGTCCTCGAGCCCGGGCCCGGCGACGGCGGCGCGGACTACGACTACGACTACGACGCCGCCCACGCCGCGATCCGGACCGCGATGCTCGAGTGCTTCGCCACGCTGCACAGCCGCTCGCTGCAGCAGACCCTGTTCGCCATGGGCGGCGCCGCGCTCGACACCTGCCCGGAGGCGGTCGAGGTCCGGCTCTCGATGCCGAACCGGCACCACTTCCTCGTCGACCTCAGCCCCTTCGGCCTCGACAACCCCCACACCGTCTTCCACGCCGCGGACCGGCCGTACGGGCTGATCGAGGGGTCGGTGCTGCGGGAGGGGGCCGCGTCCGACGAGCGGGCGTGGCAGTCCGTCGTCGGGTTCTGCTGAGGCGCCGGTGCCCGGACACGCCGCCGACCTGCACGCCCTCGCGTCGGCACGCCTGGCCGCCGACGACGCGGCGTTCGCCGTCGCCTACCCCGGCGACCCGGTCACCCGCCAGCCCGTCCACACCTGCTACGTCCCCGCCGACCGGGCCTGGGCGCGCACCCCGCGGATGTGGGGCGACGCCGCGCTGGCCCTCATGGACCGGCTCGGCCCGCCACCGGGGACCGAGGGCGTGGCCGAGCGGGTCCGGGGCAAGCTCGAGGCGCAGCCCGTCGAGGACCTGCGGATCGACCTGGAGGACGGGTACGGCCACCGGCCCGACGCCGAGGAGGACGCCCACGCCGAGACCGCCGGCACCACCCTCGCCGCGCTCGGCGCGGACCCGCAGGGGCCGTTCGTGTCGGGCGTGCGGGTCAAGGGCCTGCAGCCGGGGACCCGGGCCCGCGGCCTGCGGTCGCTGCTGACCGTGGTCGACGCCGCGCGGGCCGGGGACCCGGGCTGGCCCCGGCGCCGGACCGTCGTCGTCCTGCCGAAGGCGGCGTCCGCCGTCCAGGTGGCGACCATGGCCGAGGTCCTCGCGACGGTCGAGACCTCCCGTGGGTTGCCCCCGGGAGCGCTGCGCCTGGAGATCCAGGTGGAGGTGCCGCAGGCCCTCGTGGGGGCGGACGGTCGGATCCCGGTGGCAGCCATGATCTCGGCCGGCGCGGGACGGCTCGAGGGCCTGCACTTCGGCACCTACGACTTCAGCGCCGCGGTCGGGGTGAGCGGGAGCCACCAGGCGTCGGACCACCCGCTGGCGGACCACGCCAAGGCCCTCATGCAGCTGGCCGCCTCCGGGACCGGCGCCCGGGTCGCCGACGGGTCGACGAACAGGCTTCCCGTGGGCGACGACGATGCGGTGCTGGACGCCTGGGAGACCCACGCCCGCCTCGTCCGGCGGGCCCTGCGGCGGGGGTTGCACCAGGGGTGGGACCTGCATCCCGGCCAGCTCGTCACCCGCTACTCCGCCACCTACGCCTTCCTGCGGGAGGAGCTCGCCGTCGCCGCGTCCCGGCTGCGCGCCTACGTGGAGCGCAGCCCCGGAAGGGGGGACGGGCCCACCCTGGACGAGCCCGCGACGGCCCGGGCGCTGGCCGGCGCCGTGCTGCGCGGGGTGGACTGCGGGGCGGTCGAGCAGGCCGAGGCCCTTGCCGCGACGGGCCTGGACCGCTCGACTCTCGACCGGCTGGCCGGGCGATGACGCCGGCCGCGACCGGAGCGGCGGGC
>JBHJOJ010000235.1:0-6696 GCA_050329835.1 Kineosporiaceae bacterium | reverse complement strand
AGGGTTGCGGGGCCGGCCGGGCGTCCGGTGCCTCAGCCGGCGCCGCGTCGCTCCCGGCGCCGGCCTCGCCGCCGGTGCCGCTCCCCGCCCCGCCGATCCGCGCCAGGACCGCCCCGACGGCGGCGGTCTCGTCCTCCGCCGCGACGATCTCGCGGACGACGCCGGCGACGGGCGACGGGATCTCGGTGTCGACCTTGTCCGTCGACACCTCGAGGATCGGCTGGTCGACCGCGACCGTGTCACCGACCCGGACCAGCCAGCGGGTGATCGTCCCCTCGGTGACCGACTCCCCGAGCGCGGGCATCGTGATGTCGGTCGCCCCGTCGGCACCGCCCGCGGGCCCGTCGGCCGACTGACCGGGAGCCGCGGTCGCGGACCCCGCGGCCGCGACGGGCTCCGGAGCCGCCTGGGCGGGGGCGTCCGCGGCGGGGGCGTCCGGGAGTGGGGCGTCCGGGACGGCGGAGGGTTCACCGGCGGCCGCGGCGTCCCCGCCGGCGCCGTCCCCGCCGTCGGAGCCGTCGCCGATGACCGCGAGGTCGGCGCCGACGGCGACCGTCTCGTCCTCGGCCGCGAGGATCCGCTGGAGGGTCCCGGCGAACGGCGAGGGGATCTCGGTGTCCACCTTGTCCGTCGACACCTCGACGAGCGGCTCGTCCACCTCGACGTGGTCGCCGACCTGCTTGAGCCAGCGGGTGATCGTCCCCTCGGTCACGCTCTCGCCCAGCTGCGGCATCTGGACCTGGTGCGACATGCCTCGTCTCCTTGCTCGGTCGGGCTCGACCCGTCGCGCTCGCCGTCGGTGGTCAGTCGTGGATGTGCAGCGGTTTGCCGGCGATCGCGAGGTGCGCCTCGCCCATGGCCTCGTTCTGGGTCGGGTGGGCGTGCACGAGGGCGGCGACGTCCTCCGGGAACGCCTCCCAGTTGACGATCAGCTGCGCCTCGCCGACCTGCTCGCCCATCCGGGCGCCGATCGCGTGGACGCCGACCACGGGGCCGTCCTTCTCCCGGACGAGCTTGACGAAGCCCTGGGTGTCGAGGATCCGGCTCTTGCCGTTGGCGCCGAGGGTGAACTCGACGGTGTCGATGCGGTCCTCGCCGACCTGCTGCCGGGCCTGGGCCTCGGTGAGCCCGACGCTGGCGACCTCGGGCTCGGAGTACGTCACCCGCGGGATCCCGGTCTCGAGGATCGGGGCGGGGTGCAGGCCGGCGATCTCCTCGGCCACGAAGATGCCGTGCTGGAAGCCCCGGTGGGCGAGCTGCAGCCCGGGAACGATGTCGCCGACCGCGAACACCCCGGGGACGTTGGTCCGCAGCCGCTCGTCGGTGGGCACGAAGCCGCGGTCCAGGCGGACGCCCACCTCGTCGTAGCCGAGGCCCTCGGTCACCGGCCCCCGGCCCACGGCGACCAGCAGGAGGTCCGCGCGCAGCGTCTCGCCGCCCTCGAGGGTGACGGTGACGCCGGAGTCGTCCTGGGTCGCGCCGGCGAAGCGGACGCCCGTGCGGGCCTTGATGCCGCGGCGCCGGTAGGCGCGCTCGAAGGCCGCCGACACGGCCTCGTCCTCGCCGGCGACCAGCCGGGGCAGGGCCTCGATGATCGTGACCTCGGCGCCGAAGGACCGCCAGACGCTCGCGAACTCGACGCCGATGACACCGCCGCCGAGGACGATCACCGACCGCGGCACCTCGTCCAGCTGGAGCGCCTCGAGGCTGGTGACGATCCGTCCGCCGACCTCCAGCCCCGGCAGCGAGCGGGCGTACGACCCCGAGGCCAGCACCACGTGGCGTCCCCGCACCGGGCGGTCCCCGACCACCACGGTCGAGGGGTCGACGAGGCGGCCCTCGCCCTCGACGACGTCGATGCCGCGGGACTTCACGAGGCCGGTGAGGCCCTTGTACATCTTCTGGACGACGCCGTCCTTGTACTTGTTGACGCCGGCCATGTCGATGCCCCCGAACGAGGCCTGGACGCCGACCTTGGCCGCGTGCCGCGTCTCGTCGGCGACCTCGGCCGCGTGCAGCAGGGCCTTGGTGGGGATGCAGCCGCGGTGCAGGCAGGTCCCCCCGACCAGGTCGCGCTCGACGAGGGCGACCTGCATGCCCAGCAGCGCCGCCCGCAGGGCCGCGGCGTACCCGCCGCTGCCGCCGCCCAGGACGACGAGGTCGTAGTCGTCGCCGTTGCCTGCCGTTGTGGTCACGTGCCAGCACTCCTCGCGTCATGGTGGTCGACGTCCCGGCTGACGGCGCCGCCCTCAGGACCCTAGTCGACCACCACCGGCCGGGCGGGGCGCGGTGGCTCGCGCCGTCCCTCCGCTCCGCCGCCCCGGCGGGGACCGGTCTCCCGGGGGATGTGCAGGCGGTCGGCGATCTCCGTCAGCGGTACGACTCCACCAGCCGGATGAGCGTGCGGACCGGGACGCCGGTCCCGCCCTTGGGCGTGATGTCCTCCGCCCCGGACTCGTGGAAGGCCGGCCCCGCGACGTCGAGGTGGGCCCACGGCCGGCGGCCGCCGTCGCCGTCGGTGGGGACGAACTCCCGCAGGAACAGCGCCGCCGAGATCATCCCGCCGTCGCGCTTGCCCGAGATGTTGGCGATGTCGGCGACGGACGAGTCCAGGCCGGGGCGCAGGTCCTCGGCGAGCGGCATCGCCCACGAGGCCTCCCCGGCGTCCCGCCCGGCGGCCGAGATCCGGTCCACGAGTGCCTGGTCGGTCCCGAACAGGCCCGTGGTGCGGGGGCCCAGCGCGACCACGGCGGCGCCGGTGAGCGTGGCCACGTCGACGACGGCGTCGGGCTGCTGCTCGAAGGCCGCGACGATGCCGTCGGCCAGCACCAGGCGGCCCTCGGCGTCGGTGTTGAGGACCTCGACCGTCCGGCCGCCGCGGATCCGGATGACGTCGCTGGGGCGCTGGGCGGTCCCCGAGGGCATGTTCTCGGCGAGGGCGAGGTAGCCGGTCACCCGGACCGGGAGCTCGGCCCGCGCCGCGGCGGCGACGGCCGCGAGCACCGCGGCTGCTCCCGCCATGTCGCCCTTCATCGCCGGCATGGCGGTGGGCGGCTTGAGCGACAGGCCCCCGGAGTCGAAGGTGATGCCCTTGCCGACGAGCGCCAGGTGGGCCCGCGCCCGGCGGGGCCGGTACTCGCACACGACCAGCCGGGGGGGTCGTGACGAGCCGGCGCCGACCGCCAGGAGGCCCCCGTAGCCGCCCTCGACGAGCGCCTGCTCGTCGAGCACGGCCACGTCGAAGCCGGCCCCGGCGCCGACCGTCCGGGCGGCCTCGGCGAAGGTCGGGGGGGACAGGTCGACCGGCGACAGGTTGACCAGGTCCCGCGCCAGCCACGCCGACTCGGCCGCCACGGTGGCGGACGCGACCGCCGCCTCGGCGTCCGGGCGGGACGACCCGGCCCCCCGGGCGGCGGTGGTGTCGAGGTGGATCCGTCGGATCGCGGGCGGCTCGGCGACGGCCTCCGCGTCGTCGGCGCCGGCATCGGCGCGGGTCCGGTACCACGTGAACGAGTAGCCGCCCAGCAGGGCGCCCTCGGCGACCGCCCGGACCGCCGCCGCGTCGGGGGCGGGCAGCACGAGAGCGACCTCGGCGATCCCGGTCGCGCCGGCGAGTGAGCGGACGGCCGCGCCCGCCACCCGGCGCAGCGCGGCGGATTCGGCGCCCCCGCCGTCGCCGGACCGCCCCAGCCCGGCGAGGACCACGACGTCGCCCGGCATCCCCTCGGGCGCGGGCACCCGAACCGTCTCGCGCGCCTTGGCGGCGAACCGGATGCTGCGCGCCGCCGCCTCGAGTGCGGCGACCGCCCCGGCGGGCAGGGCGTCCGGCACCGCCACCCGCGGCCCCGCCTCGCCGTCGCCGTGCATCCCCACGACGACCGCGTCCACGGCGAGTCCCGCGACCGGTTCGGTGGCCGCGGTGACCCCCGGAGCGCCGGCCTCCCGGCGCAGTCCGGCCGGGGTCCATTCGAGCGGGGGGGCAGCGGGGCGCAGGGTCGGGTCGCTGACGCCGGGGTTCCGGGAGGGCACGAAGCGCTAGCCTACGGGGCCCCGGCCGCCCATGCCCGGTCGGCCGGCGCCGAGGCGAGGACCGCCGCGGCCGCCCGGACCGCCGTCACCCCGAGGACGGCCCCCAGGCCGCCCCCCTCGGCGGGGGTGGCGACGCGCGCCACCCCGATCTCCTCCCAGACCTGCCGGGTGAGGGGCTCGGTCGCGTCGACGCCCAGCCACCAGTGCCGTGCGGTCGGCGCGACGCGTTGGGCGAGGAGGGCGCCGGCGGCCGCCACCGGGCCGTCGACGACCACCCCGACCCGGCGGGCGGCGGCCTCGACGAGGATCCCGACCAGGACGGCGGCGTCGACCGAGCCGAGGTGCAGCAAGTGGTCCGCGGCCGGTGACGCCGGGCCGACCCCGGCGAGCCGGGCGCGGCGCAGCCCGTCGCGCAGGGCCGCCGTCTTGCGCATCCAGGCCAGGTCGTCGATGCCGCTGCCCCGGGTCACCACCGACACCGCGGGGCGGTCGAGGACCGAGCCGAGGAGAGCGGCCGCGACGGCGGTCCCCCCGACGCCGACCGACGAGACGCCGACGAGCGAGTGGTCCCCGGCCAGCTCCGCGAGCAGGGACCGGCCGTGGTCGACGGCGTCGTCGAGGCCGGTCGCCTCCAGGGCGGGACCGGTGTCGAAGGGTCGTGATCGCGGACCCGCCGGGCCGGCGACGTCCACGTCGACAACCCGGACCGGCACGCCGGCCGCGGCCGCGGCACCGGCCAGCGCCCCGTCGTCGGCGGTGAGGCGCCGGGCGGCGACCGCGGTCCAGCCGAGAGGCAGCGCGGACACCCCCCGGACCGCGATCCCGTGGTCGGCGGCGAGCACCACCACGGCCGCCCGGTCGGGCGCCGGCCCCGGGCAGGAGCCGCTGACACCGGCCCACCAGACGGCGAGGTCGGCGTGCGAGCCCAGGTGTCCGGGCGGCAGCAGCAGGCCGGCCAGCCGTCGGCGCGCGTCGTACTCGGCGGACCGGCTGGGCACCCGCACCTGCCGGGAGCGGTCCCGCAGCCCGGCGACACCGGCCGGTCCGGCGGCCTCCGGGCCCGCCGGCTCCGCCTCGGCTCCGGCCGGCCCGGCCGGGTCCGTCGCGCCGGGCGGCGGTGCGCCGGGGTCGACGGCGGCCTGCGACTCGCTCACGGCGTCATTGTCGCGGTTCGGCGGTACCGTCGGTGCCGTGACCGTCCCGGGTGGCGACCTCGCCGGTGGGGGCTCCGGCGGCTCGCCGCCGCCGGCCCGGCCCGACGGGTCGCCGGGGAGCCCGGTCCCGGTGCCCGGGCTGGCCGAGCCGATGCCGCCGACCCACACCTGGCACTGGCGGTACGGGGACCCCGAGGGCCGGCCCGTCACCGCTGCCGCCGAGCCGTCGCCCCGCTTCCCGTCCCAGGCCGACGCCGAGTCGTGGGTGGGGGAGTTCTGGCGGGACCTGGTCGCCGGCGGCGTCGACACGGTGACGCTGGTGGCCGACGACCGGGTCGTCTACGGACCGATGAGCCTGCACCCGGTGGCGGAGTGAGCCGGCGCTCGGGTCAGCGCGGCTTTCCGCCGTGCTTCACCTGCGGGTAGGGACGCCGCATCCGCCGCATCTGCAGCGCCCGGGCGACCGCGTACGTCCCGAGGCCCCGCTCGGCCGCGACCCGGTCCCCGAAGCGCTCGCGGACGCTGGCCTTGGCCCGGCGGAACACGAGGAAGGAGTCCAGCAGCACGACGCCGAGGATCGTGTACATCCCGACGGCGGAGATCGTCACGGTGACGGCGTAGGGCAGCACCCCGAGCAGGAGCACGACCAGCGCGGCGGGCAGGAAGTACTCCCCGGCGTTGCGGCGGCCGTCGACGAGGTCCCGGATGTAGCGGCGGGCCTCGCCCCGGTCCCGCAGCGGAAGGAAGCGCTGGTCCTCGGTGCGGTAGGCCTCCTGGGTGCGGGTCCAGGACTCCCGCCGCTGCTCGCGGGCGCGCGCCTTGTCCTGCGAGCCGCCGACCAGCGGCCGGCGGCCGGCGGCCTCCGCCTGGGACCGGCGGGGCGTGGGCCGTCCCTTCCCGGTCGACGTGTCGTCCCCGGCGGCGGGCGGCTCCGCCTCGGCCTCCGCCGCGCCACGTCGTGCCATGGCGCGAGGGTAGCCCGTCCCGGTCGTGCCGATCCCCAGCCCGTCCGTCCGGATCCTGCGTGGCACGGTGTCGTCGTGCGCGTGCTCGTGGCCCCCGACTGCTTCACCGGCACTCTGACGGCGGGCGAGGCGGCCGCAGCGATCGCCGAGGGCTGGCGGCGCACCGCCCCGGACGACGTCGTGCGGGTGCTGCCGCTGTCGGACGGCGGGCCGGGTTTCCTGGAGGTCCTGCACGCCGCCCTCGGCGGCGAGCGCCTGCCGGTGATCACCGAGGATCCGGGGGGCCGGCCGGTGCCGGCCGAGGTCCTGCTGGTCCCCGGGTCCGGGACGTCGCCGACGGCCTACGTCGAGTCGGCCCACGCCTGCGGGTCGTCCCTGCTCCCCGGGGGCGCCGTCGGCGAGCAGGCGGGCGAGGCCGACCCGGCCGCGCTCTCGACCATCGGGGTCGCGCGGCTGCTGCTGGCTGCGGTGGGTGCGGGCGCCCGGCGCGTGGTGGTCGGCCTCGGCGGCGCCGCGACGATTGACGGCGGGGCCGGCCTGCTGGCCGG
>JBHJOJ010000234.1:0-6489 GCA_050329835.1 Kineosporiaceae bacterium | reverse complement strand
GACGCGCCGGACGACCGCCTCCTCGCGGCGGCCGACGTCGCGGCGGCCACGGCCGTCGCCGCCGACCTGCCGGCCGGCTGGGACACGGTGGTCGGCGAGCGCGGCTACACCCTCTCCGGAGGCCAGCGGCAGCGGGTCGCCCTGGCCCGGGCGCTACTGGCCGCGCGGTCGGTGCTCGTCCTGGACGACGTGACGAGCGCCGTGGACGCCGGCACCGAGGCAGCGGTCGTCGCGGCCTTCCGTCGGTTGCCGGGGCGCACCGTGCTCGCCGTCACGTCCAGGCCCGCGGTCGTCGCGGCGGCGGACCGGGTGCTCCGCCTCGAGGCCGGCCGGCTCGTGACCGGTGACGGCGGGTGCCCGGGCCCGGTGGTGCCGCGGGGGACGACGGCGGTGGTGCGGTGAGCGAGCCGACGCAACTCCCGCGGCAGCCGTCGCCGGGGTCGCCGACGCCGCTCTTCCCGGTGCTGCCACCGCCCCCGCGCGGTGAGGTCCGGCGGGCGGTGACGGCGGCGCTGCGCCGGCACCGCGGCGGGCTGGGGCCGGCCGTCGGCCTCGTCCTCGTCACCACGGCCGCGGCCTTCGCCGTGCCCCTGCTGACGCGGGACGGCGTCGACGCCGTCCTCGGCGGGCGCGGCGTGGCCGCGGTGTGGCCGACCGCCCTCGCGGTCCTCGGCGTCACCGTCGCCGGCTCGCTGACCGTGGCTCTGCTCGGCCGGGTGACCGCCACCGTCGGCGAGCGCATGCTGCACGACCTGCGCCGGGATGCCGTCGCCGGGACGCTCGGGATGGCACCGCGCGTGGTGCGCGGGCTGACCCGCGGCGACGTCCTCACCCGGCTCACCGGTGACGTCGACACCCTCTCCGTCGCCGCCCGGGAAGGGGTGCCGGCCGTCGTCCGGGCGGTCGCCCTCACCGTCGCCGGGCTCGCCGCGCTGGTCGTGCTCCAGCCGTGGCTCGCGCTCACAGTGGCACCGGTCGTCCTGCTCGGCCTGCCGCCGGCCGTCCGTTTCCTCCGTGCGTCGCGTCCCGTCTACGACGGGCTGCAACGCGCCGAGGCCGACGCCGCCGGAGTCCTGTCCGAGATCGCGGAGTCCGGCCGCGTGATTTCCGAGGCCAGGGCCGCCGGGCGCTGGCGGCGCCGTGCCGCGGTCGCGGCGGACGGCGTCGTCGGCGCCGAGCTGGCCGCCATGCGGCTGCGCAACCGGCTGTTCCCCCTCCTGGAGCTGCTGGAGGCCGGCGGGGTCGCGGCCGTCCTCGCGGTGGGCGTGGTCCTGCTGCTGCGGGGCGAGGTCACCGTCGGGACGCTCAGCGGGGCCGCGCTCGCCGTGGCGACAGTGTTCGGTCCCGTCGGCGACCTGCTCGAATGGCTGGACGAGATGCTGGCGGCGCGCGCCGCGCTGACCCGGGTGATCGCGCTGGCGGCGCGCCCGCCCGACGTCGCCGACGCCGCGTCGCCGGCTCCCCTGCCGGCCCGTGGGGTGCTGGCCGCCCAGGGGGTGCGGTTCCGCTACGGCGCCGGCCCGGAGGTGCTCCACGGCGTGGACGTCACCGTCGCGCCCGGGGAACGGATTGCTCTCGTCGGCCCGACGGGAGCGGGGAAGTCGACCCTGGCCCGCCTGCTCGCCCGGCTGGACGACCCGTCGTCGGGCCGGGTGACGTTCGGCGGGGTCGACCTCCGGGCGGCGTCCCTCGGCGAGATCCGCCGCCGGGTCGTCGTGATCGACCAGGACGGCTACGTGCCCGAGGGCACGGTCGCCGACGCCGTGCGCTGGGCGCTGCCGGCGGCCCCCGACGCCGACGTCGCCGCCGCCCTGGACGCCGTCGGTGCCGGCCCGTGGTGGCGCGGGCTGCCCGACGGCCTGGCCACCGTCATCGGCCCCGAGGGAACCACGCTGTCCGCCGGACAGCGTCAGCTGGCCAATCTCGCGCGGGCAGCGCTGACCGACCCCGCGGTGGTCGTGCTGGACGAGGCGACCGGTCGCCTGGACCTCGACACGGAGGAGAGGGTGGACGCTGCGGTGGCCGCCCTCACCCGCGGCCGGTCGGTCGTCGTCATCGCCCACCGGCCAGGGGCGGCCGCCCGGGCGGACCGGGTGGTGCGCCTGGCGGGCGGGGCCACCGGGGAGACGTCGGGACCCGCTCCGGACGCCCCACGTCCCGAGTCGGACGGGGCGGCCCCAGTCGCCGGCGCACTGAGGAAAGCCTCACAAAAGGATGACGACATGTGAGGGGAGCCTTATCTGAGAAACGAGCGGGCGAATCCCCGGATGGCGACGCCGGAATCCGTCCTCTATATTTCTCGACGTCATTCGGAAACGACCAGAGAGAAGGGGGCCGTCATGGCGACCATGCTCCAGATGCCCGCCGTCCGCCAGTGCACCGCGACCGCGTGCAGCTTCAACGACGCCGGTTGCCACGCCCCGGCGGTCACCGTCGCGGCGACCGACGCGGGCGCGCGGTGCGCCACCTTCGTCGAGACCCCGGTCCGTGGCGGCCAGGCCGGTGTCACCGGCGCGGTCGGGGCGTGCTCGCGGTCGGACTGCGTGCACAACGAGAACCTCACCTGTCACGCCGAGTCGGTCTCGATCGGCGCCGGGGGGTCGGTCAGCGACTGCCTCACATACCAGGCGGCCTGACCGCTCGACGCGCACCACGGCACGACGCCGCGGGGGCGGCACCGGATCGGTGCCGCCCCCGCGGCGTCCCGCCGTCCGGGACGGGCTTCCGCGCGTCGCGGGATCGAGGTACCGTCATGAGGTCAGGCTCACCTAAGCGGGAGTTCCTCGTGTCCGACGCCTCTCCGTCCCGTCCCGACCCGGCGGCCGTGCTGGCCCGTTCCGTGGTCGCGGCCACCGGCTCGGTCCTCGTCGCGGGGACCGGTCCCGGCGGGACCATCCTGGACGGGACCCCCGTCCTGCTCGCGGGCGGCCGGGTCGGCCTGCGCGTGACCCCCGGGACCCCGCTGGCCGGCGCCCGGCGGGCAGCGGTCTCGGGGTCGGCCGCGGACGTCGCCGTCCACGTCACGGGGCTGGTGCCGGTCCCGGTGCGGGAGCGGGTCCGCGCCCGGGTGACGCTGTCGGGCCCGCTGCTGCCGTGGGACCGGGTGACCCTGACCGGCGGGGACGCGGCGTCCGTCGGTCAGGTCCTCGACGCCGGCGACGAGGTCTGGGGCCTGGACGTCCACCACGTGCTCGTGGTCACCGGCGACGCCCTGACCGCGGTGCCGGCCGAGCTGTGGCGGCACGCGGGGCCGGACCCGCTGGCCGCCGTCGAGTCCGCGCACCTGCACCACCTGTGCCGGCACCACGCCGACGCCGTCCGGCGCCTCGCCGGACTGCTCGACCCTCGGCTGACCGCCGCCGCCGGGCGCGTGGTGCCGGTGGGGCTGGACTCCCGGGGCCTCGTGCTGCGCGCGGAGCGGGCGGACGGGCACGTTGACGTCCGCCTGGCGTTCACCGCTCCCGTCACGTCGCCCGAGGGCCTGCGCCGGGAGATGGCGGGTCTGCTCGCGACGGCGACGGCGAGCTGAAGAACCCCCGCGCCCGGGCCACGACCTCGGCCGGGTCGTCCTCGGGCGGGAAGTGACCCGAGCGGGGGAGGACCCCGAACCGCCACGCGCCGGCGTCGCCGCGGAACCCGCGCGCGATCGTGGGACGGACCACCGGGTCCCGGCCGCCGTGCAGCTGCAGGGTCTGCACGGTCGGCGCGACGTCGCGGTACCGGCCGGCGAGCACCCGCGGCAGGTCGACCAGCAGCGCCCGGCGGTACAGGTCCCGGGTGGCCCGCCACCACGCGCGCCACGGCGGCCGGGTCGAGCGGCGACCCCGACCAGCTGGCGGCGGCGTGCGGGTCCGCCAGCCGCTCGGTGAGCATGGGCGTCCGGATCCCGTCGGGGCACACCGCGCTGACGTGGATGCTGCGGTGACCGGCGACCCGCAGGTCCGCCGCGACCCCGACGGAGAAGGCCAGGGCGGCGTGCTTGGTGGCGGCGTAGACCGCCTGCCCGGGCGGGGCGACCAGGCCCGCGAGCGACACCACCGTCACCACGTGGCCGCGCCCGCGCGGCCGCATGACGTCGAGCGCGGCGACGGTGCCGTTCATGACGCCGTGGAGGTTGACGTCGACGGCGGCCCGGCGCTGGTCGGGCGTCGACTCCCAGGCCGGGCCCGTGGGCAGGACCCCGGCGTTGTTGACCCACAGCCGCAGCCCGCCCGGCGAGGCGTCCGCCTCGGTGGCCGTCCGGGCGCATGCCGCGACGTCCCGGACGTCCAGCCGGATCCCCGGATCCGGCGCCCCGAGCTCGGTCGCGGCCGCGGCGACGGCGTGGCCGTCGACGTCGGTGAGCCGCACCCGCCAGCCCCGGGACAGCAGCTCGCGGGCGATCTCGAAGCCCAGGCCCCGCGCCGCCCCGGTCACGACGGCCGAGCGGTGACGCGGCGGGACGACCCGGCCGGCCGCCGGGGCCTCGGTGGTCACCATGGCGGGACTTTAGTAGAACTCGATGTCGGTTTCGCGCCGGGCCGGCGCCCGGCCGACCGCCGGGACGGTGCTCGGGCACGATGGCGTGGTCCGCCCGCCGTGGCGGACCCGAGCGCGACCCGGAGCCGAGAGGAGGGCCGATGGCGACACCCGTGACGACCCAGGAGCCGCCGGCGCCCCCGGGCGACGGCGGCGTCGACCTGGCCGTCCTGTTCGCGGGGGAGGAGATGCCGCGGACGCCCCAGCAGCCGCGGGCCCGGCGCACCCGCGACCTCATCATGCGGGCGGCCGCCGAGCTGTTCGCCGAGCGGGGCTACTCCGGGACCACGACGAAGGACATCGCCGAGCGGGCCGGGGTGGGCGTCGGGACGCTGTACTTCTACGCCCGGGACAAGCGCCAGCTCCTGGTGGCCATGCTGCACGGCATCCTCGCGCGCTACGCCCGCCTGGGGGTGGTGGACGCCGCCGACGTCCGGGCCGACCCCGCCGGCTACGTCCGGAAGCAGCTCGCCGCCGCTTACCCGTACGACCCCTCGCTGGCCGGGATCGTGGACGCGGTCACCGAGCTGGCGCTGACCGACCGGCCCTTCCGCGCCCTCAACGCCCGCATCGTCGACGCCGTGCGGCGCCACCTCGAGCTCATCGTCGAGGCCGCCCGCCCGACCGGGCGGGTCCGCACGTCCGTCGACGACGCGGCGGTCTCGCTGCTCGCCGAGGTCGTGTACTCGCTGTACAACCTCACGCTCTCCCAGCGACCGCTCTCGGCCGAGCAGTTCCGGCGCCGGCTCGCCGCCGCCGCCGACATGGTGGTCCGGACGCTTTTCACCGACGGCACCGACGGCACCGGTGCCGGCGCCACCTAAGGAGTCGCTTAAGGGGTCTTGACGAGTGGGACCACCGAGGACGAAGGTCCCGATGTCGGTCGCCCCGCCGGCCGCCGTCCGGGAGGGGCGGCCGCACCAACGGAGGGCACCGCGGACGATGACGTCTGGAGGCGCCCGTGCAGGTTCCGGCCCCGTTCGAGTACGAGCGCGCGACCAGCGTCGACCACGCGATCGCGCTGCTGGAGCAGCGCGGCGACGGCGCCCGGGTCATCGCCGGCGGGCACAGCCTGCTGCCGATGATGAAGCTCCGGCTCGCCAACCTCGAGTACGTCGTCGACATCAACGACCTCGGCGAGGAGCTGGCGTACATCCGCCGCGACACCGTCGACGGCGCCGACGCGGTCCGCGTCGGGGCGCTGACCCGCCACCGGGAGCTGCTGGAGTCGGACCTCCTCGCCGAGCTGTTCCCGATCTTCGCCGACGCCGAGCGGGTGATCGCGGACCCGGTGGTCCGCAACCGCGGCACTCTCGGCGGCTCGCTCTGCCAGGCGGACCCGTCGGAGGACCTGTCCGCGGTGTGCTCGACCCTGGACGCCGCCTGCGTGATCCGCGGCTCGGCCGGCACCCGCGTGGTGCCGATGCGCGACTTCCACCGCGGCCCGTACGAGACCGCGGTCGGCGACGCCGAGATGCTCGTCGAGGTCCGGATCCCGGTCCGCCCCGGCGCGGGCAGCGCCTACGAGAAGGTCGAGCGCCGGGCCGGGGACTGGGCCGTGGTGTCCGCCGGCGCCGCGGTGTGGCTGGACGGCGGGACCATCGCCGACGCCCGGATCGGGCTGGCGGCCGTCGGGCCCCACACCACCGACCTCCCGGCGGTGAGCGAGGAGCTGCGCGGGCGGACCCCCTCCGACGAGCTGTTCGCCCGGGCCGGGGCGATCGCGGCCGCCGGCTGCGACCCCGTCACCGACCAGCGGGGGACCGCCGAGTACAAGCGGCACCTCGCCGACCAGCTCACCCGGCGCGCCCTGCGCCGGTCCGTCGCCCGCGCCCTCGGCGCGCCCCACCGATGACGAGGGAGGACCCGTGCAGGTCACGATGACCGTCAACGGCGAGGAGGTGACGCGGGAGGTCGAGCCGCGCACCCTGCTCGTCCACTTCCTCCGCGACCACCTGGGCCTCACCGGCA
>JBHJOJ010000233.1:0-10759 GCA_050329835.1 Kineosporiaceae bacterium | reverse complement strand
GGCCCCGCCGGTACCGCGGGCGCGACCCTGCTCGCGCTCGCGGCCCTGGTGCCGCCGGCGCTCGCCGGGCACTCCGGCAGCGCAGCCAATCACGAGACCGCGACCACGAGCCTCGGGCTGCACCTCGTCGGGGTCTCGGTGTGGGTGGGCGGGCTCGCCACCCTCGGCCTGGTGAGGGGGCGGCTGGGGGAGGCCCGGGAGGCCGTGGTCGCCCGGTACAGCGGACTCGCCCTGGTCGCGGCCGGGCTCGTGGTGGTCTCCGGCGTGCTCAACGCCAGCACGCGGGTCACCGGCATCTCCGACCTCGCCACGCCGTACGGGTCCCTGCTCGTCGCGAAGGCGCTGCTCACGGGACTCCTGCTGGCGGCCGGGGCGCTGCACCGGCGCTGGACGATCCGGGCCATGGCCGCCGGGCGGCCGACCGCCTTCCGGCGGCTGCTGGCCGGCGAGGTCCTCGTCATGGCCGCGGTGGTCGGGGTCGCCGCCGCCCTGGCGACGACCGAGCCACCGGTTCCCACCACCGAGGCGCCGCCCGACCGCACCCCCGGCGAGATCCTCGCCGGGTACCCCGTGCCCCCGGCACCGGACCTCGCCGGCTGGCTCACCGGCTGGCAGCCGGACGCCCTGTGGCTGCTCCTCGGCGGGGCGGCCGCGGCCGGGTACCTCGCGGGCTACCGGCGGCTGCGGCGCCGGGGGGACCGCTGGCCCGTGAGCCGGCTGGTGCTGTTCCTGGCCGGCATCGCGCTGCTGACGTGGGTGACGAGCGGCGGGCCCGCCGTCTACGGCCGATGGGCGTTCTCGACCCACATGATCCAGCACATGCTCCTGGCGATGGCGGTCCCGGTGCTGCTGGTCGCAGGTGCCCCGATCCTGCTCGCGCTGAGGACCCTCCAGCCGCGCCGGGACTCCTCGCGCGGGGCCCGCGAGTGGCTGCTCGCGGCGGTCCACTCCCGGTGGTCGCGCACCGTCACCCACCCGGTCGTGGCCGCTGCGATCTTCATCGTGGGGATGGTGGCCTTCTACTGGTCCCCGCTGTTCGAGCTGTCGCTGCGGACCCACCTGGGCCACGAGCTCATGATCGTCCACTTTCTGGCCAGCGGGTACCTCTTCGCCTGGGTGCTCGTCGGGGCCGACCCCGGGGCGCGCACGATCGCGTACCCGTTCAAGATCCTCCTGCTGTTCGCGACGGTCGCCTTCCACGCCCTCTTCGGGGTCGCCCTCGGGCAGGGCGAGCGCCTGCTGGCGGCCGACTGGTTCGCGGTCGTGGCCGCCGACCGGCCGTGGGGCGCCGACCTGCTGGCCGACCAGCGGCTGGGCGCCGCCTGGGCGTGGGGACTCGGCGAGCTCCCGGCCCTGGTCCTCGCCATCGCCGTCGCCGTGCAGTGGGCGCGGTCGGACACCAGGGAGGCCCGGCGCGCCGACCGGGCCGCCGATCGCGACGGGGACGCCGCGCTCGGGGCGTACAACGCCTACCTGGCCCGGCTCGCGGTGGAGCCGTCCGCGCCGGCCGACACCGCCGACGGGAGCACGGCCCGGTCGCCGGGAGCCTGACACGATGACCGGCGTGACCGGCGCCCCCACCGACGCCCCGCCCGACGCCCCGCCCGGCACCGGGCCCGACGCCACGGCCGATCCCTCCGCACCGGGGCCGGACGGCGCCGGTGCGTCGCCGTTCCACGACGTCAACCGGTTCCTCGCCCTGCCCCGGGTGTCCGGGTTACGGCTGTCACCGGACGGCACCCGGCTCGTCGTCTCGGTCACCGTGCCGCACGCGTCGCGGACCCGGAACGTCACCTCCCTCTGGGAGGTCGACCCGGCCGGGCGGCGCCCGGCCCGCCGCCTCACGTCGTCCCCCGACGGGGAGTCCTTCGCCGCGTTCTGCGAGGACGGGACGGTGCTCTTCACATCCCGCCGGCCGGACCCGCAGGGCCGGCCGAGGCCGGCCGCGGACGACCGGCCCGCCACCCTCTGGCGGCTGCCCCACGTCGGCGAGGCGGTCCCGCTCGCCGAGCGGGCCGGCGGGTTCGCGGCGGTCGCGGCGGCCCGGAAGGCTCCGGTGGTCGTGGCGCTCGCCGACACCCTCCCCGACTCCGAGGGCGAGGCCGACGACGGCGAGCGTCGCCGCCGGCGGGGCGAGGCGAAGGTCGGCGCGGTGCTGCACGACTCCTACCCCATCCGGTACTGGGACGAGGACCTGGGGCCGGGGGCGCCGCGGCTCCTGGTGGCCCGGCTGCCCGAGCCGCACCCGCTCGACGAGGCGCCCCTGGCCGGTGACCGCGGCGTCCGCCCGGAGACACTGGAGTGGCGTGGCCTCACCGGCCACGAAGGGCACGGCCTGCGCCACGCCGACGTGGACCTCACCGGCGACGGCTCCGTCCTCGTGACGACCTGGCAGGTTCCCGAGGCAGCGGGCTCGTGGCGCAGCGCGGTGGTGGCCGTCGACCTCGCGGACGGCCGGCGCCGGACCCTCGTGGACGACCCGGCGAGGGACTTCCGCGAGCCGCGCGTGTCGCCCGACGGGCGCTGGGTCGCGGTCGTCGTCGAGGACCGGCCCTCGCCGCACGAGCCCCCGGAGGTCGGCCTCGGCCTCGTCCCGCTCGCTGGCCGCGCCCCGGCGGACGGTGACGACGGCACCGGGGGGCTGCGGCCGGCGGCGCCCGGGTGGGACCGCTGGCCCGGGGCTCCGGTGTGGCTGCCGGACGGGTCGGGGCTGCTGGTGACGGCGGACGAGGACGGTGCCCGGCCGGTCTTCCGGATCGGCCTCGACGGGGCGGTGACCCGCCTGACCGGGGACCGGGCGGCGTACACGGACGTCTGCGTCTCGCCGGACGGCGAGCGCGTGTACGCGCTGCGGTCGACGCTCGACGCCCCGCCGCACCCGGTGTGGCTGGACCCGGTCACGCCGGCCCAGTCGCCGGCCGTGCTGCCCGGCCCGGTGGGACCGGTGGCCGTCCCGGGCCGGCTCACCGAGGTGACGGCCACGGGAGTCGACGGCGCGCCGGTGCGCGGCTGGCTCTGCCTGCCGGAGGGGCCCGGGTCGACCCGGGACGCCGAGCCGGCCGGCCGTGCCCCGCTGGTGCTGTGGCTCCACGGCGGCCCGCTGTCGTCGTGGAACGAGTGGATGTGGCGCTGGTGCCCGTGGCTGCTGACCGCGCAGGGCTATGCCGTCGTCATCCCCGACTTCGCCCTGTCCACCGGGTACGGACGGGAGTTCGTCCGGCGCGGGTGGGGGGCGTGGGGCGGCCACCCGTCCACCGACGCCCTCGCGGTCGCGGATGCCGCGTCCGGCGTCGACGGCGTCGACGGGCGACGTCAGGCGGTCATGGGCGCCTCGTTCGGCGGCTACCTCACCAACTGGGTGCTGGGACACACCGACCGGTTCGCGGCCGCGGTGACCCACGCCTCGATCTACGCCCTCGACCAGTTCGGCGGCACCACGGACGCCGCGCACTACTGGCGGCGGGAGCTCACGCCCGAGATGGAGCAGGCCCACTCGCCGCACCGGCACGTCGACGCCTGGCGCACCCCGACCCTGGTGATCCACGGGGACGACGACCACCGGGTCCCCATCGGCGAGGCGCTGCGGCTGTGGTGGGACCTCGCCGCGCGGCACCAGGGGGCGGACGGGACCATGCCCCACCGGTTCCTCTACTTCCCCGACGAGCACCACTGGGTCCTGTCCCCCCAGCACGCAGAGGTCTGGTACCGGACCGTGCTGGCCTTCCTGGACCACCACGTCCGCGGCCTGCCGTGGCGGACCCCGGAGCACCTGAGGTGACCGGCGCGGCGGATGCGACGGTCCGCTGGGGTTTCGTCGGGCCGGGGCGGATCGCGGCGGCGATGGCGCGCGAGCTGGTTGAGGTCGTGCCGGACGGGACGTTGCAGGCGGTGGCCGGTCGCTCGCCGGAGCGGGCGCGGGCCTTCGCCGACCGGTTCGGGGCGGCGTCCGCGTTCGCGGGCCCGGACGCGGTTGCCCAGCTGGTGTCGGACCCGCTGGTCGACGTGGTCTACGTCGCCACGCCGCACCCGGACCACCGGGTCGCCGCGCTGGCGGCCGTCGCCGCCGGCAAGCCGGTCCTGGTCGAGAAGTCGTTCACGGCCACCCACGCCGGCGCCCGCGAGGTGGTCGAGGCGGCCCGGGCGGGCGGGGTGTTCTGCATGGAGGCGATGTGGACCCGCTTCCAGCCGGCGGTCGTGCGGTTGCGCGAGCTGCTCGCCGAGGGTGCGGTCGGCGAGGTCCGCTCGGTCCGGGCCGACCTGGGGCTGCGCCGCCCGTTCGATCCCACCGACCGGTTGTGGGACCCGGAGCGCGGCGGCGGCGCCCTGCTCGACCTGGCGGTCTACCCGGTCGCCTTCGCCCAGATGGTGCTCGGCGGGGCGCCCGACCGCGTCGAGGCGGTCGGGACACTGGGCCCGAACGGCGTGGACGCCGAGTCGACCGTGCTCCTCGGCTTCGGCGACCGGCACGCCGTGGCCTCGTCGTCCCTGCTCACCCGGTTGCCGGGGACCGCCGCGGTGTTCGGGTCCGACGGGTGGATCGAGGTGCCGCCGCGGTTCCACCATCCCGACCGGCTCGTCCTGCGGCGGCGCGACGGTGACGCCGAGGCGCCTGCCGAGGTCGTGACCGCACCCGCGACCGGAGCCGGATACAGCCACACCTTCGCCGAGGTCCACCGGTGCCTGGCCGCCGGGCTGACCGAGAGCCCGGTCATGCCGCTCGCGGACACCCTCGCCGTGATGGCGGTCCTGGACGCGGCGGCGGCGGGCCTCGGGGTGAGCCAGGCCGAGGCGGTGGGCAGCCGATGAGGCGCGCCGGTGCCCAGCGGCTTTGCCGACGGCCGGGCGGGAGGGGAGGATGCCCGAGGTCCATGTCCGCGAGTCTCCGGGTCGACGGGGGAGGGTGACCGTGCGCGAGCAGTCCCTGCGGCCTCGTCGGGGCGGCCTGGAACACCTGGCCGTCCCGGGTCACCGGCGGCCGCCCGAGGTGGACGCCACCCCGGCGCCCGGCGTCGCCGCCGCGATCCCGGTTCCCGCGGGCCTGCCGGCGGACGCGCTCGCCCCGTCGTCGCCCGAGGCGCCTCAGGGGTCGTCGCCGGCCACGGCCGCGCTCCCGCCGGGGCCGCCCACCGCCGGTCCGGACACCGAGGCCGTCCCGCGAGTCCCCTCCGAGGCGCCACCGCTGCCCGCCCGGCGACGCCCGCGCGACCGGCCGTCCTCGCCCCCGTGGTTCACCTGGCTGTTCGTCCTGCTCCTCGCCGGCGCCGTCATGGTGGCGGCCGGCTTCGCCGCGGGGTCGATCATCCGCGGCCTGCTGCCCGACGCCGACGAGGCCGCGTCGGGAGGGGTCGCCGGCGACGCTGCCGCCGGCGCGGCCGAGGGGGAGGACGTGGGGGCCGACGGCATCTCGGTGACCACCGTCGACCCGGCGGACCTCCCGTCGTCGTGGGCCGGCAGCGAGCTGGCCCCCGGGCGCCCGGCCGGGCCGGCGTACCGGTGGGTCGACGCGAACGGCACGACGACGCTGGTGCTGAGCGTCGGGACCGGAGAGCCGGACCAGGTGGACGCCACGGGTTCGCCGGCGGGTGAGGGGACGCTGTTCGTGACGTCAGTGCTGGGCGAAGGCGACGCGGCCGAGGTGCAGCGCCAGATGCGCGAGCCGGTGCTGTGCGACGGCGGCAGCACGTCCCTCCGCGACGGCTCCGTCCGGGTGTCCGACGCCGACGGCGACGGCGTGGCTGAGGTCACGACCGGCTGGGCCGTCGAGTGCCCGGGTGAGGGCGAGGAGTCGGCGGGCAAGCTGTCGCTGCTGGAGGGCTCCGACAAGTACATCCTGCGGGGCCCGCTCACGGGGGGATCGCCCGACCCGGACCCGTCGTCCGACGACTGGCCGGACGGGGCGCTCGACGCGGCCGTCCAGCGCTACGGCGAGGTCTTCCGGGGCTGACCATCGACCGTGACGCGACCGCGGGCGGCGCCCCGGTGGGGTGCCGCCCGCGTCACGGCTCCGGTCGTCAGGCGTTCTTGACCAGCGAGAGCTCCACGTCAATCTTGATCTTCTCGCTGACGAGGACGCCGCCGGTCTCCAGTGCGGTGTTCCACACCAGGCCCCAGTCCTTGCGGTTGATGACGGCCGAGCCCTCGAAGCCGACCCGGGTCTGGCCCCACGGGTCCTTGGCGGCGCCCGTGAACTCGAGGTCGACCGTCACGGGCTTCGTCACGTCGCGGATCGTGAGGTCGCCGCTGACCTGGTAGGTGTCGTCCCCGGTCCGCTGGACGGAGGTGGACCGGAACGTCATCGAGGGGTGGGTGGCGACGTCGAAGAAGTCGCCGCTGCGCAGATGGTCGTCGCGCTGCTGGTTGGAGGTGGTGATGCTGGCGACCTGGATGGTGAACTCCGCCGAGGAGTTCGACGGGTCCGCCTGGTCCAGGGTCGCCGTCCCCTCGAACTGGTCGAAGTGGCCGCGGACATTGGTCACCATGGCGTGGCGGGCCTGGAAGCCGAGGCGGCTGTGGCTGACGTCGACGGAGTAGGTGCCGGGGAGGTCCGTGACGGCCCCGGTGGGGGCGGGGTCGAACGTGGCGGTCATGCGTGTTCCCTCCTGGTGGCGGGCGGCCGGGGACGGCTGCCGCGAGGACGATCGAACGCTTGAGTTGAACTGTCAACTACAGCGTCGCATTCCCCGTGCCAGCGTGGCGCGCCGACGTGCCGACGTCGCGCCGGGGTCCCCGGACCGGGCTCAGAAGGCCGCCTCCGGCACCTCCATGAGGTCGTTGTCGACGGCCTCCGCCATCGTCCGCTCGGCGGTGAGCCGAGGGAGGACCTGACGGGCGAAGAACCGGGCGGCCGCGATCTTGCCCGTGTAGAAGTCCCGGTCCGCGTCACCGACCTCGCCCTGCAGGGCTGCCGCCGCGACCTCGGCCTGTCGCAGCAGCAGCCAGCCGACCACCAGGTCCCCGGCCGCGAGCAGCAGGCGGGTGCTGTTCTGCCCGACCTTGTAGAGCTCGCGCGGATCGGCGGCGTCACCTGCGGTGCGGGCGTCCGAGGCTGCGGCGGCCTGACCCATCACGGCGAGGATGCCCTGCACGTCGCCCAGCGCCCGGCCCAGCAGCTGCCGCTCGGCCGCTAGTGCGTCGTCGCCACCGGCGCCGGCGAAGGCCTGGATCTCGCCGGCCACGTGCCCCAGGGCCACGCCGCCGTCCCGGACGATCTTCCGGAAGAAGAAGTCGAGGCCCTGGATGGCGGTGGTGCCCTCGTACAACGTGTCGATCTTGGCGTCGCGGACGTACTGCTCCACCGGGTAGTCCTGGAGGTAGCCCGAGCCGCCGAAGGTCTGGAGGCTCTCCGACCCCAGCAGGACCCACGCCCGCTCCGAGCCGCAGCCCTTGACGAGCGGGAGCAGCAGGTCGTTGACGCGGTCGGCCAGGTCGTCCTGCCGGCCCTCGAGCAGGGCCGCGTACGCGGAGTCCTGCCAGGTCGCCGTGTACGCGATGAGGGCGCGCATGCCCTCGACGTACGCCTTCTGGAGCATGAGCGACCGGCGGACGTCGGCGTGGTGGAGGATCGTCACCCGCGGCGAGGCCTTGTCCGTCATGCGGGTCATGTCGGGTCCCTGCACCCGGTTGCGGGCGTAGTCGAGGGCGTTGAGGTAGCCCGTCGACAGGGTCGAGATCGCCTTGGTACCCACGAGCATCCGGGCGTACTCGATGATGTGGAACATCTGGCGGATCCCGTCGTGGACGTCGCCGAGCAGCGTGCCCACCGCGGGGATGCCGTCGACCTCGCCGAAGCGCATCTCGCACGTCGTCGACACCTTGAGGCCCATCTTGTGCTCGACGTTCGTCGCGAAGACGCCGTTGCGGGCGCCGAGCTCGCCGGTGTCGAGGTCGGTCACGTGGTACTTCGGCACGATGAAGAGGCTGAGTCCCTTGGTCCCGGCGCCGGCGCCCTCCGGCCGGGCGAGGACGTAGTGGACGATGTTGTCAGACAGGTCGTGCTCGCCGCCGGTGATGAAGCGCTTGACGCCGGTGATGTGCCAGGTCCCGTCGGGCTGCTGCACGGCCTTCGCCTTGCCGGCCCCGACGTCCGACCCCGCGTCGGGCTCGGTCAGGACCATCGTGGCGCCCCATCGCCGGTCGACGATGAGGCGGGCCAGGCGCTGCTGGTCCGGGGTCCCGAGCCGGTAGAGGCTGTGCGCGAACGCGAAGCCGGACGAGTACATGAACACCGCCGGGTTGGCGCCGAGGACCATCTCGGCGGCGGCCCACCGCAGGCTCGGCGGGACGACGGTGCCGCCGAGCTCGGCCGGCAGCTCCATGCGCCAGAACTCCGAGTCCGTCCAGGCCTGCAGGTCGGCGGCGAATCCCTTGGGGACGCGGACGACGTGGGCGTCCGGGTCGAAGACCGGGGGGTTGCGGTCGGCCTCGGCGAAGCTCGTCGCCAGGTCGTCCTCGCTGAGGCGGGCGACCTCGGCCAGCATCTCGCGGGCCGTGTCGGCGTCGACCTCGCCGTAGGGGCCCTGCCCGAGGACCGCGTCCCGTCCGAAGACCTCGAACAGGTTGAACTCGATGTCGCGGAGGTTGCTGCGGTAGTGCCCCACGGAGTGCTCCTGACGTCGGCGTCGGCCCGGGCGGACCCCGGTTACCCACTGGTAGCCCCAGGATGCTACCGACGGGTAACCTCTGACAAGGGGGTCCGGCCGCCGGGGTTGGGCGTGGCGCGCAGGCGTGCCGTAGAGTGCTCCGGCGAGCCCGGGCGGCGACGCCTGGTCCCCCGGCGCGGGTGTAGTTCAATGGCAGAACATCAGCTTCCCAAGCTGATAGTGCGGGTTCGATTCCCGTCACCCGCTCGCGCTCCCCGGAGGCCACGGGGCCGCCGGTCCGTCGGCGGCGACGCCCGATTCAGCCGGATATGCCCGCCCGTTCGGGTGGTTGTCTCACCCTGGGTGACTGACGTGACTCCAGGTGACCGTCGTTCGGTGTGGTCGTGCGCCCGGTCGCCGCGGCGGCGTCCTCCCTCCTGACCTGGACCGTCACAGCCGTCGACTCGTCTGGCGCGGGCGACGGCGAGCGAGGGCCGCATGGGGGTCGGCCTGGGTGTACCGGTGGCCCCCCTCGTCGGCCGCCAGTCGTATCCGACGGGCCTGGATCATTTGTTGAAGAATTGCCCGTGAATGCTTGTCGTCGGTATCTCCGGCTATTCCCGCCGGCTCCGGGGTCCGGTACATCACGCCGGCGCTCCCGCCACCCGCCTCCCCCGTGCCAGCGGTGTGAGCAGCGCTGACGCCGCTGCCACGGTCGTCACCGGCACGGCCGGCCACGGCCGGCGACGGGGTGCCAGGAGGCACGCCGGCATCGAGACGCGGCTATCGCACGACGGCGCCGTGTACCGCTGCTTTCCCGAACGGTGGTTTCATGAATGGAGCGCCGATGAGCTCGGCGCGCAATACCTCGGCCGTCCGGCCGAGCCGACGAAGGGACCGCATGATGGAACACGCCACCGTCCTTCCCGCCGCCCCGACCTCGACGGCCGACGACGCCGGCCCGGCCGAGCCGGTCGGCTCGCTCCGCCTGGTCTCCGCTCAGATCGGGGCCGCCGACCTCCACGAAGGTAGGATCACCGGCGCCGGGGTCACCGTCGCCGTCGTCGACACCGGCATCGCCCCGGTGGCCGCCCTGGGTGACCACGACAAGATCGCCGCTCTCGTCGACCTCACGCCCGAGGCGACCATGCCCAGCCTGCGGCACCGCGACGGCTTCGGTCACGGCACCCACATGGCCGGGATCGTCGCCGGCCGTGGCTGCGACGGCGTCGACGACGGCTTCGCGGGGATCGCGCCCGGGGCCGGCCTCGTGTCGGTCAAGGTCGGCGACCGCCACGGCGCCGTCGACGTCTCGCAGGTGATCGACGCCATCGGCTGGGTCGTCGCCCACCGCGAGGAACTCGGGATCCGCGTGCTCAGCCTCAGCTACGGCACGGACGCCGATCAGCCCTACGAGGTCGACCCGCTGGCGGCGGCCGTGGAGCGGGCATGGCAGGCCGGGATCGTGGTCGTGGTCGCGGCCGGGAACGCCGGGCCGGATGCCTCGCGTCTCGACAACCCGGCCTCGGACCCGTTCGTCATCGCGGTCGGCGGCGCTGAGCTCGGCACCGACGGCTGGGTCCCGCTGGCGGACACGTCCGCCGGGGACGGGGTGCGGAACCCCGACATCGCGGCGCCCGGCCGCAGCATCGAGAGCCTTCGCGCGCCAGGGAGCCGTGCCGACCGGCTCCACCCCGAGGGTTACGTCGACGACCTCCGCTTCAAGGGGACCGGCTCCTCGCAGGCCGCCGCGGTGGTTGCCGGCGCGGTCGCTCTCCTGCTGGAGGCCCGCCCGTCGCTCACCCCGGACGAGGTCAAGTCGCTGCTCCGAACGACGGCCCGCCCTCTGGGTCACGAGCAGCGGCTCGGCCGCGGACTGGTGGACGTGGCGGCCGCCGTCGTCGCCCCGGTCCCGCCCGACAGCCTGCAGACATGGGCGCCGTCCGACGGCTCGGGATCCCTCGAAGCGGCACGCGGGTCCCGGCATGTGATCGTCGACGGAGAGGTGCTCGTGGGTGAGTTCACGTCCACGCCGACGGGCTCGGCGCGCACCGCCTGGTCGGCCCCCCCGCTGAACGGGGTGTCGTGGAACGGGGTGTCGTGGAACGGGGTGTCGTGGAACGGGGTGTCGTGGAACGGGGTGTCGTGGAACGGGGTGTCGTGGAACGGGGTGTCCTGGA